>DAIMET010000018.1:0-25427 GCA_036725105.1 Calditrichota bacterium
ATCTAAAATATAGATCCATTGGTTGTCACAATCTACATCAAGTATATTTTGAAGAGGTGGGTGTGAAGGTGAATCGAGGGAAAATGTCCGAATCAATTTTTTGTCATGGTTCCATACTTTCATTTCAGTCGTTGACGATTGCAAAGTGAATACGTTTGATTCGTTGGCACATATGTAAACTGAGGGAGAATCAGTACTAGCATCGCCTGAAACAATTTTATAAGAGAAAGAAAATGATAGAACAACAAAAAAAGAGAGTAACACTCGGATGATTTTCATTTTACAAATCCCCCATTCTTTTTTTGATCATTATATTCTTTTTTGATTAAGATTCTAACAGTCTCTTGCAATCAAAATGAAACACGCTATAATTGGCATATGCCAATAAAGGAGATTTTTATGACCAGATGTAGTCGAAGACGTAGAATTGGATGCCGACCCAAAGTTTATTTTTACAAACCAGGAGGTACTCCCATTCATTTTCTTGATATTGTCGTACTAAAGGAAGACGAAATGGAAGCACTACGATTAGCTGATGAAATGGGCTTGTATCATGAAGATGCAGCCAAAGAAATGGATGTATCCCGGCAAACATTTGGGAACATTATTCGATCAGCTCGATCAAAAGTTGCTTCTGCGCTTCTTCACGGGAAAGCAATTGAAATTGAGTGCTATGGTCAATACCCTGAAAGATCTTCTCAGAGGCAAAATCAAAAGATCGATGATATCGATCACAAGGAGGATGAAAATGCCAAGATTTGATAGAACTGGACCCAATGGTCAAGGACCCATGACTGGTAGAGGATTGGGAAAATGCAATCCCGAAAGTGTGCATACCCAGGATCAACCTGTTGAAAATGCGGTAACAAGGTCATATCCCCGTTTTTTAGGATGGGCAAGAGGACAAGGTTTTGGTCGAGGAATGCGCCTTGGTGGAGTCTTCGGTAGAGGTTTCCGTAGTGGTCGAGGTAGAGGCTTTGGTAATTTTTACAGAAATGGATGGTAGTGTATGAAAATTGCTTTTTGTGTTCAAAATGACAATGGTTTAGATTCAATAATAGATTCCAGGTTTGGACGTTCTCCTGGCTTTTTAGTGTACGATACTGATACGGATTCCACATCCTATTTTGCAAATACACAGAACTTTTCTGCTCCACAAGGGGCCGGAATTCAATCTGCACAGAATATAGCCCAGCAAAATGTGCAAGCTGTGATTACAAAGAATTGTGGCCCAAAAGCATATCAAGTACTTATGCAAGCTGGTGTTCAGATCTATATGAGTCAAGATGTTACGGTAAAGGACGCTATACAAAAGTTCAAGAAGGGCGAGTTAGAAAAAGCTGCATCTTCAAATGTATCTGGTCATTGGTAAATGAGAATTGCCGTTGCCTCAGGAAAAGGAGGCACAGGGAAAACAACTGTAACAGTTTCTTTGTCGCTTGCGATTCATGAACTCACAAAGAAGCCCATTACAGTATTGGATTGTGATGTAGAAGAGCCCAATGTGCATATCTTCTTGAACCCACGAAATAAAACGATAGAAAAGTCTTACTTGCAAAGTTGTTCATTTGATCTTGATAAATGTATTGGCTGTGGTCGTTGTGCACAAGTTTGTCGATTCAATGCTATTGCTGTTGTTAAAAAAAGACCAATCTTCTTTTCGGATCTTTGCCATGGGTGTGGTGGTTGTATTCTGATTTGTGAAGAAAACGCAATCTCTCCCCATCCAAGAGAAATTGGAACTGTAATATCTGGAGATTGTGATGATTATCCTTATGTTCATCTTCGATATGGACTTTTAAACGTTGGAGAAATGATGTCGCCTCCTCTTATTGAAGCAGTATTGAAAACGAACCCCGACAACCAGGTCACTTTAATAGATGCACCCCCCGGTACTTCGTGTCCTATGGTGAATGCAGTGAAAGCAACCGACTTTGTGGTCTTAGTAGCAGAGCCCACTGCATTCGGATTGAATGATCTTACAATCGCAGTAGATACACTGCGATTGTTACATACACCGTTTGCGGTCATTATCAATCGAGATGGTATTGGAGATGACAGAGTTGAAAAGTATTGTAACAAAGAGGATATTTCCATATTAACGAAAATCCCACATTCAAGAACTGTTGCTCAAATGTATTCTAGAGGAGAAAATGCTTGGGGAAGAGAACCAGAATTTACCGAGTCTATTACGAAGGCTGCTAAAATTCTTGTAGAAAGGTTTCAACCATGAAAGAGCTAGTAGTTTTAAGTGGTAAAGGTGGAACTGGAAAGACAAGTATTACTGCCTCCTTGATTGCTTTGGCAGAAAAAGCAGTATTTGCCGATTGCGATGTTGATGCAGCAGATTTATTTCTTATGTTTGACCTTCATACACTTCATGAAGAGAAGTTTTATAGCGGAATACTACCTTCAATTGATCAAAAAAAGTGTACGAGTTGTGGTAGATGCTTTAATCTTTGCCCGAGCCATGCAATTTTACGAAATCAGGAAAAACCTTCTCAAGAAATACATTTTGCGGTTAACGAATTATCGTGTGAAGGATGCGGTATATGTATAGATCAATGTCCAGAAAAATGCATCTCGGAAAATGAAAGACACTGCGGAACTATTTATTTATCTACAACTCCCTATGGTATACTATCCCATGCAAAACTTTTGCCAGGTGGAGAAAACTCAGGTAAACTTGTTAGTGCTGTTCGCAAACAAGCACAAGATTATGCGAAAGAAAACCAGCTGGATTGGGTTATTGTTGATGGATCCCCTGGAATTGGGTGCCCTGTTGTTTCTTCTATTACAGGCGCTGATATCGTCCTGCTTGTAGCTGAACCCACTTTGAGCGGGATTCATGATATGGAAAGACTGATTCATGTTTGCAAGTTTTTTCATATTCCCGTACTTGTATGTGTGAATAAAGCCGATTTGAATGAATACAATACAAGTCGCATTCAACGCATAACAATGGACCTTGGAGAAACATGGTTGGGTACAGTTGCCTACGATGAAGAAGTAACTCGCGCTCAGAATAAAGGTGTTCCAGTAGTAACACTCACTGGCTCAAAAGCAGGTGAAGATATTGTCAAGCTTTGGGAACAAATTACACAACTATAGGAGAAGATTATGAAAATTGCTATTCCATGCGCAGAAAACAAACTATGTCTACATTTTGGACATTGTCAGGAATTCGCTATTGTTACTGTAAATGATCAAACGAAAACAGTTGAAAAGAAAGAAATGAAAACACCTCCACCTCATGAACCAGGTGTTTTGCCCCAGTGGTTGGCGGAGCAAAATGTATCCGTTGTTATTGCTGGAGGAATGGGCTCAAGAGCTCAGACTCTATTCGAACAAAAAGGGATTCATGTTATCGTTGGTACTCCCTCGGATGATCCAGAGAAAATTGTTGAGCTGTATTTACGCCAAGAACTTCAGACTGGAGTAAATACCTGCGATCATTAGGGATATTCATGCATTTTCTACAAGTACAAAAAAAAAGCGTAGAGGATAGCTCTACGCTTTTTTTAATGTTACTTTTTGAGAAGTGAATTAGGTTTTACTTTTCCGAAAAACTTTCCACAATATAGATGCTCCTGCAATGATCAGAAATGCAGGCCATAGCAAAACAAGATGATCTTTCAAAAAGGGAAAACTGGAGATTAGCTGCAATCCAAATAAAATTCCTAAGATCCAAGCTATTGCTTGATATGTTTTATTTTGTACTTCAGTATACAGAATTCCATATGCTATTGCACCACCGATAAGTGCACTCATGAAGAGAATTTGACTGTACGATAGAGGCAAAGATGCAAAAAAGTCTATCAACAAGAATACACTGATGATGGGAAAAAGAATTCCTGGAATTGCAGACGATAGAGATTTGTAAAGAAACAGATCTACGATAAACCAGGCTCCAATCATTAAAATGATGCAAGAAACAAATAGGAGAGAGTATTCGTAAGCATGGGGAGTATTCTTTAAAAACAGATGAATTCCGAGCATAAAAAGGATGACACCAATGATATTTTCACCCATCGATACATGTGAATGAATCTGGAGTTGGTCGTGATTTGTGTGTTTCATGGATTACTCCTTTATTGTGATGACTTGAATCAGATTTGTATTGCCTTTATGGCCCAAAGGCATTCCCATTGTAACAACAATTTTATCTCCAGGATTGACCAAATGATGGTTAAGGAGGAATTCTTGTGTACTATTCATCGCTTCCTGTACATTTTCATTTAACGGTAGAAAATAAGCTTTTGTTCGCCAAAACAAACCGCAGTGGTTTTGTGTTTTTTCATTGTCGCATATAGCAATGATTGACGCATCGGGTCGATATTTAGCTATCCTTCTAGCTGTGGAACCAGAAGAGGTTAAGCAAACAACGCAACTGGCGTTAATATATCCAGCTGTTCTGGCAGCACTGAATGCAATAGCATCAGAAACATTGTTTTGAACTGTGTGAACCATAATGGAATCAAAGTTTTCTTTGTCAAAAGCTTTCTCCGCTCTTGAAACGATTTTGCGCATAGTTTCAACAACCCATACTGGATTGGACGATACTGCGCTTTCAGCAGAGAGCATGACAGCATCTGTTCCATCTAAAATGGCATTCGCAATATCAGCTGCTTCAGCTCTGGTGGGAGTAGCACTTTTAATCATTGATTCTAACATTTGGGTGGCAGTAATTACTGGTTTTCCCATTTTGTTACATAGTCGGATAATATGTTTCTGAATGTGAGGAATGTCTTCTATAGAAATTTCTAAACCCAAATCTCCTCTAGCAACCATAATACCATCAGATAACTGCACAATGTTCTCGATATCTTTCAATGCTTCGTGCTTTTCAATTTTGGCGATGATTCCAATATTGACATGGTAGTCTTTAATGATTCCTCGAATTCGGAATATATCCCCTGCTCCTCGAACATAAGAAACTGCTACATAATCACATAAGTCGTTCTGGCATAAATAATTAAGCCAATCGATATCATTTTCGGTGGGGAAAACGATCTGTATTTTAGACAATGGAAAGTTAATTCCTTTGTTTGGTTTAAGCAAACCACTGTTTAGTGCAGTGCAGTTAATAAAATTTTTATCGCGGGATGATATTTTTAAACGTATCTGTCCATCATCTATGTATAAAGTTTCACCAATACTTAAATCGTCCAATATTTCGGGATAGTTTAGCGATATGTCATCTTTCTTTGTGGGAGTTCGTACAATTGTGATCTCTTCTCCTTCGGTTACTGGAACATTTTCTTCAAGATGACTGATACGAACCTTTGGACCAGGAAGATCCGCAATGATTGTGGCAGGGATTTGAATCTTTTTTGCTGATTTCCGAATTAACTGAACAAGTTCTTTGGCTTTTTGTTTTGTGATATGGGACAGGTTAAGCCGAAAAACAGTTGCACCTGCCTTCATTAGAGCAACTAAAGTATCGATATTTGACGAGGAAGGACCGATAGTTGCGATGATTTTTGTTTTACAAGGTTGTTCATTGTTCATGTTTTGCATGGTTTTCCTCCTGAACTCTTTTTATCATGCATTGTTTGCACTGAATTCCTAGTAACTCATTGCGTAAGTGTTCTACTTCGCAGCACGGATGGACAGAATTCTTTTTGTTTTGATGTTGTTTGTAAACAGGGCAGATTTCTCGAAATTCTTTAGAACAATGAATAATCTCGAAACACTTCTTTTGATTATTCTTGGTTAAAATTTGTAAATAGATTGGAATGAAATTTTCAGGAATCTCCAGTTTTCGTATTTCTTCCAACATTGCTTTGGAGGAGTGAAGAGATTTTGTACAAGTAAACTGTGGATAAGCACGAACACAATTGAGAATAGAATGGAATAGATTTTTATCGATAGAAATAATGGAGGGGTAACGAATCGGGACACTTAAATTCTCAATAATTGTTTTCTTTACTAAAGAAGAAAAATCCATTTCCCACGGTTGATTACCGGCTCTGGTAAACAACTGCAATGACATGCTTCCAACGGTATCCAATACAATAAGCCATTGTAAAGCGTATGACTCTGGGATGCTGAGTTTCAAGGCAATGGCAAAGGATTGTCCAATTGCAAGCATTTGATCAAGTTGATCAGGCATTGCTGTGAGAAGGGTATGGTAAATTTTAGTGAAAGTGATGTGAGATTCTAAGTAGTAGTCTTCCGTTTTTGTAAAATTGTACGAGATCAATTTTGCAGTTAATCTACAGCATCGATTCATCCGATATACCTCAATAGGCGTGTTTGGGAAGGGGAGTAAGGAGTAAAGAGTGATTTGAACAAAAAAACCATATTCTGTTACTGAGTAGGTATGCTGGTTATACTTTTTTCCTTCATGTTTCCCATATGAGATAGTGGTAGATTCAGGTTGATCTACAGAATGATATTGAATCGTTAGATATTCTGCTTTTGAATATTTCTGGACTAGATTAAGAACCAACTGCAGAAGACTTTGTAAAAATGGGAAAGACTGTATATACTGATTTGCGATCTGAAGGGATTCTTTAAATTGATTACTATGAATCCAATCCTCGTCTTGTATCATTGGGAGAAGCAACAATGCAATCTGATCCTCAATATCTTTAAAAGTATTCGCGATGGATTCTAATTGATTTTGATCTGCAATGTATAAGAGAACGAATTCCATCCCGCTAAAGACAAATGAATGATCACGGAGTTTAAATTCTTTATATGAAAGAGAATCTCTGCTTTTCAGCAAAGGAGGTAGAAACTGAAAATCCTCTGGAATTGGAGAATGAAGGGTGTCCTGAAATGCCTCTTTGTTAACAGAAACTCCAAAAAAGCGAAGTTCTTCTGCTCCTGCATATATGGAAACAAGGGGAATGTTATAAACAGAAGAAATCAGGGTTGTGATTTGTTTCACAAAGGAATAAATCTCATGATTCTGCAATCGAATTCGCAGAAATTTTCTGGATATTTTATTGGTTATCTGCGTCATCAGGTACCTTTATTAAATGTGATATGATTTCAGGCTCTTTTACGTCCGGATTTTGCTGCGATTTATAGATATGAATAGACAGAGTACGGGTCACGAGGAATATCGGAATCGCCAGAAGAATTCCTAAAAAACCAAGAAGCTGACCAAACAAGATGATAATGAATATTGAGATGGCAGGAGGAATATTTACTTGTTTCTTCCATAAAAAGGGGATGAAAAAATAGTTTTCAATAAATTGGATGAAGAGAAAAATGATTAGAACAGGAATTGCTTTTGAGGGTTCTTGAGTAAGTGCATACAATACAGGAAATCCAGCTGCAATAGTAGGACCAAAGTAGGGAATGATTTCCATGAAACCAGCAATGACACCAAATACTACAAAATATTTCAGACCAATCACCCAATAGCCAAGGGTAGCCAGGCTTCCTACAAACAGCATAGCAAGTAGCAAACCGACAATCCAATGCTGTAGCAGAGTGTTTAAGTCATGAATGAAGTTTCGGAAAAACCCTCGCATTTTTGGGGGAAAAAAATCTTTAAGAGCAGAGCTATATTCTTTTGGTGCAACTGCAATAAACCCAGCAATAAAGAAGGTTAAGATAACTTTTGCAACTGCATCAATACCGTAGCTAACTGCCGTAAAAGCTCCACTTACAATGGGTTGAATGCTATTTGTGATGGTATCAAAGATGGAATTTAAAGAGATGCTGTCGAATGTAAGTCCGTATTTACCCAAATGAAGGGTTAAGTAATCTTCAAGCGACCCAATGATAGAAGGCAAGGCTTTTAACAAACCTTGCGTCTGCCGGGTGAATGGTGCCCAAACCAAAGCAAAAGGTAGAAAAATAAAAGCGATCAATGCGAATATACTGACTCCATTTGATACACGGGGGTTCCATTTCCATTTTTTTTGAAAAAAAGTGCTCATGGAGCGTATAAAAATAGCCAAAATACCTGCTAGGAAGAGCATTAAAAGAAGATGAACAGTATGAAAAACGATATATACCAACAAAGCAAAGAAGCCAATAATCAGAATTGTCAAAACAACTTTATCTCGAAACTCTTTCATATCGTTCACGATTTCACCTCAAGTGAAAGTTTACATCCAGTATAGCATTCAAGAATGGGATTTTTCAGTATCTTACCATTAAGGTTTTGTAAATTTTCCATGATATTACAAAATCCACATTGAACTAGATTGTGTAAAGTGTTAGTAGTAGCTGAAAATGGTTATTTTTTAGTGATCGTAATACTTTTGGTGTGAGGTTCCCATTCTACTTGGCAACCCAAATTTTCTGCAACAAAACGTACGGGAATCATTGTTCTTCCAGGTGGCACAGAGACTGGCATAACCCGAGGATCATCTGGATCAATCTGCTTTTTCGTACCATTCACAGTGGCAACAGGATTTTTCAATTGCATTTCAATTCGAATGGCATCTAGTTCGATTGTGATTGTTTTTGAGTGAACTTCATACCCAAGCTCACCCCCTAGGGCTTCGACAACATAACGTATAGGAAGAACTGTCCGCTCAAACATAGTAATGGGAGCTACATCCATAGTTTCTTTTTTATCGTTCACTTGTATAATTTTTGAGCCAATTTGTAGTTTAATCACAATAGAATCATCAGAAGGAGGGACAACAGGAGGAGGGGTTGTGGTATCTTTTTTGGTTCGAACTTCTAGTGTATTGGATGGAAAAGAACTGCCAGCAGAATTGTAGGCATATACTCGATAGTAATAGATTGAATCTGGAGTTAACTTCTCATCTTTAAAGCTGTTCACATTTTCTGGTACTGTTTGGATTAATGAGAATTTTCCTTCGTCGATTCTTCGCCTTTCAATCTTGTATCCTTCTTCGTTTTTAGCGTTATCTGACCATTTTAAGACAACTTCAGTTGCATATGTTTCAAACGCTTTCAAATCAGTGGGTTTTTCAGGGATTGTTTTTGTATCTGTCTCTTTAATGGTGATCATAACATCATTGGAAGGTTCAGACTCACCATATCTGTTGAATGAGGTTATATGAAAATAAAATGTATGTCCCGGAATGACAAGTTCTTTTTCTTCAAAGCGTGTTGTATCTACGGGGAGATCTTTGTAAAGAGCAAACAGTTCTGGATCGTCAATGCTCATATATATCCTGAAACCATCCTCGTTACTAGATGTGTCTTCCCATGTCAACAAAATAGTTTTGTTTTCAAAAAGAATCTCTACATTGCTGGGACTAGAGGGTGGAGATGTATCTCCATCGTCATCTTTTGCTGATTTTGTTCGTACTTGTATTTCATCACAATAGGCAGATTCTCCATATGAATTTACCGCTCGAACCTTGTAAAAGTAAGCTCTGTCAGGCTCAACCATATTGTCGGTAAAAGATGTAACATCAGAAAACACTTGACCTTTAATTTCGAAGGGACTACCCGATGTTCTTCGGGCAATCTCAAAACCAGTTTCATTGGTTGAATTGTCTTGCCATGCAAGTTGAACTTGAGTTGGACTTGTTGCTCTACCAAGGAGTCTACTCGGTGCTTCAGGTGGTGTCTCCTCAGACGGAGATTTTTCGGTTATTGCCTTTGCCTCATTGGATGGAGTGGAAAAACCAGCATCGTTAAACGATTTTACCCGATAATAATAGGTGGTTTGAGATTTTAAGTGCATGTCTAGATAAAAGCTGCAATTGGATTCAAGCTCTGCGATAGTGTCGAAATCATGAATACCTGTTTTTCTTTCAACAACAAATCCTTTTTCACTGGTCGAATTATCCTGCCACAATAAATTCACTTGGTTGTACATAACAATCGTTTCAAGACTAGTGGGTGCTTCAGGAGGTGGTTCGGTGGCAAAAATATGAACTGGACTAGCTAAAATGGATAGAAAAAGAATTGCTGCTATTCCAAGTTGTAATTTTTTTAAAGTATATATTTTCTTCATAAACGAACTCCTCATGGTTGTAGGAGAGAGTTCACTTTTTCAAGAAGATCTTGAATCAAGTAAAGACTTTCTCCATAATCATCTGGTTTTTTTACTGCATCTATAAGAAATACTTCATAGGTTTCTTTTAGTTTACTATATTGTTCAGAAAATCTTTGGTTGGAAATGATCCAAGAAGTTCCATTCCATACAAGAATATCTTCCCAATAAAGATTTTCTAGATTTGATCCAGCATCTTGGTGAGTGTCAAGATAAATGTTTACAAGTTCGTTGGTTCCATCACCGTCAAGGTCTTTAAAGTGCACTATATTTTTTTGACTGCGTTGCGATCGGAATTGTTCTTTTAGTTTCCCATTACTATCAACTTCAAAAAAAGATATTCTTTCTGCACCAACTTCTAAGCCACCAGGCCACCAGGATACTAAGAGTTCTGGTTTTGTATCGTAGTTGACATCCTGGTATAAGAAATCGATCAGTTTCCACCCCATATAAGAGGTTTGCTGATTCTGAATCGTTTCTGTATGGAGTTGTAATGTTTTTTGTTGTAACTGTATTGTTCCCAGTTGGTGGGGAGTTGCAATAATGAGAAGTTGCTGTTCTATAAGAGGAATGAATCCTGCTGTATTTGTTACATCAAAAGAAGACCAATATGGTGAGTACCACCGATACTCTTTACGTTTTTTTTCAGTTAATGTTGGGCGTATAGAGGGGTAAGTGCCTTCTGAAAGAGCAATTGGTGTAAGGTCTTCGATAGAATCTACATAATAGATTTGATTGTCTTTTGCATACACAAACGTATAACCATTCATTGAAAAGGAATATCCCTGAAATGCTTGCAAAGAAGAGTCTATGGGTGTAGTTGTTTCAAAACTTGATGTGGCAAAGTAGAGAGTAGAAAAAGGGTTTGGTTTTTCAACACCAAAGATAAATTGTTTGTCGTAAAGATTGGTTGACGTGAACAAGAAAAATTTATTATTTCGAGAAAAGATCTGCAGGTAATTGTATACCTTTTCCATAGGAAAGTCTTTTTCTTTTTTCCCGGTTTGAATATTCCATACTTGAATGCCCCAATCGTAAGACGATGTAATAACATATTTACCATCATGCGAAATCCGTATAAATGTATTTTCAATGTTGGGGATATCTAATTCACTGAAAGTTTGTAATGGATTTGGCATAAGTAAGTTTTCATCTCGATTGTAGTACATAACATGAAGTTGATCTGTAGTTGTTTTGCGGATGAAATATAAACCCTTTCCATATGTATCCCAGGAAGGACAATAATCATCTCCACTTGTAATTGCTACTGCTTTTTGGGAAGTACTGGAGCTGCTGGATTGAATGATGAACAAACCTTCCCCATTCTTCCTGAATGCAATCTCTTCACTGGCAGGAGGAGATTTGTGAAGTGTCTCATCTTCTATCGTGTATCGACTTTCTACTATCCAGTGGATACTCCAAGCAATGCCTTCATATATGCCCCACCCAAAAAGGGCTAAAACAACAATGGCAATTCCAATTGCCTTATAATTCAGCCTTTGCTTTTTTCTTTTCACGACCACCTCTGTGTTTTTGTTTAATTGTAATGCTTTTGTGAGAATTACTCAATAAAAAAAAGCATCTTTCAACCGAAAGATGCTTTTTTTGGAGCAAGAGTAGAGAGGAAACTACTGTGTAAGAACTATCTTTTCTTTCCTCTTTCGGGGAGTTCGCCATACGCTATCATAAAGGCTTCAAAAAAATCTTCTTGCATACGGCCACCAATGGTAACTTCTTCACTATTCTTGAAAGCATCTTCAGATGAGATTTCTCCATCGCGGAAAAAACGAGTTTCATCGCTGTATCGTACAGTAATGCTTTTCGTTTCTCCATCTATTTCAGCAGAGAGTATAAACTGGTTGTTAGTGATATCTAAGGATGAGATTGTTCCTTTGATCATGTTTGCTCTAGGACCAGGATTACCAGGGGTATTGTCGGTATAAATAAGGATGCGATGAGCTTCAAGAGTTTTATCTGTAGGATCGACTGGACCAGAAATTCCTACTTTCATTTCATTGCGAAGGGTTTTCCAATGAACTAATTCATTGTCCATTGTGATATTTGTCCATTCAAAGAATTCTACTGGAACTGAAACGGTTTCATTGAGGTGTAGAGTAAATGTTTTCTTTTCAAAATTGATATCAGAAATCATTCCAGATACTTGCTTAGGACCTCTTGGAGGATTATCACCAGGACCTTGTCTTGGATCACGGGGTAAATCACCAAGAAATACTCCCATTGCTGCAATGGTTTTTTCTTCTGGTTTTACAACGCCCACTACAGATACTTCCTCACCATTTTTAAAATCTTTAAACGTAGCTGGTTGTAAATCTCGGAAAAAGCGAGTTTTTTCGATACATGTTACTTGGAAGGTTACTTCTTCACCTTCAGGATTTTTGGTTTTTAAGTTGAAGGTGGAGTTTTCTACGTTAAGATCTCCAATAACACCTTTTACAAGAGGTGGCCTTCCAGGATCTTTATCGGGGAAAGCGCCAAAACAAAGAACAACAGCAACGCCTTTTTTGTTTTCAAAATCAATTCTTCCTGCAACAGTAACAGATTCTCCATTTTTGAATGCATTTAGTGTAGATTCTTGTTGATCTCTAATAAATGCGGTTTGATCAATACAGGAAAAAGATATTACAACGGATTCTCCATCAGGATTTTCAGCTTGAATATCAAATGTTTTTGCTTCAACATTTAAATTTTGCAGGGTTCCTGCAATTCGATTCATCTGGCTTCCGGGACCTTTACCACCTCCTGGAGCTGCTTTGACTGGAATGAGAAGACTACTAACAACAAGTGATGCTACTAAGACGAAGGACAAAATTTTTGCGAGTTTCATTTTCAAATATTCCTTTCTGATTTAGGTAAATCGAAATGGTTTTGTATTATATATAGCAGAGCTAACCGAAAAGTTACAAAAATCTAAAAAAAAATGTGAGGTTTGCGATGAAGAAATATTGCTTTACTTTCGTACTGTTGTGCATTCTTGTTTTGACGGGCTGTAATGGTCTTGGTGGTGAAAACAAAGCTCAAATGGATGTCGATGTTGGCAGAAGCTCTTCTTCAATGCAAGAAGAAGCGTATGATTCTGCTTCACCTCAAAGTCCAAACATCGAAAATGAAGACAAAAAAACACCTTTTCCGCGCAAGATTATCCGAAATGCAGAAATCTCTCTTGAAGTGAAAGAGCCTGCAGATGTTTCTTCTGTCATTGAAAAAAAGGTGGAAGAACTTAACGGATGGATTGTAGAGTCGAATACTCGCGGAGATGATGTATCTGTTAATGTTGACTTAAAAGTACGAATCCCTGCTTCTGAGTTAAATATGTTTATGGATTGGATCAAAGAACTTGGAAAGGTACACTATAGCAGAATATATTCCGATGAGATTACTCTTGAATATTACGATACGCAAGCTAGATTAGAAAATGCAAAAAAGCAGAAAGAGCAATATTTAGAGATTCTCAAAACAGCCACAACGATTGAAGAAGTGTTACAAGTTCAAAGCTATATTGATTCAGTACAAGAAAGAATTGACTCTGCTTCACGGCAAATGGAAGTTTGGAATTTGCAGGTAGACCATTCCATGGTCCGGATTACTTTGTCTCAAAGTCCACGAACTATACAACTTAAAGAAGATCCTACCTGGGATGTAATGTCCTTTAAGGAAATTGGAAAAAGATTTCGGAACAGTTTCGTTCAATTTTTTAGTGGTTTGTTTAATTTCATCATCGAATTCCTTGTTCAAATTTTGACCATTTATTTATGGGTAGTCCTTATTATATGGGGCGTGTGGGTTGGAATTCGGAAATTGTTACAACTTCGTCGTCGTAATAAATCGAAGTAGTTTCTAAAGAACTTGCCAAGAAAGAGGTTTTTATGAAAAAGTGGATTTGCGTTGCACTGTCGATTAGTTTGTTGTGCTTGGGTTTTCAGGTTGGTTTTGCAGAAGAAAAAGATTTGAATGATGTGTTTGGTGATCTTTTAACCAATTACGAATACCTTCGCTCTGATATTGATTTTGATTCAGAGATACTTGATTACTTAACAGAAATGAATGCGGAAATGGTTATGCCTTGGTTCCCACAATGGTGGAAAAATCCTCTTGATGTTCACAAAAATGCTTCAGGTGTTTTTTATGGTGTTGCAGAGAGCTGGAATGTGCCAACTAAGGAGTATAAAAATACCGGATTGTTTCAAGAATTCCTTGGAGGTATGGTTCGTACAGGGCATATCGTGATGTATTTACCAGAGATAAAAATGCAACCATTCCCTATTGATCCTGAAGAACCATTATTGGATGGTGTAAAGCACATATATGCTGCAAATGGGTATATGTTTACTGAAAATGATGCACAAGCAGTACGAAAAATGTGTGAAGGAATGCCTCTTGAAATACAGACAGCACTGGCAGACTATCTATATTCTACCACATATGCTGCTCGATGCAGAGATCGTGCACTGCGAAAACTACCCAAAGAACAATGGCATGAAGCCTACCAGAAAATTTCTCTATTAGCAAAAGGCGATGGCATTGGAAAAGAAATTGATGATCTTGTTTGGGATCTGGGTCCTGATTTTGATTACAACCCCCTTTACGAAGGTACTATTTATGTCATGTATTCAATTTTTAAGCTTGAAAAAGCCATTCGAGACGAAGGACATACTTGGAGTGGATCATTTGATTACATGACTCCCTTGGGAAAAATAGCTTTTTCAGGAGATTCCTCCTCTAACGAATACCACGGAGATGATTATTGTCTTATTGTAGATTGTGGTGGAGATGATATATACAAAGGTGCTACAGCAGCAACCGCTAGCCTTGATAGACCAGTATCGGTTGTGATTGATTTTACCGGTGACGATACTTATATAGCTGATGAACATACAAATTGTGCGCAAGGCTCTGGTACTTTGGGAATTGGAATATTGGTCGATGAACAGGGTAACGATACATATACAGTCCACGATAACGGACAAGGTTCTGCAACTTTTGGTGTAGGTATTTTGTGGGATGGCGAAGGAGATGACTCATTTACTGGTAGAGTATATTGCCAGGGAGCTGCTCAATTTGGCGTTGGTGAGTTAATCAATATTGGAGGAACCGACAAGTATTATGCTTTTTATTCTTCCCAAGCATTTGCCAACACAGCCGGATACGGTCTCCTTTTGGATACCGAAGGCAATGATACCTATACTGCTGAACCATATGTTCTTATGACTCCTGGCGTACTTGGTCACAACGACAACGTAAATTATTCTTTGTGCCAGGGAGTGGGTTTTGGACGAAGAGCTGACTTATATGACGGTCACTCCATGGGTGGCGGAATGGGTGTATTGGTTGATCTAGCTGGAGACGATGTATATACAGCAGGTATTTATGCCCAAGCTTCTGCATATTGGTTTGCCGCTGGGCTCCTGTATGACAAATCAGGAAATGATATTTACGATGCATACTTCTTTGTTCAAAGTGGCACAGCTCATATGGGCATCACAGAACTACTTGATGATGAAGGCGATGATTTTTATAAAGCCAGACAAGCCATATCAGTTGGCGGTGCTCATGATATTTCTATTTCCTGGGCCATTGACAAAGCTGGCAACGATCATTATGAGTGCTGGTATGAAGATGCTGATGGAAACAAAACTTCTGGAGGTTTGCTTCTTGGTGCATCCACTGCCAACGGGATGGGTTTTTGCATCAATATCGGCGGAGATGACATCTATGATGTTTTAGATGAACCCGATAAAGGTCAGACAAGCATTGGTTTTGCTCAACACCGAATTAACAATGAATCCTCTAGTTATCGAAATACATTCCCCGATGTAGGGATTTTTATTGATATTGGAGGAAAAGATACTTATTCACGTCCTATTTGTGTAGACAACACCAGCTGGAAACAGGAATCTGATCGATACCCCCGTAAAATGTCCATTGGACTTGGAATTGATATTGAAGAAGGCTGGATTCCAGAGATCAAGTGGCAAGCTAGCAGAAGCAATTAAAAAACTTAAAACAACTAAAGGTGTTTTTTAATATCAACACATAAATGAGAATAATCCTCATTTATGTGTTGATATTATTCTTTTTTTAGGTAATATATAAACACCGGAGGTTAAACATGTTACTACAGTTTAATTTTAAAAATTTTAGATCATTCCGAGATGATGCAACTCTTGATTTAACTGCTACAAAGATCACAGAGCTTCATGAAAAAGTAGTTTTGCTTGGGAATGAAAAAATTCTTCCTATGGCTACTATCTTTGGGGCGAATGCTAGTGGTAAATCCAATATCATTCTTGCGTTTAAATACATGACTGTCTATGTTTTAAAATCATTTGGATATGGTGGTGAAACTCAAAATAAATCTCAAAGCAAAGATTTTTCTGCGCCAACCCCTTTTTTGTTTGATATAAAAAGCTGCGAAAAAGAATCAGAGTTTGAGGTGTATTTTGTTTCTACCGATGAAGAAAAAAATAAGACTATCAACTATGGTTTTAGCGTAAATAAGCACGGAATTGTTGAAGAATGGTTAAATACTCGAGCTAAATCTTCAAGGGGTGATTACAGGCGAATATTCTACAGGAATACAAAGAATGGTGAGTTAGACCTACAAGGAATTCCAAAGCGGGATCAAGAAAACTTAAAAATAGCCCTTGAGCCAGAATCTCTAATTGTTTCACTTGGAGCAAAATTACGAATTAAAGCTTTGAAAGCAGTCCGGGATTGGTTTTCACATAATGCAATCGTAGATTCTTCCAATGAAATTGAAAATATTTTTAGATCATCATTTCTTTCGCCAGATTTTGTTGAAAATGAAGAAATGAGAAAGGAAGTTGTACAGTATTTGGCCACCTTTGATAATGCCATTATAGACTTTCAAGTTGAACGAGTTGAGAAACTTCAAACAGAACAGGATAATAAGAGAATAAAGATTGATTCAGTTCATAGAATGATTCATTCAGAGGAAACAAAAGCAATCCCTTTCCATGAAGAATCTGCTGGTACTAGGAAAATGTTTGTATTACACCCTGTCTTAAAAGGGATCTTTGCACAAGGAGGAATATTATTTATTGACGAGTTAAATGTACACCTACACCCATTGTTAGTCCGAAACATTTTAACTACTTTCATGAATCCAGAAATAAATATTAACCATGCGCAAATCGTTTTTAGTACCCACGATGTTTGGATTCTCCTAAGTGGTATTCTTAGACGAGATGAAATTTGGTTTACTGAAAAGGATAACGATGGTATTTCTTCACTATACTCCTTGGCTGATTTTAAAGAAGAAGGTGGAGTAAAAATTCGAAAAGATGCAGATTACATGAAGAATTATCTATTAGGAAGATATGGTGCTATACCGGTTGTAAGGTCCATTTTTGCCATGAAGGATCAATAGAAATGTCAAGAAATCAACGAAAGGGTCTACGGAAAACAAGAGATCAAACACGTGTTCGGAAACCTAAGTTAAAATACTATTTAGTTTTTACCGATACAGATGAAACAGAAAAGAACTATCTTGAAGGATTACGTAACGAAATTCCTAGGGATTTAAGACGAAATCTCGTTATAAAGATTATGCCAAAAGAAAGAACAGAGGATCTTGTAAACAAATGTTTGTCAGTTTTATCAAAAGACTCTCAGTTTAGAGAACCATGGATTGTTTTAGATTATGATAACCGACCAAATTTTGATCAAATAGTGGAATCAGCCGAAATAAATGGCATTTTTGTAGCATGGTCTAATCCCTGCATCGAAGCATGGTTTTTAGCATATTTTGGAACAATACCAGCCAATCAAGACTCGCAAAAGTGTTGTAAGCACTTCTGTAAAGTCTTTAAAGAAAAAACAAATCTAGGATATAACAGATGTAAGAAGTTTACGGAGTCGGATTATAAGAATGACAAAGAAATATACATCAAACTGAAAAAGTTTGGTGATGAGGAAAATGCTTTTAAAATTATTGATAACAAAAGAAAAGAACATAAAAGAAATGAAATCAATAAGCCTTCAGAACAATCTCCGTGTACGCAAATCGACCTATTAGTGAAAGAAATTCGTCGTAGAATTGATAGTGTTTGAAATTGAATGTAATTTCTTACACTGGCTGTTTAAAAGTTATCTTGATTTTGAAGTGTAAACCAGAAAAGTATTCAAGGAACAATAATACTACAGAGGCACTTATCTTTGCATAATAGATAACTGCCTCTGTGTAAAGGAAGATGAGTGAACTATCTGTTTTTGTCAGTAAAAGCCTGGACTAAGGCATCAAGCTTTTTGAAATCTTCTTCTTTTGGAGTTCCTTTTGCAAGAACTGGCTCAATGATTTCTGCTTTTAGGTTGGGCAGGAGACTTTGAATTTGTTCTACCATTTTACCACCCCAGCCAAAAGACCCAATAATGGAAATTGTTTTAAGTTTTGGTCTGAGAGCATTTGCAAGAAATGCAGCATATACAGCTTCCGGATGAGCTCCTGCAAGTACCGTAGGGCTAGCTAAAATTAAGCTAGAAGCATCCACAAGATCGGTGGCTAATTCTCCAATGTCCGATTTGGGAAGGTTGTATACTTTCACAGCTATATTGTTAGCCATTAACCTGTTGGTAACGTATTCGACCATTTGTTTCGTGCTGTCATGCATGGAAACATAAGCAATGATAACCATTGGTTTGGTTTGATCAGAAGTCCATTCTTTATAAGATTGTATGATTGGCTGAGGATCTTGATAGATTGGGCCATGGGAAGGTGCAATGATCCGAATATCAAGAGGAGCAATTTTTGCAAGGTTTTTTTGAATGATCGTCCGAAATGGCATCATAATTTCTGCAAAATAATGCTTTGCTGGGTTGGTGTAAGAATGAGGAGAATTTGTAAAAAGGTCACTGGTGGCTACATGTGCTCCAAAGAAATCACAGGAAAACAGGATGCCTTCTTCCTCGTAATACGTCACCATTGTTTCTGGCCAATGAACCCAGGGTGTAAGTAGAAAGCGAAGCGTGATGTTTCCAAGTGATAATGTTTCCTGATCTTGAATAACGAGGAATGCTTCTTCTGGGATTGGTAGAAGGTCCATCAATAAACCTTTACATTTCTCATTGGTAACTACTTTGGCATCTGGATATTTTTCTAATAGATATGGGATGGAACCCGAATGGTCTTGTTCAGCATGTTGACAAATAATGTAGTCAATATGAGAAATATCAGACAAGTGGTTTTCTAGATCAGCTTGTTTTGTTGGATCAACAGAATCAATAATAGCTGTTTTTTCGCTGCCTTGGAGTAGATAGGAATTGTAGGTAGTGCCATAAGGAATAGAGATGAGTTGGTCGAATATTCTTCGATCCCAATCGATGGATCCAACATATTGAACGTGTTTAGAAATCTGTAAATGCATACAATTACCTAAAGCTTAGAAAATTCGTCTTTTGAGGCACCACAAACAGGGCATACCCAGTCATCGGGAAGATCTTCAAATGCAGTTCCAGGAGGAATATCGTTATCTGGATCACCGACTTCAGGATCATACTCCCATCCGCATACGTCACAAACCCATTTTTCATTGTTCATAGTTTTCTCCTTTGTTTTTTCAGCACCCCCTGAATAAGTGGATGCTTTGGGTGGAGTTTTGCCACCCTTAATCTGATGATAATACGAATACGTCATTGGAGTAGCTTTCTTGATGTGTTGAGTATCTACTACTTCTCCAATATAAACAGTGTGAGTAAAAACATCCATGGATTGAATTACCTTACACTCTGCATAGGAAACACTATAGTCTGAAACAATTGGACACCCTGTTATTCCTTTAAGTAGTTGAATGCCTTCAGATTTGTCGATATCTTTGCCAGATTTGAATCCAAAAGTTCCAATAAAAGTCATTGGTGTATCCTGTTCCAGAACAGAAACTGAAAACTTTTGAGAGGATTGGATATACTCATGAGTAAGATTTAGTTTATTGACGCATACTGCTAGACAAATAGGCTGGGCTGTAAGTTGAAAAACGGTGTTTGAAATTTGGCCATTGAAAGCACCATTTTTCTCTGAAGAAACAATATACAAACCATAGTTTAAAGTAAATAATGCAGTTATATCCATATTAACCTCCGTATAATGTAAGTATACAATCACACAACCTATATACTACTTTTTTACGTGTTTTGTTCCCATTACTCTTTTTTAGCGGGAAGATTGCTTGGGGTGGGAATTTTATTTCCATTCCCAATATTAGAGAATGTGATGTCAATGTCATACCAGATACCATCAGGATTTTTGGGAACAGTGCCTTTCATTCGGATTAAGCAATTCATTAGCTGAGACGGCATACTCGTGTCTTTAATTACCCAGGTAGTGAAATCAAATTGTTGTTCTTCCGGTGCATCATCTTTTGTATAGATGTGGTATTTTTTACATGGATATAGTCCAATCGCCTCTTCGCCAATCTCTTCAATCACTACATTAGGATCGGCAAAACCAAAGAAAAACAACAATGATTCGACATCTTCTTTGAAAACATCTTGCGGCATCATAATTTCAGATTGTTGAAATTGAATCCAATCTTGGTCGTTTACTTTTTCGTAGCAGCCATCATTTGAAACTAAAATCTGACCTTCGAAGTCGGGTTCTTTTGAATACAAATAGCTAGTGTACCGATCTTGTACGATGACTTCGTACTCAAAAACTTCATTGGTGGGTCGTAGCACTTTTTTAATTGAAACTTTGTAATCGTTAATAAAGGAAGGATCAATCGCAGTGATTGGATTTCTCTGGAGAGTTTGATCTGCATCCGTATTGTTTTGGGTTGGACTGCTGGAAGATGGATCAAAGGGATTCAATTCAAATTGAGCCCGATTTTTTCCTTTGGTTAATTGTATTGTTTTTTTAAGCAATTCGAAGCCTGGTGCTGAAACAAAACAATCATAAGACCCCTCAGGGAGTTTTTTCTCAAATTTGAAATTTCCCTCAGCATCGGCATGAGTTAGATTTCTGCCAGCCTGCACTGATGCACCCGGTATTATTTTTTGCGTGACGTGGTCAATGACTCTACCCTCAAATTCGCAAAGAGATTCAACCACTGGTCCTAAGTAAAAGCTTTCCTCATTTTCTCCTTTGCCTAAAACCACATTTTTGGAATACTGCGTATATCCTTCTTTTTCAGCTTGAAATGAGTAATAGCCTGGTTCGCAGATGATGGCGTATTGTCCAGACGAGTTGGTGGAAGTTTTGTATTGCTTATCGGTGTTTGTGCTTTTTAAAACGATTTTTACTTTATCAACGGGGAGTTGAGTTTCTACATTGGTGATGATACCAATAATTTTTGCTTCATTTGCTTTCAAAGACTTGGTAATGTCAGAGTTGCCACATCCTGCAGCGAAGGTAGCTAACATTAAACCAAATAAGAGTAAAGAAAGTGTTTTTCGAATCTTTTTCATTCAATTGCCTCCTTAGAGTCGGGGGGATATACAACAACAAAACGATGGGGTTCTTCTCCATAACTTTCAGAACGAAGACCGTAGCGTTGTGCTAACTGATGTTCAATTCTTCGTAATTTTGGATTAGAGGGAGGAAAGTTTATGGGAAGGTTGGTATGAAATATATTCTGAATCATGGCTTCAAGTTGATTCTCAGTCAATTCACTAGGTCTTGCTACATCCGATTTTAAAGATTGGATAAATCTTTTGATGTCGTGAAGAGTGTTGTTAGGAATAGAATAGATTGGGATGCCCATTTCCTCGGCTTTTTGCAAAGCTCTTGGATTTTTTCTTCGATATGGGTCTGTGGTTAAAATTAAATCTGTGCTGGGAAGTTGTTTGTTAATCATAATACTTAGGTTGCTACTCTTTAATGCTCTTTGTAAATAGTTGGTACTGATTCCAAAGGGGTACAGTTTAATTGGAGGTTTTTCTTCTGTTTGTGTAGTTTTTTGGATCTGATGTGCTTCCATTTCCTCAAGCAAGATTTCGTCTTCAAGTGTATTTTGACGGGTCATATGATCGGATTCTTGAACCTGGGGTTTGATAATCTCAATCTCTCCACTGGGGGATTGCTGGCGAACTTCAGGAGTAACTGGGAACCCTCGTAGATATTTATCGACAGTACTAGAGACATCTAGATATATGGCATATTTTGTATAGGAATGGATTTCGATAAGAACATCAAATGTCGGATCGGAGGTTCTTTCCAGAACTGTTTTTTGTGTTCCTCTACGTATCGCTTCCTCATCACTTAAGATAACGCTGGTGATTCCACCTACAAGGTCTGCAATAGTGGGATTAAAAAGAACATTTTCCAATGTTTTTCCATGCGCCGTAGCGATGAGCTGAACACCTCGTTCAGCAATAGTTCTACAGGCATTGGCTTCTTCGGCAGTTCCGACTTCATCGATAATGATGACTTCGGGAGTGTGATTTTCTACAGCTTCAATCATCACCTCGAATTGTTGTTTGGACAAAGGAACTTGCATTCTTCTGGACATGCCGACAGCCTGGTGAGGAATATCTCCTTCTCCAGCAATTTCATTGGAAGTGTCTACAATCACAACTCTTTTTTTTGCATCTGTACTCAGGAGTCTGGATGTTTCACGCAAGAGAGTCGTTTTACCAACACCAGGAGGACCAAGAAGGAGGATATTTTTATTGCTGTAGATGATATCTTTCACGCTGTCTGCGGTGCCAAAAATGGCTTTTCCAACTCGGCATGTTAGGCCTATTACTTCTCCCTGACGGTTGCGAATGCCGGATATGCGATGTAGAGTACCACCTACACCACTGCGGTTATCTCGGTTGAATCCTTCGGTTCGATCCAATATTGAGTTAATAAGGCTCACATCTACTGGTTCATCAATTAAATATCGACTATAATTTTGAAAACGAGCTTCAGGTTTTCTACCTACGTCTAGAATGATTTCGATGAGCTCCTGGATATCTCCATTTTCCTGAATCTTCTTTTGCATCCAGAGGGGGAAGATTTCTAAAAACAAATACAGATCTTTTTCTTGCAGCTTTTGGAATAATTCAATGTTGGTGGCCATAATATGCCTCTTTTCCTTGCAAGCACAAATCATGTAATGCATTTTGCGTGTTTTCAACAAGTTTACGTAAAGGTTGATCACAGGGAATAGGTTTTCCTATATGTACAAAGATCTTCTTTTTAGGAATACTGAATCGAAACGTATTCTCTGCTTTTGTTACATATATTGGAATTACCGGTACTTTAGCACGATTTGCTATAAAAGCAAAACCTGTTTTTAGGGGGAGCATATCAAGATTGGGATCTGTATTTCGAGTTCCCTCCGCAAAAATGAGTACCAGATTTCCTTTTTCAAGTAGGTGAGTACAAGTTTGTATTGTTTCTCGATCAACTCGTTCGCGATTCACCGGGAAAGCTCCCAGAGAACGTATAAGGAGTCCAAACCAAAAGGATTGGAACAATTCTTTTTTTGCTACAAAATAGAATCTTCTTCGTAGGCACGAACAACCTACCAAGATTGGATCATCGTAGCATTTGTGATTTGATACAACGATTGCCCCACCTTTATCGGGGATATTGTTTTCTCCAACAACGATGTATTGGTTGAATAATGTGAGTAGTATATGCAGTAGCCAAACAGAAAAACGGTAGAACACTATAGAATACCCGGGATAGAAAATATAGAGAAAATCAAGGAAACAAATGGTTCAATGATGATAGCAAGGATATTGAACCAGCCAAAGAAAGAGCCGATAAATAGCAAACCAATGAAAACGAACATCCCATAAGAGTACAACCAAGATATTACTTTCTGGTTTTTAACAAACACAGTAATTAAATGAGAACCGTCCAGGGGAGGTATGGGTAACAAGTTAAAAATGGCTAAAGCAATATTCATGTAAATAAAAATGTAGAAAAAAGTATTTAAAAAAGCATTTTGCATTGGTAAAGAAAGCTTAAGTAAGAGTCCTCCTAGAAAGGCCATAAGAAAATTGGATACCGGTCCTGCAAGGGAAACAAGAATAATGCCTTGTTTCTTATTCTTGAAGTAATACGGGTTGATTGGTACAGGTTTTGCCCATCCAAATCGAAATAAAAGGAGCATGATTGTTCCCATTAGATCAAGGTGTTTGAAGGGATTCAATGTGAGTCGACCACTTTTTTCAGCGGAAGGATCACCCAATTTATATGCCACCCAGGCATGAGAGAACTCATGTACCGTTAAACAAATCAGCAATGCCAAAAAATTTAAAAAAGTACCCAATAAAAAACTGTTGGACAAATCGTTACTCCGTTTCCATAAAAGATAACTACTCTTTAAGTTTACTTAAATATTCCCAAAAAAGTTACATTAGGGAAAAAGATTGACTTCTTCCCAAGGTAACGAAAGATCTTCTCGACCAAAATGTCCATACGAGGAAACTTGGCGATACATTGGCCGAAATAGTTCAAAGGCATCAATGATTCCTTTGGGGGATAAATTGAATTGAGCTTGGATTTTTTGAATCATCTCTTCAATGGGGATTTTAGCAGTACCAAAATCTTTAATATAGATGGAAATTGGTTTTGTCATTCCAATTGCGTAGGACAACTGGAGTTCAATTTTATCTGCAAAACCTGAAGCAACCAAGTTTTTTGCAATATATCTTGCCGCGTAAGCACCTGATCGATCTACTTTTGTAGGATCTTTACCAGAAAAAGATCCACCGCCGTGATTTGCATATCCACCATAGGTGTCGGCAATTATTTTTCGACCTGTCAGTCCTGTGTCGGCTACGGGTCCGCCAATTGTAAAGCACCCGCTAGGGTTAATGTAGAAATGAGTATTAGTATCTAGTAATTCTTTTGGAATGGATGTTTGAATAACTTCCTCGATAATAGCGGGTTGGAGTTGCTTCATTGATATACCAGGCTGGTGTTGCGTAGAAATTACTATAGTGTCAATGCGAATGGGCTGATTATTCTCGTCATACTCAACAGTTACTTGTGTTTTACCATCAGGACCAAGATAGGGGAGGATTTGATTTTTTCTAACATACGCAAGTTTTTTTGCTAAAGCATGAGCTAAAGAGATTGGCATTGGCATGTACGATGGTGTCTCATTACATGCAAAACCAAACATCATACCTTGATCACCTGCTCCAATTTCTTCACATAGGTTCACAGCTTGTGCAATATCTGGAGATTGATCTTTAACAGCACTGATAACAGCACATGTGTTGCCATTAAAACCCCATTTCGGAGTGTCATAGCCGATATTACAGATGGTTTCCCGAGCAATTGCAGTCAGGTCAACATATTCCGATGTAGTAATCTCTCCCATAATAAAAACAAAGCCGGTGCTAACGGCAACTTCGCAAGCAACACGAGCATTTTTATCTTTTTCTATGATCGCATCTAGAATGCTATCGGCGATTGTGTCGCAAATCTTATCAGGATGTCCCTCGGTAACAGATTCGGAAGTAAACAGACGTTTATGCATAAAAACCTCTCATTCTAAGGATATAC
>DAIMET010000019.1:0-24221 GCA_036725105.1 Calditrichota bacterium
AGCCAATTTCTAAAAGTTAACTTAAATAGGTCTCCAGTTTTTGGGGTACACTTTATACAGATTCTTGAGCAGGATTGAAAAGGGTATGGATGAATTCCTGGTGAGTATGAATCAAAAAATCTGGTTGTTGCTTGGCAAGGACGGGAGCGTTACAGAAACCCCACGAAACGGCAACTGAAACTGCACCAAATGCTTTTGCAGTTTGCACATCAATAACAGAATCTCCTACAAAAGCGATTTGTGCTGGAAGTAAGTTCCATTTTTTTGATATGTTTTCAAGGCCCCAAGGGTGAGGTTTTAATGGGATATCATCCTGTGCACCAAGAACTGGATGTAATGGGTAATTGGAAAAAAATGTTTTTGCAGTTTGATCTGCCATGATCTGAGGTTTATTCGAAAGTAGTCCTATGTAATATGAATCCTTGACAAGTGAATCCAAAATCTCAGGAATTCCTGGAAACAAAGATGAGTATTTACCAAAGTTTTTGATGTATTGATCCATAACATCCGACAAAATTTGTTGAAAATCGGGATGAGAACTTGAGATTTGGAATGCTCTTTGTACAAGTGTTTCTACTCCGGCACCTACAAAATTGCGATAGTCTTCTACGGGATGAGGTTGTAGGTTGTATTTAACACGAACAGAATTGACCGATTCAGCAATTTCCGGGAGAGTATTGAGCAAGGTACCATCAATATCAAAAACAAAACCTTGGATATCTTTTATTAAAGAAGATTCCATACATTAATTCCAATATTCTCGTCTCTTTCTCGATCAACTAATCCTTCAGAAGGTTCAATTACGATTTCAGCAGTAACACTTACTGTAGCACTGCTTAAATGACCACCATAAGAGTGAAGAGATTCTCCTGCGAAAGTAGCATGAGCATGGATGTAGATCTCATTGTTCATGGTCGTAACATTGCCTAGCAAAGATGTCATTTCCATGTCTTCTGTTAGAGTTTTACTAACATATTTTTTATCTTGAGGGAGAAAAATACCAATTGTTACCGGAGTGCATGCACCAATTCCTGTAAATGTTCCTAATTGAATTTGATTTTGTTTGCAGAAATCTTGTAACGATGAAACAACCTCTTCTCCTTTTTGGAGTCGAAGATACCATCTACCATCAATTTTCTTACCAACCATAGCAAAACACCTCTTTCTGTATGCAAATCTGTATGCAATTGATAAATTGTGTCACATATATAACCGAATTGTAATCTCTTTGGTTTCAGCAATCCATTCTACTGTAGCTCCAAAAGCTTCCGAAATGAAACGAAGAGGCACTACAGTTCTTCCTTGAAGAATTTGAGGAGGCACATCCAAAGTATTCTTCTCCCCATTAATAGTGGCAGTTGAAGAGCCTATACGGAGCTGAATTTGGGTGGTTCCAAATTGGATTGTAATCTCTTTGGTTTCAGCAATCCATTCTACTGTAGCTCCAAAAGCTTCCGAAATGAAACGAAGAGGCACTACAGTTCTTCCTTGAAGAATTTGAGGAGGCACATCCAAAGTATTCTTCTCCCCATTAATAGTGGCAGTTGAAGAGCCTATACGGAGCTGAATAAAAAAACCTTTTTCATATCGAATGCACTGAACATTGATTATTACTTGATTAGATGCTTTATCGGTAGCAATAATTCTGAGCTCATTGCTACCTTTTGCAAGAGAAATCAACCCACTATAGGTTCCGGGTGTTTTTTCTTTGAATTCAACGCCATTAACGGTGACAACTGATTGAGATTCTGTCTTTAACTGAAGGTTTAATTGTTCTGATTTGGTGTAATATGGAAATGCTTTTGGAGAAACAAACTCAATCTGTGGTGGTACACTGTCACGAATAACAGTAATCTCTTTGGAGAGAGTATTTTCAAATGCATCTTCAATAGTGAAAAGAAAACTATTCTTTCCTTCTTCCAAAGGAGCATTAAAAGAAAAACGACCATATATATCCATTGGAAGGTTTTTCTTATTCAGCGTAAGGGTTGTCTCTGGTGTAGCTGTGCCCGTCAAAAGAATAGAACTTTTATTTGTATACGTTATCTCTTCTAGTTTCAGATGAATATATAGGTGAATATATGGCTGTACAATCTCATTGGACCATCCGGATTCCAGTTGAAAATTGGTTGCAAAGACCTGGTATGTGTAGGTTTGGTTGGCTTGTACGTTTGTGTCTAAGTAGGTTTTATCTTGCTTGAAGCCTGTTTGCCATTCGATTTTGTGACCATTTTGATACTTATTGACACGATAGAATGTATCATCAAGCAAATTGTCAATCTGTAAAAGTATACCCTTGTCATCATTGGAAGCTTTTAAAACAGGAGCATTCCAATGGTCTGGCATAGGAAGTCCTTCAATGTGGATATCTAGATTGGTTTCAATTGTTTGGTTCAGTAGAATGGGGATCTGCACTTGATTAATACCTTCTGGAGTAGACTCTATGATGATTTTAACTGTGTTATCCCATATCTGATACGTCATGAAAGCAGGAATTTTTAGGATTTCAATCTGTTCAGGGGTTTGAGAAAGATAAAAGGTATGTGTGACCTTGCTACCGCTATACATCGTCTGATTCCAGTATGGTTCCAGGAATGTTGGTGAAGTTGAAGGCTGGGTTTGAAAATGGAAAGGAAACACTTCTACAATATTTTTATTATTTTTCGAGGTAACTTCAATTGATCCTAGGATGATTTCATGAGGAGCAGAAGCATCTTTCTGACGTATCTCCAGAGAACATTCATTACCCGGGATCAGCTCAGATGGATGGATGAAAGAATCATACTCAGAAGGTAGGACACTTTGCAAAAGGAATGTATCGGGCCTGCTTGCATAAGAATAGATATCCAGGATAAGATCTATGGAATTGGTATCAGAGAAAATGGGAATTGTAGGGCGAGTTGAAAAGAATAGTTTATCTGGTAATCCTTTTTTTATGGGGATTTTAACAAGAATTTCTTCGTTTGTTTCAGATGAAGTGTAAGCCCAAGTTAAAAAAACAGATCCTTCCTCCAATTGTTCACGCAATAGATTCATAAAATGAAATTCATATTTCATTTCTGGATAACATTGAAAAGGAGGCAAAGCTGCTAATATTTTCGTGTCTTCTTCGTTTTCTTGGACAATGTGGAAATCTATAATATCCGTCCAGCCCTTCCGTGATATCCACTGAAATTGGAGTGTATTGAAATCCTTACAAATAAAGAGTTCTTTTTGTGCGTATTCGATGTAACCAGTTAAGGAATCTAATAAAATCGAGGTATTGGAATCAAATTCAGATATGGATATTGTTCGTGATTGATAAAATGGGGCTTGAACATCCAGTGAAATAATATCTTGACCGGACTGGAGAATGCTGAAATACCCCCATTCATTAACGGAGTAGTCATTTACTTGCGCATTGGTGATGGGTATACCATTTACGTTTTTAATGTACCCATATACATGATTTGCAGGAGAAGGTAAGGTAACAGCAATTTTGGATTGATTTGTGCTGCTCTCGCTGATAATCGACAAAAACATATCGCCCACTGGTAAGTCGTCTGCGATGGGAAGATGCATATAAGTGGTTTGTTTAGGTTCCAGTTCGATATGTCGATAAAGCACTCGCTGTATATTGTCTTTTTCCCATATTAAAGAAACCCTGTCTTTTTTTTCAGCATATATCCACAAAGGAAGAAGGTTTCTATCAATTTCTCCGCTCCACGCAATCCATTTTGACTGCTGTATAGGATCGATCTCAATTGGATCCAATCTGTTTTCACCATTTTCTATATCACAGGAGTAGGGCGCAAAGATTTCTCCATTGTGCAAAATTGAAAACTGGTAAGATCCTGGCGATAAGTGCTTTAAAACAAAAACTCCATCTGCATCTGTTGTAGCAGTTGAATAGCTAGGTCCTTGGATGATCTGTACAGAAGCTCCATGGATGGGCTGATTTGTACTTTGTTGTTTCAAAGTTCCGAACAAGCTTGCTGCACCTTGTTTTGATTCGGTTGCAAAGAAGGAAAACTTCTGAGTATGGGTATATCCACCTTCGCTTTCAAAATATACCGTGCACATGCTTTTAGATTCAGGTAGACTGGGTAGGATGGGGCTCCAGTGATATCGTGTACCTTCCGTGACAAAAGTTTCCAAAAGGGTGATATCAATAAACCCAGAGCTGCAAACGATGGAGACTCTACCCGACAGAGAAGATTGAAAATGAATAGAGAGAGGATTGTTGGTATAGTAAGAAGAACCTGCTGGCTTATCCAGCGCAACAATTACAATTCCTTTTTTCTCAGGGGGGATATTGATTTGTACAGTATTGGAAGCAGGACTTAAACTGCCATCCTGATATACCGCTTTTACAATGTACCAGTACTGCTGCCCATGAAGGAAATCTGTGTCCAGAAACTCCGTATCTTTTAAAAGAGTGGAATTGTATGGAGCAGCGCTTGCTAGAGCAGGATAATGCAAGCTTCTATAAATATTGTACCCAATAATCTGATCTTGTTTATCTGTTGGTGGATTCCACGTTACAATGATGTTTCGTTCCTCTTGAATGTATTTCCCCCTTGCATTCACCGGAGCATTTGGATCGTGCGGAAGAACATGAATCTGACCTGTAAATTTCTTGAATTCTTCGTTGTTTTCACCATAAGTAAAACTAATGGAATAGGGATACCCTCCCACTAAAATATCGGAAGGTGGAGAAAATTGAATTTGTGTGCTGATTGGATTTTGTGTAACAGTCCCAATGTCTCGATTGGGGATTGAAATCCAATCCGGTCCATAATCTTTGTTTACACGTACATTTTCAGAATGACCATTTGGAGAAAAACAACTTATACTAAGGCCAGCTGTTTCTCCTGCAATTAAAATAGGGTCCCATCCTTCTTCTGGGCATGTTTCGAGTTGCCCTTTCCTTGGAAAAATGGTCAGTGGAAAACGATACACATTTTTTTGTGTCTTGGAAAACACCTCAACTTCAATTTCATGAGTTTTGACTTCTGTTGATAGGGAACTGTCAATAGCAAAAGGGATAGAGCAGGGAGGAATATATTCTTGTTCGGTATCCATGATAACTTGCGTATATGAAGGAAGATTTTTAAATCGAAGGGAGAGATTTTCTCTGAAATTGGTAAACCGTTCAGCATTGAATACATACTCTGCTGTGCCACCTTGCGGGATGCTATTGCCTGGTGGAGAGATAAAGCCGTCAAAAGTGCCATTGGATAAGCTTCGTACAGACACTGTTCCTCGTAATTCTTGGAGTACTTTATTGTCGATGACTACATCATATTGAATTTCGTATTCACCGGGGGGAACGGTATTTTCGATCGTAAAAACCAATATCTGGGATTCTTGAAGGAGTTGCGGGATTGTATTTGGTGTAATGTTGATTCCTACGGGCCCTTGTTTTTTTTGTAGTTGAATATTCTGGATATATCCTTGTGAGAGATGGCAAAGGATGGGGATTTGTCTTTCTCGGCGTTCGTGAGTCGTGAAATCGAGTCGAGATGGTGAAAAAATGATTTGAGAGGGGGATTGCGGTTCTAGATCAATGGTAATGGGGCCATTGTTTTGACCTCGGATAATATCTGTATACGGTTGATTGTATTCTTCAAAACCTTCCATTGTGCAACGTAGGTGATAATTACCACCAGGGATATTTTGTAAAACAAAAATACCATATTCGTCTGTGAATGTATGAGGTAAAAACTCGTAAGGGAAAGAGACCTTTGCACCTTGTATAGGTTTTCCATCTACAACCACTTTTCCCTGGAGAGAACCTTTTTGTATTGAATTAGTAATCTGAATCGTGTATTTCGCTGTGCCACAATATTCTGATTCAGAGGGTTCTAGCGAAAATGTTAATGGACCAAGAGGTAATGATTCAGGTACAGTCCAGTAGAAACGACTTAATGCATTTGCTTTTACGTGAAAATTGAGAAGTACAGGGACTTTTTCGGTTTTTGTTTGTATATATAAGTCTACGATCATGTTTAGCCTAGAACGAATGTAGATGGTTGCTGTTTCTCCTTTTTCGTAATCTGAGTAGACCGATTTATTCATCCAAAAATCAAAATCGGGTATTTTGTGAGGGTAAAGTGTGATATAAGCAAACTCAGTGTTAGAATTCACTTCAGTTATGAACTCTTGTGTAGCTTTTGTGCAAGAATGTGACACCTGGATTTTGTAGGGACCTTCCAACAAGTGATTAAGGGTGAAATAACCATCATCATCAGTTTCTGTATAGGTGTAAGTTTCCCCAGAAACAACTTCAATAAAAGCACCTTCTAATCCAGTTTTATGTACATAACTACCATTGATGATTCTTCCTTCTAACGAATAGATTCCCTTTTTCGATTCTGTAACGGTGAAATTGATGTTTTCTTGAAGTGAGGATTCCTTTTGAATATTATCTGCTCGAACATGAAGGGTGAAATTTCTGTCCAAAGGATATACGATTGGAAGTCGTATTTCTTTTTCGAGGGATTTTTCCAAAGGAATATTTGTGAAAAGAGAAAACAATCTATCTCCAATAGAGGCCTGTATATGTAGAATTGTATTCTCGTTGGTTGTAACAAAGATAGAAACGAACCCACCTTGTATTGCAACAGAGCTCGGTTTACATTCTACTTTCATTTGAAGACTTTCTGCATGTGTGATAGATGGAATCACTGAAAGGGAAATAATCAAAGATAAAACAATGGCAAGCCATCTTGATTGAATGTTATGCAGTTTTTTCATTGGCATCTTTCTTTCTTTGGTTTTTTGCTAATAGCCAGTGTAGTAAAAGGGCGATTCCAAACATAAGTAATAAAGATGCAGGTAACATAAAGAGAAGTGCCTCATTTTGCAAGAAAAGTTGTTGAGTTGGGAAAGAATCCAAAGTGCCAGTAAAAGTATAACCGTGCATTATTCCAATAACACCGCTATGAATAATCAGAAATACTCCAAATGTTCCAATGAGTCCATTTAAATCTTGTAGTATGCTGGAGAGATCAATATCAAAAAAGTAACCACCAAAAACTGTAGCAAGGATACTACAAACAATGCTAGTCAGAAGAAGCGGGATGCCATATGTCAGGCATACCCAACCAAAGGTAATTGAATGCAACGGGGGGAAGATATAGGAATTCTGAAAAACAAAAGTGTTGAGGGAATAGTAAACTGCTATAAAAATAAAACCATATAAATATCCTCGCCAGTTCCACATCAAGAAACTTAACCAAAGAATTCCAGCAATGGCAATCATTAAAATAAAGAAGATCAATTCTTGTTTTCGAGTTTTGTCGTTCTGCGTATGGATGAATGCATAGAATTCATTTTGAAGCAGATCGATCCTTGTCTGAAGCTCTCCCAAACCCTGTATTGGAGTTTCATGAATCGAATTGTTCACATGCAATATGTACCCACTCACGGTTTCTTCGTTGATTCCATAAGAGAGCAGAACCTTCATATAGCTCATCATTTGACCGTTTAAAAAAGAACTGTATCGATTCACAATTTCATCTTCGGGCAGTTGATAAATAGCCAAAAGTGGTGGTGTAATGTTCTCTTGGGGAGGAGAAATACCCAAAGAAAAGCACAAGGTTGAGGAGATATTTTCAAGTTGTGTATGAAACGGCTTTTGGGTTTTTTGTAACGATTTTCCAAAACAATACACTGGTACTTCAAAAGAAGGATTTGGGGAAAGCATGAGTTGATTGTGCGAAGCAAATGATAAAGGTGATGTATAAAAGTATTGGCTCTCGTCTTGAAAAGTCTGATAAATGTTTTCCATGACTTGATTTACGGATTCGATATAATCATTTTGGACATCTTCATTTGCTGGGTTGTTGATAGGAGGGATATTGAAGATCAGCAAATCGAATTCGAAAAGTTTTTCTTGAAATTCTTCCAGCCAACGCTGAATATCTGCAACACTTTGTATGGGTTCAACATAGGAGGCAGGAATTTTCAGTTCTTTTTGTTCATAAGGTTCTGAATAGGTTTCTTCTATTTCAGCTTCTGTTTCAATTTCTTCTGGGTTATAGGGAATATGGTTACCAAAATACGCTGTTTTTAAACCAGAGTCCTTTGCCGATAACAGAAGACTGTCCAGCGTATCCAGAAGTGGCTTTGAAAGGTATCCCCCGCGATGAGGAGAAACTCCGCTGAGAAAATTAACTAGAGAAATATCTGGATCCAATACTGGGTATACGGGGTAGTAACCAAGCGAACCATTTTCCTGGGATTTTTCTTCAAAGAAGAAGGAATTTTCTGGAGTTACGAAAGAATGGTTGGAAATAAAAAGAATCACAGGCTTTGCTAAAGGTTGTAAAGCTTGAGTTCGAGATAATTCTATTTCATTGTCTGGTACAATTTGATTAGGCAAAGTATTGGTGAAAAATTGAAACCGAATCGTATGTCTTTCCAAAAGTCTATAGGAAACATAGGAAAGAGGTAATAACAGAACAATCAGAACCCATACGAGAAATTTTTTCATACATTCACCTTCTTTGCAATACAGTTTATCATTATATGATTATAGAGTAATTGTATCGTAATAAAATAAGGAGTTCGGATGTTTGCAGTTTTTGGATTAGGTAATCCTGGCACAAAGTATTTAATGAACAGGCATAATGTCGGCTATATGTTGATTGACAAAATGGTGCAAGATTTTCGTAGTTCTCTTCGAAATCTCGATTGCTACACCAATTTTGGACAATTGAAGCGAATATCGGGAGAAGATTTCTTTATATGTAAACCAATGGTTTTCATGAATGAATCTGGGATCAGTATTAAAAGTTTTTGTAGCAAATATGATATTGACCAGGAACACTTGATAGTCGTTCAAGATGATTTGGATCTACCACTTGGAGATGTTCGGGTAAAACTTGGTGGAGGAACAGGTGGTCACAACGGCATACGGTCTATTACAAACAGTCTCCAAGATTCTACTTTTATCCGAGTAAAAATTGGTATTGACCGTCCTTTTGACAAAGATCAAGTGGTTGAATATGTATTAAGCGATTTTTCAAAGAGCGAACAAAAAATAGTACAACAAGCTTTAGAAACCGCAATGTTTGCAGTACTGGATGTTGTTGATTACGGATTTCTTAAAGCAGCCAATAAATACAATCAAAAAAAGAATTGAAACTGATGGTATAATTTTACTCTGCATGAAAAAAGAAAATCCTATTCGAGAAAAAACATTTCAGGACATATCGGACTATTTTTCTGATTTACCCTATTTAAAAAGTTCATTTTTACAATCTCCATCTCTATCGCTGGAGATTAATAATATTGTTGGATCCTCAGGATACCTACTTTTATTGCAAATCATGAAATCGTTCTCCAATCTTTTAATAGTAGCTCCAACTGAGCTTGAAATGCATAAAATCCACACTTTCTTAAAGCAGTTTCCATCCAGCTATCTCACTTCACCGGTAAGTCGCTACCCTGACTCTGGGGCAGCACCGTATGAAAAAATCCCAAGCCCTACCGAGATAACTGCTGAACAAATCAGTGTTTTGTTCGATCTACTACACCACTCACGAATCATAGTAACTACACCTCAGGCGTTATGTACGCCAACAATTGGACCAAATAGTCTCAATGATGCTGTCATCCCGATCAACATTGGAGATCATCTTTCAATTGATACAATTTCCACACAATTAGTAAACAGTGGATACCATCCTGCATCAGTAGTGGAACATGTAGGAGAGTTTAGAAGAAAAGGAGGAATCCTAGATGTCTTTTCTTCTGCTCATGATTCTCCAATTCGAATTGAATTGTTTGATGATCAAGTAGAGAGTATTCGTTTTTTTGATTCTACGACGCAGTTGAGTATTGAAAAAACTGATCTTGTTTTCCTTATTCCTGTCCACCATTTCACTTGTTCGAAAGAAGAAAAAACAAAAGTTCTAAGTTTTATACAGAGTGCTATAAAGGCCAACAAAAATGCTACCAGTGTGGAAATAGAAAAAGATATCGAAACTCTTTCCGGTAGCAACGGTATTCTGAATCACTCCTACTATTTTCCTGTAGCAAGAAACCAAGAGTTCACCATCATGGACCATCTTCCAAAGAATACCTGCACAGTTTTTATTCACAGTAACCAAATCAAGAAAACATTGAACGCTATTTTTCATGAAGCCAAAGAAGTTCATGTTTTAGAGCTAGAAAAAAAAGAAGTTGTTTCGATTCCACTGGATCAAAACTATCAACATATTGAAAAAAAGATATGGAATCATCCCATTCAAATTGAGCTGAATCCAGAACCAGCCACACTAGAGAAAAAGAATGCATTCTCATTTCCATCTGAAGAAGTAAATGCCCCTATTTTGGGTGACTTTAAATTGGTGTTGAACCAATATTTCCAAAAAAAAGGGAGTGTCTTTGTTGCTACAAAACAACCAAAAAGAGCTTTGGAGATATTTGAAAGTTATGGCTTTACCAGCCTTAGTCATTCTCTCCAAATTGTAGATATGTATATGGACAAGGGGTTCTACCTTCCATCTCGCAAGTTGGCCTTCTTAACAGACAGAGAAATCTTTGGTTGGAAACAACCGCACAAGCACTACAAGAAATTCCGAGAAGGTGTTCCCATCAAGTCGATTGAAGACTTGAAAATCGGAGACCTACTTGTGCATTATGCTTATGGAATCGGTATTTATAAGGGCCTAAGCGTCCTTGATGGACCAGAAAAAAAACCAAAAGAATTCTTGTTGATGGAATACAAAAATGGGGATGAGCTATATATACCACCTGAAAGAATTCATATGGTAAATAAATATGTGGGTGATATTCAGCATATTCCTCTGAGCTCACTGGGTACAAAAGAGTGGCAAAAAACAAAGCAAAAAGCAAAAAAAGGTATTGAACTGATAGCAGCTGAATTGGTTGATTTATATGCAAAAAAAGAAGCATCAAAAGGAACTTCATTTGGGAAGGATACTCCGTGGCAAACAGAAATGGAGAGTATATTTCCCTATGAAGAAACTCCAGATCAGATTCGCACTATTGAAGAAGTCAAACACGATATGGAATCAAACTCCATTATGGATCGCATTGTAACAGGTGATGTTGGATATGGCAAAACAGAAGTAGCAATTCGAGCAGCATTTAAAGCTGTTTTAGAGGGGTATCAAGTAGCCCTTCTTGTTCCTACCACAATACTTGCTAACCAACACTATGAAACCTTTAAAGAACGATATGCTCCTTTTCCGATCCATATTGGACAAGTATCCAGGTTATTGCCTCCTAAACAATGCAAACAAAACTTACTTGATCTACAAGAAGGGAAATTGGATGTTATCATTGGAACGCATCGGTTGTTATCCAAAGACGTCCAGTTTCATAAATTAGGACTTCTTATCATTGATGAAGAACACAAATTTGGTGTTCGACATAAAGAAATGATCCGAACCATGCGCGAGAATATTGATGTTCTCACTTTAACAGCTACTCCTATCCCAAGAACTCTTTCAATGGCGCTCAGTGGTGTGCGGTCAATATCCAAGATCGACACCTCACCGGAGGGCAGAAAACCAGTAAAAACTTATGTTATGCCAGATGATCCTGAAGTTATCATGAATGCAATACAATTCGAACTTTCACGGGGTGGGCAAATTTATTATGTTCATAACCGAATTCAAGACATAATGGAAGTGAAAGATTCTCTACAAAAGAAAATGCCTACTTTACGAATCGGTGTTGGACATGGGAAAATGAGTGGAGAACAAATTGATAACGTCATTACCCAATTCCTTCAAGGAGAACTGGATCTATTGTTATGTACAACCATTATTGAATCGGGTATTGATATTCCAACTGTGAATACCCTGATTGTAGATCATGCAGATGCGCTGGGACTAGCCCAAATGTATCAACTTAGAGGAAGAGTGGGTCGTTCTAGCAGGAGAGCATATGCATATTTTTTCTACCCGGGACAGAAAACCCTTTCCCACAAGTCAATTTCCAGGCTGCAGGCTATGCAGAATTTTATTGAATTAGGTTCTGGTTTAAAAATCGCTATGCGAGACTTGGAAATACGAGGTGCAGGAACCTTTTTGGGCACTTCTCAATCAGGACATCTCCACTCGGTTGGGTACCACATGTATGTACAGTTCTTAAAAGAAGCCATTGATCAGCAAAAAGGAAAAACCCAGAAGGCAAAGAATGATCTGGAACAGCTTCCTGAATTTCCTATCACCGGGTATATCCCAAGTGATTTGATTCGCGACGAAGGGGAAAGATTGTCAATGTATCGAGAGTTAACCCAAGCAAAAACACAAAATGATATAGATCTTCTCATAAAAGATTACGCCGACCAGTTTGGGCATCCACCACCTCCTATGGAAGAGCTGTATGAAAACCTAAAACTTCGCCTTGTTTGTTTTGAAAAAGGAATGAAAAACGTTACATTGGAAAGAAATCTGGTTTTTTTCTATTTTGAAGAGAACTCAAAAAGGTTTACCGTAAACACTCGCAATTTAAGTTGTCTTTGTCAAACATTTGGACAGCGGATTCATTTTTACGAGGGATATTTTACTGTCCAAAAGAAAACAGATGAGTTTAATACAGTTATTAGAAAGGTTATGGAATGTTTTTAGACGGAACTTGGATCGAAAAGAATAGACTGATGATTGGACCGTGGCCAAATTTCACTGGTCATGAGATTCCCTCGTTAGAACCAATTCGTGTTCTAATAAACTTAACAGAAACTCCCTACAATGTAGGTAAAACTGATTCTTCCATTATTGAAATATTACACGTGCCTATTTCAGATTTTTCGGTTCCATCTACTCTGCAATTCCGAATACTAGTCAGGCATTTAGCTTTTTATCAGTTATGCAATATACCAGTTTATATGCATTGCATGGGGGGCTTTGGTCGTGCAGGTACGATGGCAGCATGTTGTTTGATCATGCAGGGTGAAACTGCAACAAAATCTATTCAACAAGTTAGATCATTACGGCCAGGAGCAATCGAAACAAAGGAACAGGAAGTATTCATATATTCTGCTGAAGATTGGATTCCTGTTCTGCTACATCATGAGGATCAAACCTTTTTTTCTGCAAAAAAATTGATAGAAATTCTTCGTCAAAAATGCCCATGGGATCACAAACAAACACATAAAACATTGATACCATCATTGTTAGATGAAGCTTTTGAGGTTGTTGAAGCAATACGCAGTGGGAACAACCAAGAATTGCAAGAAGAATTGGGAGATCTGATTATCCAGCCATTGATTCATGCACAAATAGAAGAAAACAACAGTGAATTCACTATTTATGATTCGTTGCAGAGTATGATTAAAAAATTGATATATCGACACCCTCATGTTTTTTCTTCTGTCAATACGTTAAATCCAAATCAAGTGATCGATCAATGGACTACAATAAAACAAACCGAAAAAGTTAACTCAGTACTGAAAGAAGAAAGTTCCTCTGATATATTTGAAGAAGTGCGTAGTATTTCCCACGAAGCTTCAAATTATGGTTTTGACTGGGATTGTGCAGAAGACATAGTTGAAAAAATGGTTGAAGAATGCAAAGAAATTAGTGAAGCCATCCAGTCTGACCATAGCAGAAAAGTAGAACAAGAACTGGGAGATCTTCTATTTGCTGCACTTAATTTTGCACGCTATTATGGGGTGGATCCTTACAAATCTTTACAAAGGGGAAGAAGAAAATTTGAGATTCGATTCCGATATGTACAAAGGTGTATACGAGAAGATGGTGTAGATCCTTCCACGTTAAATGCAAAACAACTTGATGATTATTGGAAAAAAGCAAAAGAAGAACTTCCCGAAGCCTACTAATCATATAAAGATCTGTAAACGCGAAAGATTTGAAAGAAAAATTCAATTTCCTTCGTTTTGTAGAAGGTTTCCATTATACTAAAAGTATGTATTCAAAATAGTAAAACAGAGGTGCTTCGATGAAACGTTTTACATATTGCAATCCAACAAAAGTTTTTTTTGGTGAAGATATCTTAGATCGTTTTGGTTCATTGGTAGCAGAAAAAGCTCGAAAAGTATTACTTTTAACAGGTAAAAAAAGTGTATATCAAAACGGAATCTTTGACAAAGTTGTTCAAATTTTAAAAGGATTTGATATCAAATGGATTGTGTACGATAACATTCAGTCTAATCCAGTACTAAGCGATGTCCATAACGCAATTCAGCTTGCAAGAACAGAAAACATCGACGCTATTGTAGCCCTTGGTGGTGGAAGCGTTATCGATACGGCAAAAGCAGTTTCAGCCGGATTCTTCTACGAAGGGGATGTCTGGGATTACTATCTTCAGTTGAAAAAAGTGAAAAATGCTGTACCCATTTACTCTATTCTTACTATTTCCGGCACTGCTTCAGAGATGAATGGTACGGCAGTACTAACAAACGATCAAACGCAAGAAAAAAGATCCATTAAAAGCGACTTGTTATATCCACGTGCCACTTGGATTGATCCTTCTTTTCAGTCTACAATACCATCGAATCAGCTGAGTTATACAGCTATGGATATCATATCTCATGTTTTTGAATTCTATTTTGCAGGATATTCTACCTATTTTATGGATACTGTCTCAGAAGGGATTATTCAAACCGTTATGCATACGGTTCCTCTTTTAAAAGCAAATCCAGATGATCTGAATGCCAGGTCTGAATTTGCATGGGCTGCTACTTGGGCATTAAATGGTTTTACTGCTTGTGGTCGGGAGCATGGTGATTTTTCCTCTCACCGCATTGGGCACGCTATTTCTGCAATGTACGATATACCGCATGGCCAGACTTTGGCTGTTGTTCAGCCTGCGTGGATGCGCTACTGTTATACAAATGACATTCCTACATTTTCTCAATTTGGGAAAAATATTTTCCAATTGACTGGACCAGCCGAAAAAGTTGCACCTGAAGGAGTATTCTATTTTATGGATTGGATTCACAATACATTACATTTGACAACCTCACTTTCCGATTTAGGTATTTGTTCGAGTGATATTGAGAAAATTGCTAAAAATGACAGTATCCCATATCCTTTGGGTGTATTAAAAGTTTTGAACCAAAATGACGTTGTACACATATTACGGTTAAGCAATTATTGAGTTAGTTGATTATTTTTTTACTTTTTTACACTGCTTTCTTCTTACCATTGCATTTTACATACTGGATCATATGATGTAAAAGACTAAAATTGTTTTTTAGTTTTATAGTTTTACGGAGGTTTACAATGAAAAGGTTATTCATTGTTTTAGTTGTTATTTCCTTGATTGCTGTGCCTTTTTCAATTCTGCCTAAAGCTACTGCAAAGCAGGATTTTGTCGATGTACCTCCTTCTCATTGGGCATATGAAGCTATTCAATATATGGCTTCTATGGGGATAGTATCGGGGTATCCCGATGGCACATTTAAACCAGAAAAGCCCATTTTACGTCAAGAAATGGCAATTATTGCCTGCAAAATTTTCAATTTTGATGGACTGCGGCCTTCTACCCCAACTTTCATTGATGTACCAACCAACCACTGGGCGTTTCCAATGATTGAGACTATTAGTAAATCGAAGTTAATGGAAGATACCTCGCGGAACAATCGTTTCCGACCCGGAGAAGTATTGGATCGAATTGAATATGTACCGCTGCAATGCCGAAGCTTGGGAATGAAATTTTTTGCACAGCATATGAAAAATGAGACAGTGAACGATATTTTGTATCGTTATTCTGATGCCTCCATCATTCCTGATTGGGCAAAAAATTATTTAGCTATTCTTACGGCTTCAAGGGCAATCGGAGGATTTCCAGACGGAACGTTTAAGCCATTTGAACCGTTGACCAGAGCTCAGATCTGTGTTTCCATCTACAATATGATCAAACCACTCCAGCCCAATCAACCTGTATCTACACCTGCATCTTTTAATGTTATTGTAAACGGTGCCCTTATGACTCCTTTTCTTTCTACTCATCTTAATGGAGCGATGTTTGAGTTTTCTGGAAAAAGTTATCCAAACGGGTATGTAACCCTGTCTGTCAACGATGTACCCTTTATGCCCAATAAAACTTCTGCAGATGGCAACTATTCTTTGAGAGTACCAATAGGCATCATTACTGTTGGTGGTATAACGATGAATGCTGCCTACTATGAAAACGAAGAAACTTCGATTTCTCATCGCTTTCAAGCGTATTCGTCTGTACCTTTCGATTTATTTCCAAATGCTTACAGGCTTTACGGATTACGATACGATGTTGGAAACCGTCAATTGCATTACATGTCTGAACTTGCAGTAGGAAATATGCTAATCAGCATAGAAAATACTACTACAAACGAAAAACAGCATGTTACACCTAAAGCTGGTGAAAAATTTTCCTTACAAACTGCTCTTCAAAAGGGTGCAAACCATGTGAATCTCGTTCTTACCAATAAAGAAAATGCCTACCGGCTTATTTATGGTTTTGACTTCAATTCCAATTAATCTTTTCAGGAGATAGTATGACAGCGAAAAAATCTGATCTAGAGGAACGTTTAAGTCTAGATGCTTTTATAAAAGATAACAAAAGTGTAGAAGAACTTATTGAAACAAAACCATTTGTTTTTATTGATCCGAATTCCCCCTATAGTGAAGCTTTTAAAATTCTGCGAACCAACCTAAAGTTTACACTTCAGCTTACCCAACCTCGCTGTTTGATGATTACGTCTTCTTTAACTGCCGAAGGCAAGACAACAATCGTTGTGAATTTAGCAGCTAGTTTTGCTCAATCAGGCATGAAAGTGGCTGTAGTTGGAACCGATATGAGAATCCCCTCTCTCTATAAACAATTTGGCATTGACCAAGAACCTGGTTTGTCGAATTTTCTTAACAATGAAGTAGAGCTTAAACACATCATTAAAAAATACAAAGAAGAACCAAGGCTACATATTGTTCCTTCTGGATCTTTACCACCAAACTCAGCTGATTTACTCAGCTCGGATCGCTTTCTTCAATTCTTGGCTTCAATGAAACAACAATACGACTTGATTATTTTCGATTCTCCTCCGGTCAATCTTGTATCTGACAGCATTATCATGGGATCCTTAATGGACGGAGTGTTGATTGTTGTGAATAAAGGCCACACAAGACGAAAAGATTTAAAAGTATGTCTTGAGAGATTGCGATTTTCTAACGTAACAGGGTTTGTAATGAATGCTACAACCGAAAAAGCACAAAAATCTTCGTATTACTATAATAAAGGGTATGGATATGGATATGGCTACAAGAACCACTATGGAGCTAGCCAATATTATCAGTACAAACAAAAAAGTGTGCATTCATCTACTATAGATCCTTCAGAAAAAAAAGCTGAATAGCTATCATATCATTGCGTAGTAGATGTAGTCTTTTCGATACAGTCCATCCGCCATTTTTGAACTGACTCATTTGTAGGGTTGGATTCTAGATATAAGTCATAGTACCGTATGGCATTGACATATTCTTTGTTTGCTTCTAGTGACCTACCTAGCCAATAATGAAACGAAGAGCTTTTGTAGATCTCTAATGCTTCTTGGAATGACTTTATAGCCCCTTCGAAGTCTTTTAACTGATAATAATCCAATCCTTTTCGATACCACCACCAAGCAGAGACTTGTTTGTTTTGTATTGTCATCATGCCTATAGCTTTTGTATGCTGCAAAAGTGCTTTTCTGTATTCCCTTTGTGAATAAAAAAAGTTACCCAACTCATAATATGCAGCTGCTTCGTGAGGAAAAACTTCAACCGTTTTTTGGTACTGCTCCTGTGCATTTTCATAGTCTTTGTTGGCAGAGTAGATAGATCCAAGGGTGAAGTAATAATCAATGACATCGGGGTTCTCAATAATCCACAATTGTAAAGTATTCACTGCTTCTTCAAAATATCCCATTTGCTGAAGACTTCTTGCAATACTAGTTTTTGGGTACGAAGATGTAGGATTCAACCTCTGTTGAACTACGAAACACGAAAGAGCACCAAATGAGTTTTTCATGCTATTCAGGCAATACCCGTATGATCGCCAGTATGTTTCCTTTGCAGGATTTTGAACCAGGGCATACAGATACATTTTTTCAGCATGTTGGTAAGATTTATAGGAGTTTCGTAAAATTTCGCCATATGTGTAGTATATATCATCATATGGGTACATACGTTGAGCCGTATGTACTAAAAAAAGAGCTTTATACATCGACTCTTGCGTATTCAATCGACTTTCTTCTAATGCCTTATCAGATAAAAAAAGAGCTAAGGCAGCAGACGAGTTAGTATGGATTGTAGATGGAAAATGCTCGATGGATTCTTGCGAAATGAGTAAATCTAAATATCGGTAGTGATTTGGCTTGATAGAAGCAGCTTTGGACAAAGAATTAGACTGTCCTGAAAGCAAATAATGAAGATACGATGTTGCAGATCTTGACTCCCATTGAGTTTTCTCAAGTATTGATAAAGACGCATTCGAGTGGTTTTGAAGAAACAGTAGCGTAGACTGATACGGTTTCAATGAAACTAGAACAGCATACGCAAAGAATAGAACTCCTACAAAAGCAACACAAATCCAACCATAGGGAATTCTTCGTTTCATTTACATGTCATGGTCTGAGGAATGACTTGTGGAATATGCAGGAATGGAAGAAAAACCTACAAGGATGGCATCTGTACCATATCTTGAAATACTTGACAATGACATCGGTTGAAGAGTAATGGATGCAACATGCATTTTCCCCTGAATGACTTTTTCTAGAACACGTGCTTTTTCCATGTCTAATGCGTACAAGATATGAACATGAGTATTTTCATTGTTAAAAGTAGAAGGTATATTGTCCATCAAACTGATTTCTATTTGATTGAAGTCTGTTTTGGCAATGAAGTGAGGTTTTCCATCAACTATGGAAAACAAATGATAGGGGTTCTTTTTAAACAACGATATCCCAGATAAATAGGATGGTTCAATGTTTGTCTTCATATATCTAAGCTGATTTGTAATGATGAAGGATTGAAAATACTTGTTGATAGCAGGTAACTCGGTAAGAATAGTCTGGAATGTTTCTTTTTTTGCAACAAGTTGAGAAATAAACTTGATAGCTATTTTGAGAGAAGGCTCTGCCATTCTGCTGTCCATTACCTCAATATGGGTGTCGTAGAGTAAATTTTGCGCTTTTTTTGCTTCAGCATAATTCGGAGATAACTGGGAAGAAAGGTGATACGAAAGGACATTGTCAAATTCTGAATACAGCAATGAATAAACTTGGAAAACTTCTTCTGAGGAAGGATGTAAAATGACCGGAGTAACATTGCTTTGACGAATAATTTCAGCAAGCTTCATACTTTCCGTTAAGCCTGTTTCTCGATATACTTTATTACCAAAACGAACACGCGATGATATGGAGGAAACACCTAGTTCAAGTTGTTCTTTTTCTGTAAAATTGCAACAACTGTCTGTGATAATAATAATTTTTTTTGCCATTCTAAGACTCCTTTTTGGAAGAAAGTTCGCGAAAGATATCCTTGTACATCTCCAGTCTCTTTTTTACTTCAACATCGGATTTTTTGTGACATTGTAAAATCTTTTTTTCTTCCTTTGTAACATGCGTCACATGGTCTAATTTTATCTTTACAATATCGTATTGAAGTTCTTTCAGTTTTCGATGAATTGATATCTCAATCCCATAACCAACATCAGATTTATTTTTAAGTGATAAAAGAATAGAGGTTGGCATACATCTCTGTCCGGACAATTGGGGGGTGATGTGATGGGCAAGATCGGTAAGCATTCTTCCATTGGAAAAAATACCCAGAGTGGATACTTGAGAAGAAACGAGAACGGGTGTAATCATATGAAAAGCATGGATGGGTTGAAAACCAACAAGGTCGGCGTCCAAAAGAAGTACAACTTCATTTGCAGCCTTTTGAGCACCAGTGAACAATGCCATCGCTTTGCCAGAATTTTTCTTTAACCGGATAATATTTGCTCCGATTGAAGAAGCAATGGTAGAGGTTTGATCTACAGAACCATCGTCAATAACAATGGTTTCCTTTATGTACGGGCAATGTTGACAAGCTCGAACCACATCTGCAATTGTAGCCTCTTCATTATATGCCGGTATTAGAGCCGTTGCATAGGTCATGCAATTCTTCCTTTAATTTTGTAGTTACATGGAGAGATGCATTCTCAAGAGGAATATTCATCTTTTGTTGTTCCCTGCGGTTTTGATATTCCACCATACCCTCTTTTAATCCCCTACCTAAAACGATTTGATGAGGAATACCAATAAGATCGGCATCTTTGAATTTAATACCAGGACTGATATCTCTGTCATCGATTAACACATCAAAACCATGTTTATTTAACTCTTCTTCGATAGAGAGTGCTATTTGCAATGCGTTTTCTTCGGATGGGTTTACAACGATGATTTCAGCATGAAAAGGTGTTACCGAGGATGGCCAATGTATTCCCCTATCGTCATGGTATTGCTCGATAATGGCAGCTGCAAGGCGTGTAACACCAATCCCATAGCAACCCATTAATACAGTTTTTAAGTTTCCAGATGGGTCTGTAAATGTTGTTTCTAAAGGTTTTGTGTATCGATCATTTAGCACAAAAGTATGACCAATTTCCATGCCATGTTTTACTGTGATGGATTTTTGACATTCTGGGCATGGATCTCCAGTGCGTAGAGATCGAATATCCTGGACAAAATCTGCTTTCCAATCTCTCTCATAACAAGCATTTTTGAAATGAGATCCATCTTTCATTGAGCCACAAATCGCATTTTTTATAGCTACAGCATAGGGATCAGCCACTATTGTAAGTGATTCTGCTTGAATAGGTCCTAAATATCCTGTGGGTAAAGTCGATTGAGTGCATAGTGTAATTTCTTTTTTCAAAAGACGTTTTAATTTGGTTTCATTTACTTCATCAGAACCACGTACTATCACTAAATACATATCGTTGTTTTCATCTTTATAGAGAACTGATTTTAATATCATATCGGACGGTACTTGAAAAAATGAAGACACTTGCTCAATGGTCTTCACATTCGGAGTCTGCACTTCTTCCAGTGGCAACATGGTTTCTTTTTCAATAGCAGTAGGTAGAACCGAAGGAGCAACTTCAATAGTAGCACTGTATCCGCATGAATCGCAAACTACAAATTCTGTTTCTCCTACTGCCGATTCAGATACGTATTCATGGGAAAAAGATCCACCAATGGTTCCATTATCAGCGTCAACCGGGAAAAAAACTAAGCCGCATCGACGAAAAATAGCATGATATGCTTCTGATATTTCTTTATAACCCTTATGAAGGCATTCTTCATCAGGGTGAAAACTGTATAAGTCTTTCATAACAAATTCTTTACACCGTATTACCCCAAACCTTGGTCTAGGTTCATCTCGGAATTTTGTTTGAATTTGATACACAAACTGAGGTAGGTCTCGATAAGATCGAATTGTGTTTTTTACTGTTTCAGTGATGATTTCTTCATGAGTAGGTCCTAGGCAAAACTCACGATTACCTCGATCTTTTAGCTTGAACATTTCTTGTCCGTATTCATCCCATCTTCCTGTTTGCTTCCATGGTTTGGCGGGGAGTAGAATAGGTAAAACCAATTCATTACAGTTTTTTTTACTTAATTCTTCTCGAATGATGGTTTTTATTTTGTTTAAAACCCTCAATCCCAGAGGGAGCCAGGTATAAACTCCAGCAGATATTTTTTTGATCATTCCTGATCGAATCATCAATTGATGACTAGCAACTTCTGCATCCTGTGGTATTTCTTTAAGAGTATTTAGATACATTTTCGAATACAACACAATGAATCCTCCATGAATACGATAAAAACTTTTTTGCTGTCTATGTTTGTATTATACATCAACTTTTACTCTAGTATATAAATGTTAATGTATCCCCCTCGCCAGTTATCATTTTCTAGTTTTCTCCATAAAAAGCAGTCTATACGATTCCCTTTAATCAGCCCACCAGTATCACCAGCGAATGCATAACCATATCCTTCTACATATAATTTTGTACCCATGGGAATAACTTTTGGGTCCACTGCTACCATACCAAACCGGACTCTACCGGTAGCAGCCATGAAGGGATCACCATCACATTGTGCCACTGTGGGATTATAGCTACTAGCTAAAACGCGCATCTTTTTTTTATACGGTCCTTTGAAAATGCAAGTTCCATGTCCAATGATTTCTGTAGTCGGTTTTTTTCGAATATCTTGGTGCAGGATGGTAGTAGACACGAGAACTCCATCTTCATACTTCTCTTGGTAGGTTACATTTTTAAGTCCTTCTTCCCCAGGGCTCCAAACTGCAATCAAACCATTTGCCATTTGATCAATAGATTGATGAACAATAGGGAAAGGGATTGTTTCTTCAACAACGTATTCCTTGTACTCAATCGTAGTGATCTTCATGAAGTCCTGATCTTGCAAAATATAGGCCAAATCGAAATTGATTCGATATATGGCGGGAAGAGACTTAATTTTGGTTTGCAAAAATTCTTCAGCAGACATGGGAATGATATTTTTCTCAAAACGGATCCCATTTAACTCACAAGTGACAATAATTGTGGATTGACGAGTAACACTATTGTGATTCTGCTGCAAATGATGTTTTTGAGAAAAAGTCATTTCGTCTAAACCTAGTGTAAAAAGTAAAGAGTAGCTGATGGCAAAGATAAGAATGGTTTTTAGTACTGTCACATTTTTGTTATACATTCTCATAGACTAAAAAAACTGGATTGTCTTGTCAAATAAAAAAAAAGAGTTACCGTATATTCTAGCCTTTCAAACAACGGAGAGTTTACGTGAACACTGATAGAAAAGGTTTATGGTATGAATCGAACTGGGTACTCCTTATCTCAAATCTCTTGATCCCTCCATTGGGATTAGTCTTATTAGGAAATTCACGACATGTGTCTATGTTGTGGAAGTGTATTGTTGCGTTTATTGCCACGGTATGTATGGGTTGTCTCATTTGGCAGTTATCTTTTGTACCCTCTGTAGAGAATAGACAGTTCCAACTCACTGAATCTCCCATGGTGTATTCAAATATCACATTGGATACACCTCCAGAAATAACTTCACTCTATGGTGTTACAGCAAAACCATTGAAAGATGAAGTTTTCTTAAAAGTATCCTTTAACGTCACTAACACAAGTGAAATGGAGTACTTTTATGTTGCCTTGTTGGATCAACCCTTTATCTCAAATGTAACCGGAGAAAAAATCTTACCAGATGCAACAATTTCTGGTGATCCATTTGGAACTATACAACCGAATGAAACAAAATCCGGTTTTTTCATATTTCGTGTTTCACTTCATTTTGACGTTCAAAGCTTCACGATACAAGGAAATTCTTTTTTTATTTCAAACAATGTGTTCGAAAAAAAAAGAAATGCATCTTGATAACTGTCGGTGTTTTTCTTATCATGATAAAAAATTATTTGGAGAAACGTAAACTATTAATGAATTGTTATGTTATGAACAAAATGTTTGGTTTCTATTATTGTGACTTCGTTGAGAGTAGGAGGGGTCTACTATGAGAAAATTGATGTCCTACGTTATTGTACTGGCATTACTGCTTACAACTTTTGCAGTACCCTTTTCAGCGCCAAGTGTTGAATCCGCAACGGGTAATCGACCTGCAACGTTTATTGCAAACCGCTTTGTTAAAGTAGGTTTTGACCGTGATGGATTGCCACTTTATCCGGCCCGAATGTTTCCATGGCAACAAAACTCCAATATTCCTGTTTGGGGTCGCGAGAGCTATCCTATGCCCAATGCTTTTCAAGCAAGAGATCGTTCGATTAATGTTCCCGCAGAAATCGGCCAATCCGATGTTGTACCGGTTGCATGGACAGATGTCTACCTAACAGTTGTACCTGATGGTGGAGATTCGCAAGAATATGATCATTGGTACGTTGTGTTAGACTCTGCAGGTCAATTATGGTTTGATCCAGATGGGCGATTCCATGATTGTAGATATAATGCCTACACCGATCCTGCTAGTTCTTACTACATTCCTGGCAGCTGTCGTACAAAATCTCACGCACTACATGGTGATCGTCTTTATATGGTGGACCCAATGTCAGATAACAATACACAGGGACCCTATATTATCAACCCAGATCACCGTCTCTACAACCCGAATACAGCACTAACTTTCCAAGCAAAAGGGACCCGCTACGGCACTCGTAAATGGCAAATTGGTTGGTCTGACATGGTGGATTATC
>DAIMET010000020.1:0-24087 GCA_036725105.1 Calditrichota bacterium
ATTGTACCTTGTAAGGTGGAATAAAAGACTGCATTATCGTGGACTAAAAGACCACCAGAGAGAGGTTCTCCAATGGATATACGAAGTCTTTCGTGCAATGGAAAATACAGGGTTTCTTTTACCATGCCACTTCGAGACTCATCTTTTTGGTATGCATACCATTCTTCAGCAAAAATCGTATGAAAACAACCAAAAAACAGGAAAAAAATAGCTAACCAAGCTATTAAGTGCTTTTTCATGAATAACCTTCCTAACGTGTACCGGATTTATCACCTCTTCGAAGTACGTGAGGTTCTTTGTCAATCATTTCGTGAGTTTGAGATAATTTTACAAATTTTTCTTTTGGAATGAAACCATATAAGAGAGTATTGGAATATGCCCAGGTATATTTCCCAATAACAGTACCGGGAAGTGTGGAAACATTAGATCCAATACGCACATAATCACCGCAGATGAGACCAAATTTGTCGTGTTGCGTTGATATTGTCTGGTCTTTGATCAGTAGTTCTACTTCTTTTTGGTCAAATCTCCGATTGTCAGTGGTAGTTCCGGGTCCTATTCGAGCTCCTTTACCAATGATGCTATCGCTTACGACTGCATGAGAGGAAACTTTTACATCATTAAAAAGAAGCGAGTTTTTTACTTCACAGTTGTGACCCAACACGACATAATCACCAATGACTGAGTATGGTCGGATCAAACTACTACTTCGGATGATACAATTGTTCCCTATCCAACAAGGACCTTGTATGCTGACATATTCGTCCACAATCGTGTTTTCACCAATATATACAATCCCTTTTAAAATAGCAGACTGTTGGATGAATCCTTGTATTTTACTTGTATGAAAAGAAAAAAGTGAATTTTTCAGTTTTAACAAATCCCAAGGATGTACAGTGTTGTCTATTTCAAAGGGACAGGCGTCCAAATCTTCAAAATAATAGTCTAAAGACAGTTCGTTCATTGAGATCCATCCTTTTGTCTTTTTGCTCTATTATAATGACCTTTGAGAAAGTTACTATGATTCAAATCGAATTCCACGTTCTCTTTTTTTTTAAATTTCTATTGTACAATAGTATTTCAGAAAGAGAATTGCAGGTGGTTATGGGTGACTTAAAAAAAGTTTTCCGATGGTTTTTTGTTTTTTTCATATTGTTATCTTTTCTGATCGAACCGTTTTCTTTTATCTATTCGACACAAAAACCACTCCTTGCTACTCATCGTCCCAATACCGGTTGTCAGATTTGTTGTGACCCATTCTCTATGGTTTCAAAAGATCAAATTGGCAGCGCCTGGTTTCAAGCCATTGAACAATTGTATTATCAAAAATCAGCCAGTATCGATAAACCACTTCGAGATTTGTCTATTGAAGAGCTCCGAATTGAGTTTGATGAATGGTATTTTCATCAAGGTTGGAAATACCATTTGCGATATTATGGTTGGGCTGGGAAAATGGGAACCTGCGAATATTATCATTATGACCCTTGGGATCAATACTGCTGGGAATATACAATTCGTGAATACTTACAGCCAGTAGAGGGATACGGGTATCGAAGAGCAGTAAAATGCGATACAGTGCGAGTTGAAATTGCAGCTCTTCAATTAATCCATTGTTTGATTAATTGCAAGACTCGTAAAAAACTCCAAAACCAGGGTTACCATGTTTTCTTTTTTGTCATTCCAAAGCTTTATCCATATAATGAATTTGTATTCTGTCATAAGGAGGAACTATGCTTTTAGATAATAAACCCGGACTGGTTGAGTTATTGATGGGAAACCAGGCTGTTGTTCGAGGTGCATTAGAGGCTGGTGTCAGTGTTGCTTGCACATACCCAGGAACCCCTGCTTCTGAAATTGGTGATACATTTGCAAAGTATGCAATAGCTGCAAATTCCTATTACTGGGAATATGCAACCAATGAGAAAGTAGCATTTGAAACTGCATTGGCTGGAAGTTGGTCGAACTTGCGATCCATTGTTTCTATGAAGCATGTTGGGATCAATGTTGCTGCAGACGCTCTTTTGTCTATGACATATGGCGGTTCTGTAGCAGGATTAGTTTTAGCTGTAGGTGATGATCCTTCTTGTTTTTCATCACAAAACGAACAGGATAGCAGAAATTATGCCCGTTTTGGAATGTTTCCCTGTATGGAGCCATCTTCACCACAAGAAACAAAAGATATGGTAAAATATGCCTTCGATTTATCAGAAAAATTTCGACTTCCTGTTTTACTTCGCCAGACCACAAGAAGTGCACACTGTTCTGGCAATGTAGAGTATGGACCAATTCCTGAAAAACGAAATGAACCTGAGTTTACCAAAGATAAACTTCACAAAGCCGTTCTACCCTCTCATGCATATCAACTTCATCCTGATTTAATTTCTCGTTTCCATGCTTTGCAAGAATTTATCTGCGATTCACCATGGACTAGAATGACCTTGAATGGGAAATTTGGCATTATTGCCAATGGATTAACCGGAAATTATGTTAAAGAGGCCTTGCACTATGAAAAAATGGAAGATGTCAGTTTTCTCCATTTAGGAATCACCTATCCCTTACCTGAAAAAACAATGCTCAGTTTTATTCAACACTGCGATACTGTATTAGTGGTAGAAGAGCTTGATCCCATTACTGAAGAAACACTGAAAAGATTGGCATTTGATCATGATGTTAAGGTAATAATCCATGGTAAGGATGTTCTTCCCAGTACTTACGAGTTTAATACAAAAATAGTACATGATGGCATTCTAAAGGTTTTACAAAAAACTTCTACAATATCTTTTAAAGGAGAACCTTTACCAGATAGTGCAAAAATGCCCCCCCGGTTTCCTGTGTTATGCCCTGGCTGCCCCCATCGTTCAACATTCTATGCGATTCGAAAAGCAGATCCTAAAGGGATTTATCCCAGTGATATTGGATGTTACACTCTAGGCATTCAACCTCCATTAAACGCTGTTGATACCTGTGTATGTATGGGTGCATCTATTGGTGTTGGATCCGCTCTAGCACATTTTAACAAAGAAAATGTGTTTGCTACCATTGGTGATTCAACTTTCTTCCACACTGGATTACCAGCTTTAGTGAATGCACTATGGAACAAATCAAATGTCAATATCGTCTTGGTGGATAACAGTATTACTGCAATGACCGGTCAACAACCAAACCCTAGCTGTGGTTTCAATTCTGTATTTGAGAAAATGGACGAACCCATTTATCCAGAAAAAATAGCGGAAGCAATGGGCGTTAAATTCATCCGTGTTATTAATCCACTGAAAATTAAAGAATCGATCCAAGTGTTTAAAGAAGCAGCAGCTTTTAAAGATGGTCCTTCATTCATTGTTTCTCGTGCCCCATGCTGCATGCTTTCTGGTTATCAGAAACAGACTCCAGTAAAAATTGATACTGTAGCCTGTATTGGTTGCAAAATCTGTACGTCGAAATTTAGCTGTCCCGCATTAATATGGGACGAGGCTTCGAAACATCCTGTTGTAGACACAGACCTATGTAATGGATGCAAAGCATGTATTGAAGTATGTCCATCCGGAGCCATTTTAGAAGGAGGAGAATAATACCATGAAAGAATATAATATTGTAATGTGTGGTGTTGGTGGTCAAGGAACAGTTCTTGCTTCTAAAATTATTGCTCAAACTGCAATTCGCAATAATATGAATGCACGAGTTGGGGAAACCCACGGTATGTCTCAGCGCGGCGGAACTGTAATTTCTCATGTACGCATTGGTAGCGAAGTATATGGTGCATTAATCCCAGAGGCGCAGGGTGATTGCATGTTGGCCTTCGAACCAGTCGAAAGTCTGCGTTACATGAATTATGTCAAAAAAGACGCATTTGTCATTGTGAACGAACATCCCATAGTACCAACCTCAGTAAATGCCGGTTTGGCTACTTACCCAAGATTTGAAGAAGTAAAAAAAGAGTTACAAAGAGTAACGAATAACATAGTTAGTGTGGATGCTTCTAGAATTGCTTCAGATGCAGGAGGAATAATTTCTCTCAATATGGTAATTTTGGGGATGTTTTCTCAAATACCAAATTGTCCGTTCCCCCAAGAAGAGCTCAAAAAATCGATAGAAGAATTAGTAAAACCAAAATTTATCCAACTGAATCTAAATGCATTTGATCAGGGGGTTAAAGTAAATCACTAACCTATTACAATACAGGTAATTGTTTTGGTAACACCGCCGATGATTTGAATTTCATCGCTGACAATTTGTCCAAGTTTTTTCAAATCATCGGCTTCTATATTGATGATTAAATCGTACGGACCTGTTACTAAATTTACTTCTTTAACACCTTTGATGGCACGAATTTTGTTTAAAGCTTCTTCTGTTTTACCCGCTTGGGCTTCAAGCAGTACATAACCTCTAGAAATCATATGGATCCTCCTAGAATTGTATTGGTTTCTAGTATAGTGTTTTTTATGGGAAATGCTTTGTATATATCCAAGACTTTCTATAATAGTAAATTGTTTTGTCTGTTGTAGGAGGGGTGTTTTTTATGGAACTCTACACAATATGGTTGTTACTACCTTTGTTGTTTGTTGCTTGGTTGCTGATTGGCAGGAATCATAAGCATTCCTACTATGGTGCTGTCAGTTTTATTACTGCAGCATTGATGATGGTCATGATTGTGTTTCTGTACCCTGGTCATCAATCAGTTGATCCAGTATTTACTTTGGCGAACCATGGCCCATTTCATTTGTCCTTTACTATGGATATGATGGCATGGATTGCATCGTTGTTTTGTCTGATTGTATGGTTGTTTTCTTCACTGTATTCCATTCATTATTTTTCTGAAAAGATTGACAAAAATATTAAGCGATACCAAATCTTTTCTTTGCTTAACCTTCACTGCGTGCTGCTTATTTTCAATGCAGACAATTGGGTAACCTTTTTTATTTTCTTTGAACTGCTACTTGTTGTTTCGTATGTTCTGATTATTCACCATCAAAAACCAGAGACGTATGCAGCTGGTTTACGGTATGTGTTTTTCCAGATTATAGGTGGATTGTTCTTCCTTAGCACCATTATGATACAATACTCCCTTGTGGGTTCTACTGCTTTTATACCAGGTGGGTATGCGGTGCTAAGTGAATCTTCTTTTTTCCTTATCTTATTTTGGGGTTTTGTTATAGCGTTTGCCGTGAAAGCAGGTCTTTTTCCCGTTCATATCTGGCTTCCTGAGGCCCATCCGGTAGCTCCATCTCCGGCATCTGCACTTCTTTCGGGTATGGTAATCAAAACAGGGGTTTTTGGTATTCTTCGAATGACATTAGAAACCTTTGGGGTCTGTAACCTGATTGGCAATGTATCTGTAACAATTCTTCTCATTATCGCGATCTTTACGATGTTTTGGGGATCAGCCATCGCTATTGGACAGATTCATATCAAGCGAATGCTTGCCTATTCCAGTGTCAGCCAAATGGGATATATTGTGATGGGTACAATGTTATTGTCGCCCATTGCACTGTTGGGAGCACTTCTACACATGTTAGCCCATTCCATGGTGAAGTCCTTATTGTTCATGTCTGCAGGTACAATGATTCATCAAGCGAATACGTCAGATGTGACAAAATACGACGGTTACGGTCTTCGCTCTCCTATCGTTTTCGGTGCTTTTACCATTGGAGCTTTATCCATGATTGGTTTTCCATTGTTTGCAAATTTTATTACAAAATGGGCATTAGGCGTTGGAGCCGTAGAAGCCATTCAAATGGGATACGTAGAACCTTGGCTTGGAGGCCTTGCCATCGGTATTCTTCTTTTAAGTAGTATTCTGAATGCGCTGTATTATTTACCCATCATCATACAGGGTTGGTTTCATTCTCCCCAAGAAAATGAAGACGAAGACCATCCTTTCAATGAAAAACCACCTCTTCCTCGATATAAAACCCCTTATACGGTTATCATTACGATGGTTGCTCTGGTTGTTTTAATACTGGCCTTCGGTATATATCCGGGACCCATCATTAATATTTGCCGAGATGTCATTCAAAGTGTAACACCGCTGAACTCTTGTCCCGTTTTGTTCTAATGACTTCATTATCCTTTGGTGTTACAGAGTATACACTCCTTTTCTTGTTTCTTACCATCCCCCCTTATATTGCATCATTGATCTATGCATTGAAATACATTCATGGTAGAAAAGCAGAGTTCTTTACCTTTTTTCTTCTGACTTTCTTTGGAAATGTCCTGATTTACTTCACAAAAAATCTTTTTACCCTTCTGATTGTATATGAGTTTGTTTCACTTGTTAGTTTCCCCCTCATTTTACATGAGCGTATAAAAGAATCGTTCACAGCAGCAAAGCTCTATTTTATGTTTTCTTTGTTGAGTGGTGTTCTCGTTTTAGGTGGAATCTGGCTTGTTCAGATACCAACATATCAAGTTTTAGGAGCATTGTTGATGGGATTGGGATTCCTGGTGAAAGCTGGAGGATTTCCTTTCCATGTTTGGTTACCGGAAGCTCATCCGGTTGCTCCACCTCCAGCATCTGCCATATTATCTGGCTGTATCATTAAAATTGGTTTTTATGGTATGATGCAAGCTTTTGTGTTTGTTCAAGTGCCAGCATTATATGGTTATCTATTGTTTGGAATCTCTTTGATGACCATGTTTTTTGGTGTCATTCAAGCTTTGCTGCAGTCAAATGCAAAACGTATGTTGGCATTTCACAGTGTTTCTCAAATGGGATATATCTTGATTGGACTTTCGTTGTTCCTTATATTCCAAAATACAGATGCTCTGGCAGCTTCAATTCTTCATGCTGTGAATCATGCATGGTTTAAATCTGCTCTATTTTTAACAACAGGAGTTATGGTACTGTATTTTGGTACTCTTGATATGTATTCAATGAGAGGATTATTGAAAAAGAAATGGTTGGTAACTCTGCTTTTTCTTGTGGCGGTGATGGGTATTTCAGGGGTGCCTTTTACCAACGGATTTATATCAAAAAACGCTCTTCACGAGGAATTGATTCTTCATCATTCTTCATTATTTATCTTTGCTGAATCCATATTTTTATTGACGGCAGTTGGAACATTAACCTCCAACTTTAAAATGTTCTATCTTTCTGCTTTCCGATCTGCACAAGAGCGATTTCGTTTACGCTTCGACTGGAGAGAAGTGCTTCCTTTGGGATTACTTGCGGTATTAATCATTACTTTTGGATCATATTCTCATCTTTACAATTACATTCTACCAGACGATTTGCATTCCTTTTCCCATGTGATAGAAAATCTTTCTCTTCATCATTATGGTTTTACATTTTCTCTCATCGACTTTTTTTGGGTTCTGTTAGCCGGTGTGATGCTTATTTTTGTAGGTTTAAAAAAAGGATGGTTCCATCTTCATATTCCCTATTCATGGACGGCATTGTCTTGGTGGTACCACCTTTACAGGGCTTTCATGAAAATTTGTACCTCCTGGTTGCAAAAAATGGAAGATGCAATAGTGCATCGATATGATGGCTGGATTGCCTATATTGCTAGTCCCTGGTTCCACTCTTGTCAAGAGATTGCTATTATGTTTCCAAAGCAATCTCTACCTTCTTGTAAACGTCTAACGACCAGCTGCAATACCCTTGATTGTAAAGTAGATCACTTTTCCTGCAGCATTGTTCCTGGGACAAAATCCTGGACTCATCTTACTAGTGAAAGAATTTGCAAGATCGATGATGAGGTTTGCCATTTATGGCATCAAGTGAAAAGTGCTTTTCTGACGCTAATGGATAAATCAGATAAAGAAGATCAAAGAAACGCTAAACGCTACGCTTTTATGGTTACACGAGTTGGTAAAATTGTCATTATTGTTACAATACTACTAACGATTGGTGGATTTATACTTTTTCTAATTGGGATTTGATCATGAATATTCATCGAGATGATTTTTTAAAATGGTTTTTAGTACTAATTTTCCTTTTTGTTGTCCCTTTTTCTGCCCGACGTGTGGTTATTGAGGATGGGATAACAAAGACATGTTATTTGACGTACTATCGAAGATTACCAAGTTTTTATTACAATTCGTGCAATCTTCGAGATTCTGTGTATCAAACTCCGCCAAACCATGTGCTGTACGATGGGTATATCTGGAATATACATGCTTCCAATGATTGAACCAAAAAAATCACTTGGACAAAATTTTCTTCATGATAGTCACATTGTTCAGAAGATTAAAAATGCATTGGACATCCAACCAACCGACCAGCTTTTGGAAATCGGACCTGGTCTTGGTGCACTGACAAAGGTTCTCTTACCAGAATTCAACCGCTATGTTGCCATAGAAATTGATCCTAGATGCATTGAGCAGTTGCTCCCCCTACGAAAACAACACTCCTATTTTCAACCCATTTTAGGAGATTTTCTTTCAATCGACCTTTCACCGTGGAAGCGATTTACAAAAGTTGTCGGTAATTTGCCATATCACATTGCTACTCCAATCATGGAAAGAATTGCTACGTGTTTAGAACCAAAAAAGATAGTGTGCATGTTTGCTAGCGGAACTGCGGATCGTTTTATCGCAGACACTGCATCTGTTCATTACTCTTCTGCGTCTATTCTGATGCAGTCTTTTTTTACTATGAAAGAAGTATGCACCGTACAACGAGGATCTTTTTTCCCGCCTCCCAAAATCACCTCAAAAGTGATCTCGTTTGAACCCAAAAATGTTCCCATTGCATCAACCCTATTGTTTACAAAATTTGTACAAAAAATTTTTTCATATCGAAGAAAAACTTTGTACAATGCCATAAAAAATTCATTTTCGCTCCAAGTTGCAGAGTATCTACAATCCCATATTGACATCTCAATGCAAAAAAGACCTGAAGTAGTTTCCAGAGAAGAATATCAAGAGTTGTTTTTGCGATATCAGGAGTCTCAGAAGTGAATTCTACACCTTCACATTTGGCTTTTGCTAAACTGAATTTACAGCTCCATGTCACAGGTCAAGAAGACGACGGAATGCATATTTTAGACATGGTGAATGTTCAAGTTTCAATTCATGACGACCTATGGATAGAAATAGGACCAAAACGAAGAAATAGCATTTATATCCTTACTTCCAGCAACTTTATAACACCAACCAAGAAAAATCTACTTTACAAAGCTTGGGACTGGTATACGTCCACCACAGGGATTCCCATTAGTGTGAAAATTCGACTTCGTAAACGAATCCCCATTGGATCTGGAATGGGTGGGGGCTCCTCTGATGCAGCAACGCTATTGCAAACCCTAAACAATTATTTTCAGGGATTCAAAAAAGAAGAACTCATCCAACGTTCTATTGAAGTGGGATCAGATATACCTTACTTCTTGGTAGGAGGACTATGCAGGATTCAAGGAACAGGACAATGTATTCAACTAATCCCTGCGAATACAGAACTTGCAGAATTGCATACAACCGTCTTTTTTCCCCGAAAAAATGTCTCTACAAAAAAGGTCTACGCATTGTATGATCAAAAGAAAATAGCCTATTCCATTGGATTGTCTGATTCACTGGCATTGTTTCCTCCTCATAATGATTTGTTACTTCCTGCAACAGAAATACAACCTCGGATATCGGAGTGCTTAACTTTTATCAATATGACTAAACCTGTGTATCATGGAATGAGTGGAAGTGGTTCTGCTTGTTTTGGGTTGTATGCAACCTACGAAGATAGTGTGCAAGCTTTAGATTTTATGAAAAGTAAAGGATACCTAGCATGGCGCGTAAAAGCAAAACAAAAAAACAATCCTTAAAAAAAGGTAAAGAAAAGCAAAGAATAAATCCGGGCATATACGTTTTAGTTGCATCCATTCTTTTTTTTATTGGATTATATTACCTACATTCCCATCCGGAGCTTTATTTTAAACCTTCCGACGATACGCCCAAATTCCTTCACATCATCAATGGTCATTCCCAAGAAAAGCGTGTTTTCGATATGACAGAGGATCAAATCATCATGGAAGAGGGAGCTTTAGGTAAGGTCAAAATTGTTGTTGAAAAGGGAAGAGCATGCATTATGGAATCTACTTGCCCAAATCAAACATGTGTAAAAAGTGGGTGGATATCCGCCATTGGGGAATCGGTTACGTGTGCACCAAATCAAATCTTGATACGCATTCAGAGTTCTACCGAATCCATTGTTCCGGAGTTTTATTCCGAGTGAGAAAAAGCAGCGATTGCTTCAATTTCAACTTTACAATTCTTAGGTAATTTTCGTACTTCAATGCAGGCTCTTGCAGGAGGATTTGCATGAAAGTATGTACCGTATACTTCATTGATTGCTGTAAAATCATTCATGTTCGTGATATAAATTGTGGTTTTTACAACATCATCGTAGGTAAGTCCTGCCACTGTAAGAATTGCTCCAAGGTTTTTAAGCACAAGATCGGCTTCTTCTTCTGCAGAAGAAGGATTGTACAAACCTGTAAAGGGATCTAAAGGGATTTGGCCGGAGATAAATAAGAGTGATCCAATCTGAACTGCTTGAGAATAGGGTCCAATGGCTTTAGGTGCTTTTTCGGTTTGAATACATTTTTTCATGTGTTTTCTCCTGTTTTTTTCGTATAGTATTAGGGAGAAAAAAACAAAAAGCAAATTGTATTGAAAATTGGTTTCAGTCGAAATATAACTTGACGAAATCAAGTTTTGAGGTATGATAGCAATTTGGATATTTGTAACATTGAATTAACCATATGGAGGAATCTATGTACGCAGTTATCGAGACTGGTGGAAAACAGTATAAAGTAGAAGAAGGTCAAATTCTTCGCGTCGAAAAATTGGATCATGAAAAAGGAAACGAAATCAGTTTTACCCCTATTTTAGTGGGAGGAGATGAAGTGCTTGTCGGGGATAATGCAAAAAGTTATCAAGTACAAGCAAGTATTTTAAAAAGCGACGAAAAAGCCAAGAAGATTTCTGTGTTTTTTTACCGCAATAAAACGAATGAACACAAAAGACGTGGGCATCGACAACATTATTCTGAAATCAAAATTACTTCAATTGGGAGGCAAGCATGAAGCGTAACGTAATCATCATGGGCGCAGCTGGAAGAGATTTCCACAATTTCAACGTTTTTTTTAGGGACAATGAAAACTACAATGTAGTTGCTTTTACTGCCACACAAATTCCTGAAATCGACGATCGTAAGTACCCCAAAGAATTATCAGGTCATTTGTATCCACAAGGAATTCCTATTCACCCAGAAGAAGAATTACCTGAACTCATACAAAAACACGATATTGATGTTGTGGTATTTTCATACTCCGATCAACCTTATCAAAATGTAATGAATAAGTCTGCTCTTGTAAATGCTGTTGGTGCAGATTTTTGGCTTATGGGATACAACAACACTTCTGTGAAATCGACCAAACCCTTACTATCAGTTTGTGCCGTCAGAACTGGTTGTGGAAAATCACAAACCAGCCGAGAAGTAGTACGTATTTTCAATAAAATGGGTAAGAAAGTTGCTGCTATTCGCCACCCAATGCCTTATGGTGATTTAGCAAAGCAAGCTGTACAAAGATTCGCTACATTAGAAGACTTAAAAAAACACGAATGTACCATTGAAGAAATGGAAGAATACGAACCATATATCGCCATGGGTGCTGTTATTTTTGCAGGCGTTGATTACGAAGCAATCTTACGCGAAGCAGAAAAAGAAGCCGATATTATCTTATGGGATGGTGGTAACAATGACTTCCCATTCTACAAATCTGATTACAAAATCACAATTGTTGACCCAACCAGACCTTATGACGAAATCTCCTATTATCCTGGAGAAGTAAATGTAAGAATGGCAGATTGTATTATTATCAACAAAGAAGAAACCGCCAATCTGGAAGATATCAACGATGTTCGAGACAACTGCCGTGCTATCAATCCAAATGCTGTCATCATTGATGCAACATCTCCATTAACTATCGAAAATCCTCAACTTCTCCAAGGAAAAAGAGCCTTGGTTGTAGAAGATGGTCCCACTCTCACACATGGTGAAATGGATATTGGAGCTGGCTATTTAGCAGCACGTAAATGCGGAGCCGAAATTGTAGATCCCAAACCCTATGCTGTCGGGTCAATCAAAGAAGCTTATGAAAAATATCCTCAACTAGATGAAATTATCCCAGCCCTTGGATATTATGAAGAACAGTTAAAAGAATTGGAAGACACGATCAATTCCGCAGATTGTGATGTAGTTGTAATTGGTACACCCATTGATCTCAGCCGAATCATAAAGATTAACAAACCTTCTGTTCGTATCGGTTACGAACTACAGGAAATTGGCAAACCAACTCTTGAAGATTTATTAAAAGAAAAGTTCAATAAATAAGGAGTGATCATATGCCCGGCTTATATCAAGGAAGAAACTTCGTATCCATACACGACTATACGGTAGAAGACCTTCAACGCATATTTGACTTAACCAAGCTTTTAAAATTGGAAGAACACACCAATCAAAGAAAGCCTATACTAAATAATAAAACACTGGGGATGATTTTTGAAAAATCCTCCACCCGTACCCGAGTTTCTTTTGAAATTGGTATGAATCAAATGGGCGGAAAGGCTATTTTCCTTAGTAGCAAAGATATCCAATTAGGACGAGGAGAAACCATACCCGACACTGCCAGAGTATTGAGTCGATATGTCGATGGTATTATGGCTCGTGTATTTTCTCATGACACCATCGTTCAATTGGCAGAACACTCTTCTTGCCCCGTCATCAATGGTTTGTCAGATTTTCTACATCCCTGCCAGGCAGTGGCTGACTTCTTCACGATGTACGAAAAAAGAGGATACCTAAAAGGTTTACATCTCACCTATATTGGTGATAGCAACAATGTATCCAACTCACTTATGATGGCCGCAGCTAAAACAGGTGTAGACATTACAATCTGTTCTCCTGGTGGATTTACTCCCTGTGATCAAATTATGGAGTGGTGGAAAATGGATTCGCCTTTGACCGGTGCTACACTTACAATCATTTCTGATCCCACTGAAGCAGTTGCCAAAGCTGATTTCATCTATACAGATGTATGGACTTCTATGGGTCAAGAAAAAGAAGAAGAAGAACGTAGACGTATATTCAAACCCTATCAAGTAAACGATGAGCTTTTAGCAAAAGCTTCAAAAGATGTCATGGTACTACATTGCCTTCCAGCACATCGCGGTGATGAAATTACTGATTCCGTGATGGATGGACCAAAAGCTGCCGTGTTCGACGAAGCAGAAAATCGACTACATGCTCAAAAGGCAATTATGGCATTACTTATGAGTTAACATGTACGTTCATACTGGTCAGGACACATATGCAACTGACAAAATGATGGAAGAAGTATTCCATGTGTCCCCCCAACAATTGATGGAAGTTGCGGGGAAAAATGTTGCTGACCAGGTTATGAAATATTCGGACCAACACGTCCGGCACGCACTGATCTTGATTGGACCGGGCAACAATGGTGGCGATGGAGCCGTTGTTGCCCGGTTTCTTATTGCACGTGGTTGGAGAGTGCAAATAATCCCGGTTTTCTCCCCTGACCATTTCAAAGGCTCTGCAAAAGACAATTTCGAAACACTGCAAACTATTTGTCAAAATCCTGTATTCCACTCTCAAATATTAGAGCCATATTGTGAAAGTTCTCAAACCCAAGATTTCCTAGTCTCCTATCTGAAAGAATATCCCAGTGCAGCTATTGTGGATGCAATCTTTGGTGTTGGTTTAAAACGACCCGTTACAGGAAAAGCTGCAGAATGTATTCATGAAGTGAATGCATCTAAACAAGTTGTTTTCTCTATTGATATTCCGTCTGGGATTAGTTCTGATAACGGAACTGTAGTGGGAATGAATCCTTCTTCTGCGATCAATGCAAACTATACGGTGACATTTGAAGCACCAAAAGTAGGACATTTGTTGTACCCTGGTAAGCATTATACAGGCACCCTGATTGTGACCCACATTGGAGTTCTTCACCAAGCTTTACAATCACCCACTCCTCTTTGGACAATGTTGAAAGAAAATGAATTGGCTTCTTTTATCCATCCTCGTACATCAGATTCCTACAAAGGATCTTTTGGACGAGTAGTTTCTATCTGTGGATCAGCCTTGTATCAAGGTGCACTTACACTATCGCTACTAGGAGCATTGCATAGCGGAGCAGGTCTGGTAACAGCAGGATATAAAGAAACAAATTCGGATTGTTTGGCAAATCGTGTAATTCCGGAAGCAACACATATGTCAATCCCTGTTAAAAATGGGAAATATACTTCTCTTTCGACGGAATATATTCAGCATCATCTTTCTCTCGATGATGTTATCTGTATTGGTTCAGGTGTAGGTCGGGAGGAAGATGTTCTCGATATGACTCAGACAGTGTATCGCACCCTACCAAACCCCATGGTTGTAGATGCTGATGGACTATGGGCGATTCGGAATATTCCACAAGAAGCTTCTGGGATTCGTATTTTAACACCACACCTTGGTGAAATGAGTTATTTAACTGGTCTCACGATCGACACTATTCGAGATCATCTTGTTGAAACTGCTTTAGATTATGCCTCAAAATGGAAAGCAATTGTAGTTCTGAAATCGGCCACTACACTAATAGCAGACCCGCAAGGTTCTTGCTATATCAATGCTTTTAGCACCTCGGCACTTGCTAAAGGGGGATCTGGGGATGTACTAGCTGGCACTATAGCAGGTTTTCTTGCCCAGGGATATTCTGCCATGCAAGCCTCCATAATTGGTGTTGCTCTTCACAGCATTGCTGGAATAAAGATGGAAAAAGATTGTACATCCTGGGCAGCTTCTCCTACTCATTTGCCACTGTATTATCGTTCTGTATTCAAGCAAGTATCCTGACCATGAAGTATCTTCTTCGTTGTGTATCCTATTTCACCGCTTTTATTTTTTGTTTTTCCTTTTTTTCTTGTGCTTCTCAAAGCCGCTATGTAACCAACGTGATCGATGGAGATACCATTGTAACAAGCGATGGAATGCGCATCCGATACATTGGACTGAACACTCCCGAAAAGGGTCAAAAGTATTATCAAGAAGCCTTGGAATTCAATCGAAAACTAGTTCAGGGAAAAGAAATATATATCGAATTTGACGAAGAGAAGACGGATTCATTCGGCCGCAGTTTAGCGTACGTCTATGTCCAACAAGAAAATCCTGTTTTCGTCAACGAAGCTATTTTGAAGACGGGATTTGCCATGGAGTTCTATCGATCTCCAAATGGCAAATATCGAAAGATTCTGAAACGAGCAGAGGAAGAAGCGAAACGGCAAGGTCTATATTTGTTCCAGCCTTCACCTTATCAAAGCTCTCTTGTTGTCTATGATTTTCAGTATGATGCTGAAGGAGACGACAACCAAAACATTAATGGGGAATGGATTGTACTGGGCAATACTTCTTCTGATCCTATCCATTTACAAGATTTTTATTTTTACGATGAGTCATTCCATCGGTATATCTTTCCGGAAATCATTTTAGAATCCGGGAAGAGCATCAAAATTTTTACAGGTAGCGGTGAGAATACTGATCAATTCATCTACGCTGGGTTTTCATCTCCAATTTGGAACAACTCGGGTGACTCCTTTATTCTCTACGATTTTGAACATCGGTATGTATTAGAAGAGTCGTATTAAACATCTGATATTTGCAATAAAAAAAAACCCAAAAGCTCATGATACGCTTTTGGGTTTTTCATCTGTATGGGAGGAAATCTATCGTTTTAATATGACTTTGTTTCTTTTAAATGTAGCCTCTGGAATGATCATATCAAGAGAATGACTGATACTGTCAAACTGCTTTGGAACAAACGTGAAGTTTAATTTTTTGTTATCTTTTGTGATGATTGACAGGCTGTCATTACTGCTTGATTCAAATCCTTCGTCATCACGATGGACAGGTCCTCTTTTTAAAACTAACCTTGCTATAGAATCAGGCTGGATTGCAAAATTATCAGCATGATCTTGGAGAATATCTTCGGGGGTCATCTCAAGAAAGCGTTTGTGAAAGTTTGCATGAGCATTCCATCTAGCACCAATTTTCTTGAAGAAACCTGCCTTTTTCCCGCTTTTTTCCTCATGATTCTCCAGATTTTGCTCATACGCCTCTTGGACTTTTTGAGGATCGTGATATGCAACAATGATACGTTGATCTGTGAAGGTTAAATAGCACTGTTTTTGTTTAAAAAAACCTAATTTATGACCAGACAAAGGGGTTACATGTTTAATTTTTTCATCGGTTGCCATAGTAAACTCCTTACAATGATTTGAAATGAAATATACCATGAAACGAATGGTTGAAAAGGAAAAAGAGCAAAATTAACGGATGTACTGAAACCGATCTTTATTATGCTTTGCGCTTGGTACAATGTAGCGGAGAGCATCACAAAGTTCGTGGAAAAAACAAGATTGCAAGTAAAAACTCTTTTTATTGTTATTCTTCAAAGTAATGCACAATCGATCGGGAGTATTTTCATCCAGCCCATTCTCATCTTTACAGCAGCAACCTTTGGAAAAAACTAAATTCCGAATATCGGAGGAGGTGATACTGAAATTGTCGGGATGTTCATTCAGGATTTCTTCTGGAGGCATGCAAATGTACCGATGATAGAAATTGGAGAAAGATTGAAAACGCAAATTGACTTTTAAATAGACATTAGAGGAGGAGTTAGAGTTGATGAAAGTGGTTAGCTTTTTTCGATAATCATCCATGGCTTTTTCCGGATCATAATATGCAACGATAATCCGAAAATTGGTAAAAATTAAATGACAATGCTTCGTTTTAAAGAAAGACATTTTCTGTGCTACTTTTTGTGTCGTTATACTTACGATATATTCTTGTACAGCCATCTCTACCTCCTTTGCATAGAGTTATCTACAACTATTATACCGGAAATAGGAAAGCTAAACAATAAAAGTGAAAAAATAGTTACAAAATGGTAAAAAAATGGAAAAAAAAGAAAAAAACTACTCTGATTCTTGATCAGAACAGTCATCAAGATAGTATTGCAGATAAACAGGATTTATATTCCTGTCCTGGATATATTGATCCAGTTCGTTTGGATGATGTTCCTGAATGTAGTGCAGCAGTCTCGAAAATGCGAGCCCAGTGACAGCATGTTCAGATTGACAAGCAATTAATTTGGATTGATAATGTGGAATTTTAAGAAGGTGATGGAAGAAGAAATAGATGATTTGATGACGAATCCAGATGTAATTCGCCATTTTTTCTCCCTCTTCCGTTAAGGAAATAACCCCATATTTCTCATAATGAATCAATCCTTCATTGGAAAGGTGTTTTAGAGCTGACGTTACCGAGGAGTTTCGAACTTCTAGCATAGTTGCAATATCTTTGGTTCTTACTCCCTTTTTTTCATTGAAAATGCGAAGTATTGCCTCTAAATAGTCTTCCTGGGATGTGCTGATTTGTTTCTTTTTCATGGTAACAAATAGTATAGCTATAAAAAGAAACTAGACAAAATGAAAACCAACGAATCACCTCTCGTTGCAATCAAGAGGTGGTTTCTTTGGACTTTGTCCGATATGTTATTGCCTCCGAGGGGCATACTTCTTGGCATGTGTTGCACTGATGGCAGTACTGCTTATCTATTACAGCTTTATTTTTGTTACTGTCCAATGTTATGGCATCGGTCGGGCAAACCGAAATACACATTTTGCAGCCAACGCACTTTGTAGAATCCACTCTTTTTGAAAACAAGGGGGATCGGCCAAGTAATTTCTGCATGACTCCAAAAGGACAAATTGTGTTATGAAATACTTCAGGAAGAAAAAAGAAGGTAAGAATGATTGCTACACCAGCAAAGTATAGTGGAATGGGTAGGTTTTCATTTCCTTGAATTTGGGTTGCAATCACGAATGCAACAAAAGCGAGGAAGAGAATCCACGAAAGCCAGCCAGAAGATAACCACCGGGGTGCTTTTCTCTGTGGTAGTTTCAGTTTTTTTACAATTTTGTCGGTTGATACCAAACAAGTGTTAATGGGACAAATCCACCCACAAAAGAAACGACCAAAGAACAAGGCAGCGATCAGGGTAATCCCGTATAGCACAATCCAGATAACTGGAATATTACGAAACATCACAAACAAAAAGAGACACAAAGATAAAATTCGTACTACATATAGCCAGAAATTTCTCATATCAATTCCTTATTTCAAGTTTTCTCAAGACCAATCAAATGTATTATACCTTTTTGGTCCCAATAAATAAACGCGTGATTCCCATTGTCAAGGGTATAGAGCGTATTTTTTGTAATCCAGCATTTTCCATTAGTCGATAAAACTCATTTGTTGTGGGAAAATGAAGAATGGATTCTCCAAGGTATCGGTAAGCAGCTTTATTCTGTGAAAACAAAGCAGCAATGGAAGGCAGCAAGCTACACAAATACCATTGATACAATCTCTGAATCCAATGGTTTTGCTGAGACACCATTTCTAATATCAATACCACGCCATTTGGGACAACTACACGAGTCATTTCTGATAACACTTTTTTCTTATCAGGGATATTCCGTATGCCAAAAGCAATGATGGTTGTATCAAATTGATCATTTGGAAAAGGTAGATTTGTTGCATCTCCAGTAATGAATTGAATGGAAGAGGAATGATTCCGCTTCTGCTGTTTTTGAATTGCTTTCTGAATCATGGCTGACGAAAAATCCAGCCCAGTGACCGATGCAAAGGGATATTTTTTTGCTGTAGCAAATGCTATATCGCCCGTACCAGTTGCGATATCAAGGCATTTCATTGTCGAAAAAAACCGCATATTGTGCACGGCTTTTTTTCTCCAGACAATGTCTTGACCAAAGCTGAGAAGGTGATTTAAAAAATCGTAATGATCTGTTATCGAAGTAAAAATGCTTTGAACAAGGTCAATCTGCTCATTTGGGTGATAAAAAAGACTGCTTTTTTTCACAAGAAGAAACCACCCAGAATGAATCCGAGTCCAAGAAGGAACTGTGTCAAAAGAACAATTCCAACGTTTAACTGCATCATAGGCTGGTATTGATTGGTCGGTAGTTGCAACTTTTTGGTAGTTTGCATGGACATTGGAATGGTTAACAATGCTAAAAGACAATAAATGGGGAAAAATCCTAAAAGTACATTTTCAAGAATATAGAGGTAAAGAAGAACCAGTGTTATTTTATAAAACTGTATTGAACGAGGAATTCCATACACAATAGGAAAAGTCTTCCTTTTCCCAATCCTATCAGCTTCTACATCCGGAAACTCATTGATGAAAAGCAAATTATGTACCAATATGGCAGAAGGGATTGAAGCAAGAAAGATAAGAAGTGAGTAGTGTCCAGTTTGTACAAAGTAAGTGCCGATTACCGGTAGAGCTCCTAATCCTATACCAGCAGACCATTCTCCCCCAACAAGTTTTAAGAGTAATGGGGAGTACAAAATAACAAGAAAACCCGCAACAACTACAAGAGGAATCAGTTGCCAACCTTGTGGAATACTAAGGAAGAAGTAAACACCCACAACAAGGGCAAGAAATAAAAAGCTTAAACCGACCCAAAGAGTTGTTTTTGGCGAGATAATGGAATCTTGAATAGATCCACTACCACCATTAAAGGGGCTACGATTTGTTTGTTGATCAATTCCGCTTCGATGATCAAAATAATCGTTGATTACGTTTACGCTGATATGTGCACATAAAAGTCCAAAAAGAGACAACAATGCAGTGCTCCATTGAAACGATTGTTCCAACCATGCAACGCCATTGCCAATCAGGCTTAAAACAACACATAAAACCAAATACTGTGCACGTGCTATCTGCATCCAATGTCGTAAAGATGTTTTCCAGCTCATCGTTGAACCTTTCTCTTATGGCATAAAAAACCTCCATTCCGAAAACAATATTCAATGATAATGGGAATGGAGGAGGGTAAGATTAATGAATAATACAGTAATGTGCTCTTCGAATGACGCAATATCCAGAATTTGTTTCAATAAGGACGATATCCAAGTTTTGAATTTGGTGATTGAGAGCAGCAATAAAATCAATAAATGCAAACCATTTCGGGCACTCTTTTTCAGCAGCATCATAAAGAGATTTCATGTGCTTCATCAGGCTAACTGTTTCAAGAGCTCTGGATTCATCCTTGTCCATTTTCTTTAGCTCTTCTTCATCCTCTATCCCAACAAATGAATTGTATTCATTCATCATAAACTTTAGGGATTCCGGATGGATGCTCAAGAAAAGATCTTTGAATGAGTGAATTGCCTGTGTCATTTCTGCAGTAGTGCTTTCTTTTTCTAAACGTAAAACTGCTTTTTTTACATCGTCAATGGTAAGTATTCTCTTCATCATCATCAACTCCTTCCTCTGGATGCGTGATATATACATTATTATAGGGACTAAGCAAAGATTTCCTAATGAAAATCCTACAAAAAAGGGTCATTTGGTTACAAAATTTTGAGTACTTGTCTTGTTTGTCAATGTAATGATTCTTTTCAGTTCTTTGTTGTGCTCTGTCTATTGTTTTTGTCGACAAACACAACGATGGGTTGATGCATCTTGCTCTCTTCAGCGGTCACTTGACAATATGCCATGATAATAATTTCATCACCAGGTTGGACTAGTCTGGCAGCAGCTCCATTTAAACATATTACGCCACTCCCAGCTGCACCTTCAATAACATAGGTTTCAAATCGATTCCCATTTTGGATGTCTACAATATGTACCTTCTCATATTCCACGATTCCACTTTTTATCATCAATTCTTTATCAATGGTAATACTTCCCATGTATTGCAGGTTTGCATCTGTGACAGTTGCTCTATGAATTTTAGATTTTAAAAGAGTTAGAATCATTTTACCTCCAGATGTATTCGATAATTATCAATCAGTCGAGTGTTTCCAATATATACAGCCAAGGCAATCAACGCATCACCTTTTACACTTTCAAGCGGAGTTAAGGTTTGTGCATCAACAATTTCAATATAGTCAATGTTAGCCAGTGGCTCAAGCTGAATTTTTTCCTTTATCTGCGATTGAATATCAGAAGCAAGAGTTTCTCCTTGCATGATAAGGTTTTTCGCAAGTTCCAAACTTTGCGAAAGTACTCGCGCTGCCATTCTTTCTTGCGACGAAAGGATTGAATTTCTAGAACTCATAGCTACTCCGTCTTTTTCCCGTACAATCGGACAAGGCACAATCTGAACTGGTATATTCAGATCCTGTACCATCTTTTGGATGATGATGAGCTGCTGTGCATCTTTTTCTCCAAAATAAGCTCGATCAGGCAAGACGATATGAAAAAGTTTACTAACGACCGTACAAACCCCTCGGAAGTGCCCTGGTCTTTTAGCTCCACACAAGAAGTCGCCTAAATGATCTATGTCCACAAATGTGTATGCGGGTGTGGGGTACATTTCTTCTCTGCTAGGTGCAAAAATCACTTCCACTTCTTCTTTTTTACAACACGCTATGTCTGCTTCCAGGTTTCTTGGGTATTGATCAAAATCTTCATTGGGTCCAAATTGAGTAGGATTCACAAAAATGCTTACCACCACTTTATCGTTTTGCTTTCTAGCTTCACGTATTAAACTCGCATGTCCTTCATGCAAGAAGCCCATGGTGGGGACAAAGCCAATTGAATTATTCTGGTGTTTCCAATCTTGTATGACACCCTGCATTGCCTGAATATCTTCAATAATGGTCATGATTCTCCTTTCAAAGTTTGCATGCATTCATTCTGAATTTCCTCCAGCACAGAATTGTCCATGTGAAATGAATGTTCTTGGGATGGAAAAGTGCCATTCTGCACTTCTTGTATATACTGTTGGATTTTGGTTTTCATCACAGAACCACTGTTTTCATACATTTTCACAAAAGAAGGATGCATTTCCGAATACAACCCAAACATATCATGAAACACAAGCACTTGACCATCGCAGTGAACTCCAGCACCAATACCGATGGTAGGTATGGTTACATGTTCTGAGATTATATGTGCCAATTCTGCTGGTATACATTCCAACACAATCGCAAACGCTCCAGCTTCTTCCAACAAAGTAGCATCGTGTATCATTTTTTTTGATGCAGATATTGTTTTCCCCTGTATTTTATAGCCTCCAAAACAATGAATGGATTGTGGAGTTAGACCAAGATGCCCCATTACAGGGATTTGAGCTTTCACGCAAGCTCTGATTTGGTCGATTATTTCTTCTCCTCCCTCCATTTTGATTGCTTCAGCGTGGCCTTCTTGCACCAACCTGCCTGCGTTTGTAACAGCATCGTAAGGAGAAGTTTGATACGACATAAATGGCATATCCACTACAAGCAAAGCATTTTTCGTTCCTCTTGATGCTGCTTTTGCGTGGTGAAGCATATCTTCCATAGTAACCTGAAGAGTGTTGGGATATCCCAAACAAACCATTCCCAGAGAATCACCCACCAAAATACTATCAATTTCTGCTTCATCAGCTATTTTTGCTGTGGAATAATCGTATGCTGTCACCATGGATATCTTCTTATGTTTTTCTTTCATTTGACGAAATGTTTGTACCGTTTTTTTCATTGTTAACCTTCATTTCTCGCATTCAGAACTGAATGAAAAACTTCTTCTAATAAAGAAAAATCTTGCTGAGGATGCTTTTTCTGAGCTATACTGACCAACTCTTTGGAAAGAATTGCATACAATCTTTGCTTTTCTGGGGGTAAACAGTCCAGATGTTCTTGAATTGTTCCCACATCATTTCGATCCACCGGTCCTGTCAGAGAGTTTGTGAAACCGTACGTGTAAATGTTTTCGAGTGTAGTATCCAATAAAGGTTTTGTCATTTTTTGAGCACATTCCATGGGAATATCACACTCCTGTAGAAGCTCCCACCCTGTATGAATCAGAACACCCAACAAATTAGACAAGATAACATGGGCAGCATGATACTTATTTTTTTTCTCTGCATCAATACAAACTGCAGAATTCCCAAGGTGAGAAAAAAACAACCGCAGTTCTTCAAGGTGTTTGCTAGATCCTTCAATAGTAAAATATGCATGATGCAGACTTCGATAAGCATTTGCATCAGAAGGAATAGGCACAACAGGATGAACTGCATAACCGGTTGCATCCAAGTTTTCTATACCATCGAAGACCTGTGAGGATAGTAAACCACTAGTATGACAAACCATTTTCCCATTCAGGGGCAGTTTTCTTAATTCATTCCAAGCTTTTGCAATGGCACAGTCTGGCGTAGTGATGAAAAGAATGTCACATGCCTGTGCATACTCCGATATGCTTTGAAAGACTCGAGAATGCGTAAGATGAGCTGATGCTTTTGAGGAAGAAGAATGCAAGCTATAGTAGCCACCAATACAAAGCTTGTGATGAGAAAAATACAACCCAAGAGCAGTACCAACCTTCCCTGCACCAATAAACCCAATTGTGGAGGATTGTAACGACTTCATCACAAAATAAATTGTTCTACCAAAGCATGCAGAATCATGAAAGCAAGTTCTTCTTTCGATTGAGATTGAAATTTTACTACATGTTCCTGGGATATGATCCAAATAGAACCACCAATGGAAGAAAAATTTGAAAGATCGTTTCCAATCATGATGTCAGCATTTTTCCGAATTCGTTTTTCTTTTGCTCGTTCTAGTAAACATTCGCTTTCAGCAGCAAAACCGATCAGTATTTGATGCTTTTTCATGGCTCCTAGTTCAGCAAGAATGTCACGGTTTTGTTTCAATTCTAACGTAAAAGGCTGGTTATCTTTTTTGATTTTTCCTGATTGAACCTGCATGGGCTTATAATCAGAAATTGCTGCCGTCATAAACACAATATCTACATGTGGGTAAACTTTCATTACTTCCGAGTACATTTCTTCAACAGTTTCAACTCGGATGCACTTCAAACTTGGATTTTCCAAATGAGAATTTGCTGCTATAAGGGTTACCTCTGCCCCCATATCGCGGCAAGCTTTGGCTAGTGCAAAGCCCATTCGTCCCGAGGATGTATTGGAGATATATCGTATAGGATCAAGATATTCCCGGGTAGCACCAGCAGTGATAAGAACTTTTTTGTGGGCAAGCAGAGCAGGCTGAAAATTGTTTTT
>DAIMET010000021.1:0-21242 GCA_036725105.1 Calditrichota bacterium
ACTTTTTATAGCCTCAACATCGGGGTAAACAGGCGATGCGTTATACTTCTTATAAAACTCTTGTAGAGAAGGATTGATGGTTCCATTATTCACCATAACATAGTCGGCAACTTTTTTACCAGCATTGAAAAACAGTGCTTTCAAATGTCCGGTTACAGAAAGATTATCGGTTTCCCCGGTTTCGGTCATTAAATTTGCAATGTAAATCTTTAGAGCATCGCTTTGAAACAAAATATCGGCGATGGGAGATATGATTAAACATGGCAATATACTGGTATACAAACTACCTGGGCCCATCAGAACGATATCGGCCTTGTCCAATTCTTCAATCACTCGAATCATTGGTTTGTAATAGGGTGGATCGTAAAATACTCGTTTGATAGGTTTACCAATTTTATGAATTTCAGCTTCGCCCTGTACTACCGAGCCATCTTCAAATTCTGCACAGAGAGTTAGATTGTTCAGGGTAAATGGAATAACCTTTCCTTTGACGGAAAGAATTTGACTCATTTTAAAAATGGATTCAGAAAAATCTCCTGTCATCTCGGTGTAGCCTGCAATCATTAAATTACCAACAGTGTGTCCGCGTAGAGATCCTTCTTCAAATCGATAATTAAACAAATGATCCAAATCGGTAGATTTACGGTCGGATAGTGCAATAAGTGCCCTTCGGATATCTCCTGGAGCAGGAATAGAATACTCACTTCGCAAAATGCCTGAACTTCCCCCACTGTCTGCTACAGTCACAATAGCAGTGGTTGATACAGGAAGAGTTTTGAGAGCTTCGAGAAATGGATAAATTCCAGTTCCACCGCCAATTACGAGCACATTGAGCATATCATCGCGAAATCGATATTCTCGAATCAAATCAGAAATCTCACGTTCTCTTTCAGGCAGCAATGAATCAATGACAGATCGAAGAAGATTGCGGATCCCAATGATAACAAAATAGCTAGCTCCTGATAATACGAGGATTCCCAAAATGGGAGACATCCAATCGGGTGTATACATACGATTCTTGCCAAATACATCGATCAAAAAGTCAATCACAGCTCGTTTCACAATACCAAGAGAGGTAAAATCGATTAACACCATCACGGCAACTGCAAGTAAGAAAAATCCAAATAGAATCAAAAGAATCCAGCGTTTTACTTTCATCCCTGGTGCGAACCAGCGAATAAAATGATCCCACCATTTGGGTGCATTACTTTTTTTCGAAAGCATCAGATGCCGCCCTCTTCTTGAATATCTCGGTGAGTTAAACGGGCATTGTATCCTTTTTTCACCAAAAGCTCAGTGATCACAGAAGCAACCGAAACCGATCGATGCCTACCACCGGTGCAACCAAAACCAACAGTCACCTGCATTTTTCCTTCTTGATAATACAATGGAATTAAAAAGGTGAGAAAGTCGGATACTTTCTGAAGAAAAACTGTTGCTGTAGGATTGTTCATGACAAATCCCTGTATGGTTTGATCCATCCCCGTAAGAGGTTTTAAATCCTCGATATAGAAAGGGTTGGGCAAGAAACGAACATCAAAAACAAGATCTGCATCAATGGGGATGCCACGCTTGTATCCAAAAGAAATAACATTGATAGTCATTTGGGAAACACTCTGGGGGTCGCCATTAAAAGAAAGGATAGATAAAATTTTATCCTTGAAATCCTTGATGCTATAGTGAGAGGTATCTAATACAAAGTTAGCATAGGAGCGAATCTCTTTCATCATCCCTTTTTCAGTGATAATCGCAGAAAGATTTCCTTTTCCTTCGGAGAGAGGGTGTTTTCTTCTTGTTTCCGAGAATCGACGTACCAAAACTTCATCGGATGCTTCTAAAAATAATATCTGGTAAGGAATTTCTTTTTTATGAAGGGATTCTAGATAGTCTTGTAGATCGGCCATGGGGTCCCCACCCCGAACATCAATCACTATGGCGGTATTTTGATGTAGCCTACCAATGCTGCGGGTTAATAACAAATCGGTAAACTGGGGTAGTAGTGGTAAAGGTAAATTATCGACACAATAGTAGTCCAAATCTTCCAGGATTTTTAGGCACTGGGTTTTACCAGCTCCCGAATATCCTGTTACAATGAGAAGTGATATTTTTTCATAACGAGAATCCATCAGTCACCCCTTTTTTGGAACCAAAGCAATGACAATTCTTTGTGTTCCTTGAAACATCAAGTATACCTATTGTTTGTAATCATGCAATAAAACCTCCACCAATCACGCGGTCTTTCACGTAAAACACGGCAGATTGACCAGGTGTTATTGCAAACATCGGTGTATGCAAGCGTACTTTATAGGGTGGAGAGGGATGGATAGAACACATTTCTTGAGGAGACCGATACCGAACTTTAACAGCCAAAGAGTTGGGTAAAACTTCTCCCTTTTGCAGATGCCAAATGGGATCTTTTAGATCAAATGAAGTTGACATCATTTTCTCTCTAGTTGCAAGGCAGATACGATTGTGAACTGCGTCTATTTCTTTCACATACAGGGGCTGCGAGTGAGAAACTCCTAAGCCTTGTCTTTGACCTATTGTATACAAGAAATATCCATCGTGGTGGCCCAATAATTCTCCAGATTCAGATACGATATCACCTTTTTGAGAAGGAATATTCATCTTTGCAAAATCGCGATAACTTCCATCGTAAAAACAAAGGTCATTGCTCTCTTTGGATACATGTTCTTCTTGAAGTCCTATTTGAGAAGCAATGTTTCGTACTTCCGTTTTGCTACTATCTCCTAATGGAAACAAGAACTTGGGATACAGCATCGAAGGTAGACGATAAAGAAAGTAGCTTTGATCCTTTTTTTCATCCCTGGCTTTCGCCAAATAATGAAATTGGTTGACTTGTTGAATCTTTGCATAATGGCCAGTTGCTATGAAATCGAGAGAATTCTCTTTGGCAAATGTTTGTACCTCGGTTCCAAACTTCACTAAAGGGTTGCATTCTATACAAGGGTTTGGTGTAAGTCCGTTTTTATAGGACTGAATGGTAGATTGGATCACACAAGAAGAAAATTTCTCTTCAAGATTCAGCACCGAAAAAGGAAGGTGAAAAAAAGAAGCAATCTTTTTAGCCTTTTGTTGGGATTCTGCTGGTGTAGAAAAAAGATTTAGATGAAGAGCGTGTACGGAATATCCATTTTGAAGCAATAGATAGGCAGCAATAGCGCTGTCAATTCCACCGCTGATTAAAAGGCAAACAGCGTTATGCATCTCCGATTTGTGTAATGGGGTGGAGGGTTAATTCGATCTGATCTTTTAAAGAGTCATGGATGATTTCGTAATCCAGTTGCTCATCCAGCATAGAAGATATTTCGGTTTTGAGAGTTTCTAGAGCTTCTTCAGGAGTATCACCGTAACATTGGATATCTAGCTCTTCGCAAATAGCGACAAAACCTTCCTCATCTTCAACGATACTAACATTGCATTCGCGTATTAATGGTTTCTTTTTCATAGTAACAATATACCCAAAAAACACAAAAAGTTACAGTGCAAAGGTTTCAATTTTGAAACTTTTACAGGAAAAAAGGGGGTAAATGAAACTTCATTTGCCCCCTTTTCGTAGTTATGTACGTGTAAAGCGTTACATTATTTGGTTGGTTCAACTTCTTCAGGAAGTTCCTTGGATTGATCCGTTTTTTTGAAAATCTCACCGATCATTCCCAAACTGCTCATAATACCACTTGCTTCGTAGGGTATAAACATTTTTGAGGATTTTCCATCAGCAATTTTCTGTAAAGCTTCTAAATATTGAATCGCAATAAGGTCTTTGGTTGGTCTACCTTTATGAATCGACTGGTAGACATCCAAAATAGCATCTGCTTTTCCTTGCGCCTCAATCTGATACTTATATTTCTGTGCATCAGCTCTGCGTTCCATAGCGGCAGCTTCTCCCTCGGCTTCAAGAACTTGAGATAGCTTTTTACCTTCGGCTTTCAGGATTTCAGCTTGTTTTTGACCTTCTGCTTTTGTAATTTCGGATTGCTTAATACCTTCTGCTTCTAAAATTAAGGCTCGTTTGGTTCTTTCAGCCTTCATTTGTCGGCTCATGGCTTCGGTAATGTCATGGGGAGGGTCAATTTTTTTAATCTCAACACGAGTTACTTTAACGCCCCACTTGTCGGTCGCTTCATCCAATACCTCTCGAAGTCTGGTATTTATCATTTCACGGCTAGTTAGAGTTTCATCCAGCTCCAGTTCACCAATGATATTACGGAGGTTGGTTTGAGCTAATTTCACAGAAGATAACTGGAAGCGATAAACATTGTAAAGAACGCGAAATGGATCGGTTACTTCGTAGTAAATAACCGCGTCCACGGTAACAACTACGTTGTCTTTGGTGATTACTTCCTGGGGAGGTACATCAATTAGGTTTTCGCGCATATCAACCTTTTTGACGGTATCAATGATGGGGATCACAAAGTTAAGGCCAGGTCCAAGTGTTTTGGCATATTTTCCCAATCTTTCAACTACACCGCGCTGGTAAGGTCGGATTTTAACTAAACCCGAAACAATAAAGATAAACGCTGCAATAGCAATGATAACAATCACAAAATTTGGCATACTAACTCCTTCCAACAATAAGTTTTGTTCCGCTAACACCACGGATAATGACTTCTTCGTTTTCAGCAATCATTTTATCGTCTTCTGATTGAGCCAACCATATTTCTCCTCCAATGCGAACTTGTCCTTTGAGGGAATCGGGTTGTATAGTACGAATGACAAGTGCTTTTTTCCCTATTAATCCATCCACATTGGGAGTAATTGATTCGGATGGTTGTGATTTGTTCAAAAGAACGCCTCGTAAAAACACAAGGCACAAAATTGTTAACACCACAAAGAAAAGCCATTGCAACCAAAAAATTCCAGGAAAAAGGTACGATAGCCCTCCTGTAATAACGGCTGCAACTCCTGATAAAAATAAGAAAAATCCAGGAGTAAAAATCTCCAGCACAATGAGAACAACACCAAGCAAAATCCAATAATATGGGTACGGCATTGTCATCCTCCTACAATATTATGAAAGCAAACGATCTGCAATTTCGTGGTAGCGTTCTTTCGTTTTTTGAACAACTTCATCGGGAAGTGGTGGTGGTGGGGGTTTTTGATCCCAATTCAAAGTAGACAGATACGATCGAATAAATTCTTTATCCATGGATCTATCGATTCGTCCCTGGTCATAATCTTTTTTTAGAATAAATCGAGAAGAATCTGGTGTAAACAGCTCATCAATCACAATGATTTGATCATTCACCAGTCCAAATTCCATCTTGGTATCGGCTATGATGATGCCTTTTGTAAGGGCAAAATCACTGGCTTTCTGGAATATTTCCAGAGAATATTTCTGCAGTAATTCGGCAGTTTCTCCTATATCCTCTTTCATTTTGTCGAAGTGAATATTTTCATCGTGCCCAACATCTGCTTTTGTTGATGGTGTAAAAATGGGAGTATCCAGTTTGGAACCTTTTTCCAATCCTTTGGGTAATGGATAACCGGCAATAGTACCTGTTTTCTGATAATCACGATAGGCAGAACCTAATAAATACCCTCTAACGATGCATTCATAGGGAATCATTTGCGCTTTCTTGACAATCATTGAACGATCTTCAAGCTGCTGTCTTTCTTGTCCAAGTTCAGGTCTGTAGGAAAAAATATCAGTAGTCACAAAATGATTGGGTGCAACGCTTTTTAGTTTTTCAAACCAAAACTGGGAAATTTTGGTTAAAATCTTTCCTTTTTCTGGAATTGGCTCATTCATGATTACATCAAAAGCTGATAAGCGATCGGTGGATACAATCAGGAGATGTTCTCCTAAATCGTAAACATCTCTCACCTTTCCCTTTTTAAAAAGAGTGATTCCTGGTATGTGAAGGGATGTTTGTAATATTGCGTTATGATTCATTTTCCCACTTCTCCCTAATTTTCTGTGTTTTGTATAGCAGTTTCTTTTTCATGCCATCTTTCTCATCTTGTAGTTTTTTCTGAAGGACGGGGTCATGCAATGACAAAATCCGTAGAGCAAGCCACGCAGCATTGGCTCCGCCATCCACGCCTACGGTTGCAACAGGAATTCCAGGTGGCATTTGTACGGTAGATAAAAGGGCATCTTGTCCACCAAATCCAGTTCGATTTAAAGGAACTCCAATCACGGGTATAGTGGTATTCGAAGCAACAACTCCTGCTAAATGAGCAGCCATTCCGGCAAATGCAATAATGATATCCATTTTTCTGTCAATTGCAGAAGTAGCATAGGCAAGTGCTCTTTCGGTGTCTCTATGAGCAGATATAACCGATACCTCAAAAGGAACATCGAAGCGCTTTAAAATTTTTAAAGTGTCTACAACAAGGGGATAATCGCTGTCACTCCCCATGACAATACCAACAAAATTACTCATGATCGAACTCCTTTCCAGTTTTATATATAACTATAACATAATTCCGACGTCCATTGAACGAAATGAAAAAAATTTGACATAAAAAAAGCATAAATTAATATTATGAACCTGATGAAGAAAAATAATATTCGGAATTTTTGCATTATTGCGCATATTGACCATGGCAAGACAACACTTTCGGATCGTTTTATCCAACTGAGTGATATGTTTTACAAGATCAACAAAGAGAGCCCTGAAGGTCAGTTGTTGGATTCTATGGATTTGGAACGAGAACGAGGAATTACGATCAAATCTCATCCCATCCGTCTAGAATTCGATATTGAAGGGGAACATTTTATCTATAACATCATTGACACTCCTGGCCATGTGGACTTTAGTTATGAAGTTTCTCGAAGTTTGGCAGCTGGCGAAGGTGCTATCCTGCTTGTGGATGCAGTCCAGGGAGTCGAAGCTCAAACAGTCGCTAACACCTACTTAGCCATCGAAAACGATTTAGAAATCATTCCGGTTGCAAATAAAATTGATATGCAGCAAGCCAATATTCCTGAAACATTGGATGAAATTCACGAACTGATAGGGTGTAAAAAAGAAGAGGTTATTTTAGCCTCAGCGAAGAGCGGAGAAGGCATCCAAGATATTTTGCTGGCTGTAAAAAACCGTATCCCTGCTCCCATAGGAAGCGAGGAAGAACCATTAAAAGCACTGATTTTTGATTCCCATTTTGACACATACAAAGGTGTTGTCAGTCATATCCGCATTATGGATGGATCCATTCGAAAAGGAATGAAAATCAAGTTTATGGCTAACCAAGAGGAATTTGAAGTCATGGACGTGGGTGTTTTTAAAATGGGCATGATTGAATGCGAAGAACTTACTGCTGGTGAAGTTGGATATTTCACTGCTCTGATTCGCAAACCCGAAATCGTAAACGTTGGCGACACAGTTACAGATGCTAAAATACCTACTACAAAACCATATCCAGGATATCGAAAATCCATTCCGATGGTCTTTAGTGGATTATATCCTATCAATCCCAATGATTATGCAAAACTCCGAACATCACTGGAAAAGTTACGACTTAACGATCCTTCGTTGCAATATGAAGTAGAAAGTTCTGATGCTCTTGGTTATGGTTTCCGTGCTGGCTTTTTAGGTCTTCTGCATATGGAAATTGTCAACGAACGATTGCAAAGAGAATATGAAATTCAGCTTATCAACACGGCTCCCAGTGTGGCTTACAAAATATACCTTCGCAACGGGGAAGTTCTAGAAGTAGAAAATCCGTCCAAATTCCCCGATCCTTCACAAATCAAACGAATTGAAGAGCCTATGGTAGATGCTACCATTATCACTCCGCCAGACCATATAGGGCCCATTATGGAACTATCGCAAATGAAACGTGGATTGTATAAAACCATGGAATACATTTCATCCAACCGCGTTATGTTAAAATACCAGTATCCTCTATCAGAAATTATTATCGATTTTTATGATCAGCTAAAATCAGTTTCACGGGGATATGCTTCTTTAGATTACGAAATAAGTTGCTACCAAGAAGAACAGATTGTATTGGTAAAAATCCTTGTGAACAGCTCTCCTGTGGATGCTCTTTCTTTTATGTGTGTAAAAGATCAAGCCCATGCAAAAGGAAAAGCAATCATCCAGAAGCTTCGCAAAACAATCCCTCGACAAATGTTCAATGTTGCTCTTCAAGCGGCAATCGGGGGAAAGATTATTGCACGTGAAACCATTGTTCAGCTTCGCAAAGATGTAACCGCAAAGTGCTATGGCGGTGATATCACACGAAAAAGAAAGCTTCTTGAAAAACAAAAAGAAGGTAAAAAGCGAATGAAAATGGTTGGAAACGTAGAAATACCGCAAGAAGCATTTTTATCTGTCCTGAAGCTATAGATTTTTTTCCTTTTTTCCTTATACTAGCTTAGCGGTAATTGAATTGGGACGTGGCCAAGCGGCAAGGCAACGGTTTTTGGTACCGTCATACGTAGGTTCGAATCCTACCGTCCCAGCTTTTTTTCTATTGTAGGGGGACACATGAATCATCATTGTTTGGCTTGCATAGTTTTAGCAGCGGGAAGTGGAACCCGAATGAAATCAAGTCATCCGAAGGTTCTTTCGATGTTCGATGAAAAACCTATTCTAGAAGCGATCATCGAAAAAGCAGAATCCCTTACTCCTTCTCAAGTCATTGTCGTTGTTTCACCACAATATGAAGACGCAATTCGAAATGCCTTCGGTAATCGAATCCATATAGCAATTCAAAAAGAACCCCTGGGAACTGGAGATGCTTTTTTGGCAGGTATCGAACAACTTGATCCTTCCATCAAAGATATCCTGGTACTTTGTGGGGATACTCCTTTAATCCAAATGCAAACTTTACAAGGATTGGTTCAACTCTACACCAAAGAGTCTCCTAAGGCTGCAGTCATTACAGCTCATGTAGTAGATCCAAAAATGTATGGTCGGATTCTTCGGAATTCTTCGGGAGAATTTCAGAAAATTGTGGAGTGGAAAGATGCTTCCTTGCAGGAAAGAGCCATTACCGAGATAAATTCCGGAATCTACATTTTGTCCCGTGAAACAACCCAGGATTACCTACATTCCATCAATAACAAAAATGTATCGGGCGAATTTTATCTAACCGATCTGCTGGAATCCATACAAAAAAACTCAAAAAGTGTGTCCATTTTCCCCATCCAAGGAGAAGAAGATATTATTGGAATCAACACCAAAGCAGATTGGGCACAAGCACTGCATATTGCAAATCAACGCAGACTTCATTCCATGATGGTTGATGGTGGAGTTTACATAGTCGATCCTTCTTCAACCCACATCGGACCCAATGTTTCGATAGGGCGAGATACTCTTATTAAACCAAATACATGGATGGAGGGATCCATCGAAATCGGAGAAGATTGCGAAATTGGGCCATTTGTCAGCATTCGCGGAAATCGCGGAAAAGTTATTGTAGAATCACACTGCACAATTGGACCTTTCACCTCTCTTCGTGAAAACTGCATTATTCGTCACGGTGCAAAAGCAGGTACATTTGTAGAAATGAAAAACTGTGAGTTAAAATCGCACAGCAAAGCAAACCACCTTTCGTATTTAGGCGATGCAGTTGTAGGAGAACGATCCAATATTGGTGCCGGAACCATTACCTGCAATTACGATGGATTTGACAAACATAAAACCATCATTGAAGAAGATGTTTTTATTGGTTCTGATACCATCATTGTAGCCCCTGTCACAATCGAACAAGGTGCTTTCACTGGTGCTGGTTCTGTGATCACGCAGAATATTCCTCCCAATTCTCTTGCAATCGAGCGAAACAAACAGGTCAATAAAGAGGACTGGGCTTCAAAGTATAGAGAATCTAAAATGAAGCGGAGGTCATCATGAGACTTCATCCACCCTCAGTTGTTGTTTTTAGTGGAACATCCAATCAACCTTTAGTAGATGAGATTTGTAACCATCTTGGTATTACACCAGGCCAGATGGAAATACGTCGCTTCTCGGATGGAGAAATCTATTGCAGACCTGCTACGCATATTCGTGGAAAAGAAGTATTTGTCATCCAGTCCACAAATGGTGGTTCAGATCATGTTATTGAACTCCTCATCATGATTGATGCATTAAAACGCGCTTCTGCAGACAAAATTTCTGTGGTTGTTCCCTACTTCGGTTATGCACGGCAAGATCGCAAAACAAAATCAAGAGAACCCATCACCGCAAAGCTTATTGCAAATATCATCCAAACTGCTGGAGCTACTCGCTTTATGAGCATTGACCTACATGCAGGACAGATTCAAGGCTTTTTTGACATTCCCAGCGATAATCTTACCGCAGCTCTACTCTTTAAAAATTATTTTTTATCCAAGAATTTAGAAAATCCGGTTATCGTCTCGCCAGATATGGGTGGCGTGGAAAGAGCAAAAGTCCTTAGCAGAATGCTGCACTGCGAAATAGCCGTTTGTCAAAAAAACCGAACGAAAACTGATGTAGTGGAAAGCATACACCTAATCGGAGATGTGAGGGGGAAAAATGCCATCCTGATGGACGATATCATCTCCACGGGTGGAACAATGTGTAAAGCAGCGGAACTACTTTTAGAAAAAGGAGCAAAAGATGTCTATGCCTGCATTACTCATGGCTTATTTGTTAGTGATTGCATAGAAAAATTGAATGCTTCTTCCTTCAAAGAAATTGTGATTACAAATTCTGTTCACCATTCTACTGATCGAATCAACAGTTGCCCAAAACTAAAAGTACTCTCCATTGCCCCCTTGATTTCCGAAGCCATCTTCCGTATATGCATGAATATGTCGCTATCGGAAGTTTTCGACGATGTATCTGGACCCACTTTGTTTAAGGATCACCAATTACCTGAATAGAAATTTGACATTCTGTCAAAGCTCAATAAAATTCTATGTTTGTAGAAACACGTAAGGAGTTAAGCATGGAAGTTATCGAATTTGGACTAAAACAACGAGACAAAGCGAATCCATATCTTGTCCCGGGCATTGTCTATGGGAAAGAAATGGAAAATATTCCTATTGCTGTAGATCGCAAGGAATTCAAGCATATCCTTAAGAAAAATGGTCGAAATGTTATTTTGAATTGCACTTTACCAGATGGAAAGAAAATGTCTCTGGTAATCAAAGAAATCCAACAAGACGTTGTAAGTTTTGAACCCTATCATGTTGATCTTATGGCACTTCAAGACGACCAGAAAATCACCATCACCGTGCCCGTTCGCCTGGAAAACAAAGAAAAATGTGCCGGTGTAAAAAACGGTGGCAAGCTTCAATTTACACTTTTCAAAGTAAAAATTGCTGGTAAAGCAGAAGATTTACCCCGTGAAATTCCTTTAGATGTAACAAATCTGGATATCAACCAAACATTGTATACTCGCGATTTGGGTCTTCCTAGCGGAGTATCTATGGTATCTCCCCTCAATCTAAAGGTAGCTGGAATTTTTGCCCGAAATGTTGCTCTTGATGGAGAAACAGCTTCAACTGAAGGAACTCCTGAAGGAGAAGCAGCTGCTTCTGCAGAAGGATCTACGGAAGAATCTAAAAAAGAATAAGTACCTTTTTTCTTTTACTTATTCTCTTCATCATTTTGTATTGAATAAAAACCTCGGGATATCTTTCCCGAGGTTTTTTCATGGTCTTTTATATTCCATTCCATTCGGACAATACCGTTACTTCTCGATTATTCTCCATTTTCACCATGATGTGTGGTTCTTCTTCTCGAATCCACACCACAGTTTCCCAGGAAGGAATCAGTAATTTATAGGCAGAATGTTCGCTACCTTTTGCCTGGACATTTTCCACTTGATCAACGATTATGGAAACTGTACCTTCCAAAGTGTCATCGGTTTCTTCTTGTCTGGGTATTCGGCTGTCCACCCAACGAAGAGTTATTGAGTTGTCAGTATCAACTGGAAAAGAGCACAATAATGTAGGAAGAAGTTCTTTTTCAAAACATTGATTCCCTACATATACGCGGCGTACTTTAGGAGATTGGGTGGTGTAATTGTGAGCATAGAAACTTCTACCCTTTTTTTCTCCTTTGTATAGCAATTCTTTTTCAAAACTTGTATCATTTTCTTTCTTTTCTTCGGCATCTGTTTCAATTCTATACACAAAAAATTGTAGCAAACTTGGTGGGGTTTCCTGTAAAATGCATTGCTGAAATTCTTGACTCGCCAGTCCTACTAGCTCAATGCGGTATTCAATTTTTCCATACTCTTGTCGCAACACAGAATGTTGCGACCAACTCATCATTTTTTCAGATGTTTTGTCATAGGTAGCATACAATGCAACGCGGCCGTTCCTAAACTGTGTTGTATCTAAATCCACTTGATCAATGTCCGATTGTACACGGCAGGATATACCTCCGAATACAACAATCAAAAGAAGGAAGAAAGTTATAACGGTTTTCTGTTTCATTTCTTTGGAGTCTTAGCAAGTAAAGAATTATCCCGTTGGTTGGATGTTTTTTGGAATAAAAAAACAACTACACCACCGATAAAAAGAATCAAGAGAGAAATGAACCACCAACTAAAAAACCAGGGTTTTTCACTAGCATTTGGTAGTTCAATGGGCTGAGTAGGCTCATTAATATCAATTTCGGAACCTGCTGGTGGAGTTTGTGGTTGGAGTAGCTCTTTTGGGATGGGGGGTGGTTTTATTGATTCAATATCAATATCTTCCATGTCAATTCCAGTAAAATTGCCTTTGGTATCGATATTGGATTGAGTTGATCGATTGAATTGGTCATTTGGAATCACGATAGTACCATCTTCCAATTTCTTCGTGGTAGTACCAGGCATTTGGGGAGGGTATGGGAGTGTAACTTCGGGAAGAGACTTTGCAGAATCATTGACTTGCGTTGGTTGGGCAAAAGCTGTAATAGAAAAAACATGAAAGACAAAAAAACACACTACAATCGCTGTTTTTAGTTTCATAGAAACCTCCAAAATAATGGATCCCATCTATTATATCGCAAAGAGTATTGAAAGTAACATTTTTTTTGATACTATTATTATGCTCCTCTTGGGCGGTTAGTTCAGAGGTAGAACGCTTCGTTGACACCGAAGAGGTCAGAGGTTCGATTCCTCTATCGCCCACCATCTCTTTTTCATCCCTCTTTCTCAAAGGTGGGATTTTCTTTTGAAAAATCGGGAAAATTTCCATATCAAATCAAACAATTCATATTGATTTCGTAGCCTTTATCTCGTATCATAAGTAAAGCATTTTGACAAAGGAAGACGGAGTTTATGATTAAAACAACTATTTCGAAAAAAGAACAGATGGAAATCGATCAAAATATTGAATTTGATTTAAAAAACTATATGCGAAAAAGAGCGTTTCCGCATATAGCAAAATACTTGAATCATGCGTCCGTACAAAATCAAGTGTATGCAGTGCATACGCTTGTAAGTCTTTATGATCAATACCCGACTGAGGAAGATAAACTTCTTACAGAATTTTTAAAATCCTATCTTCCAATGCAAAAATATTCTGCACTTCTTATTATTTCGGGTATATCGCTGGAACATCCCGAATTTGGATTTCCCAAAATGGAAGAAGCGCTTCGGTCAAGAAAAGATGTCCGAGAATTTGCAGCGAATGCTTTGAAAAATTCCTGGAAAGACCAGGAAGAACGATTAGCAGAAAACATTGTCAGATTTTGGAATCTACAAGAAAATGTGGATTTAAAGATCGTAGCAGTCACCTCTGTAAATACAAAAGCAGAAGATGAGGAAAACCATATCCTTGATTTCTTGGGCAGATTTATCGAAGATCACGATGTACAAGTTCGCAATCACCTAGTAGAAAAACTAAAAGATTTCTATATTCGCGAACCAATTGTTGTGGAAGCAAAACTTCGCGAATGGCTCCTTCAGTCCCAAACACAAAATCCTGAACTCACTGTTATTCAAATGATTCGGGAAATTGCAAAACGAAAAGATCCATTTTTATTAGATCGCACAAGCATCATCATGAAAAATTGGAGCCAGAACGAAAAGCTGAAAGAAACAGCCCAAACCATATTAGAAATGTTAACGAACAACCCAATGCACAACCGTTAAACAACATGAAGTTGTTTATTCTTTGTCGAGTCGTGCTTTCATATCTTGACGCAAGCGTTTAATAGCCTTTGCCTCGATTTGTCGAATTCTCTCGCGGGTTACATTAAATATCTTCCCCACCTCTTCTAAGGTATGGGGCCTAATATTTTCCAGTCCAAATCGAAGCAAGAGAATCTCTTTTTCCCGTTCTGTGAGGTTATTCAAAACCTGATAGAGTTGATCTTTAAAGTGAAGGTCAACTACCTTTTCTTCGGGAGAAATTGCCCGTTTATCTTCCACAAAATCCCCCAAGCGGTTATCTTTATCTGTACCCAGGGGTGTTTCAAGTGATATTGGTTCTTGGGAGACTTTCAGGTACTCTCTAATTTTTTTCACCGGAAGACCAAGTTCTTTGGCAATTTCTTCGTGTGTTGCAGGTCGTCCCAATTTTTGATACAAATGTCGTTCTGCTCGTTGAATTTTATTGATAGATTCTACCATATGAACAGGCACTCGAATGACTCTAGACTGATCTGCCAATGCACGTGTAACGGCTTGACGAATCCACCAGGATGCATACGTGGAAAACCGAAAACCTCTGCGATAATCATACTTTTCAACAGCACGAATCAGCCCGACATTTCCTTCTTGTACAAGATCCAAAAAGGACAAAGAATGACCCGTATATTTTTTTGCAATACTGACAACAAGACGTAAGTTGGATTCAATCAATTTCTTTTTAGCGATCAATTCGCCATTTTCAATACGCTTTGCCAATTCAATTTCTTCATCGAAAGAAAGAAGGGAAATTTTTCCAATTTCTTTCAAGTACATTTTAATTGGATCACGTAGGTCAACATCTTCTACATCGGGTTCTTCTGTTTCTTCAACGTCATGAAATGCATCATCATCTTCAAAATGTGAATCTGCATCACCGTATTCAATTCCTTCCTGATCCAAAATGGAATACATAATCTCAACTTCAGATTCAGTCATCTGAACTTGTTCCATCACGTTCATTATTTTTTTGTATTCGACGATCTTGCCCTTGCTTCCCGCACTGAGCAATTTTTTAAATGCAGGGATGGTTCGGATTCTTTCTTCTGCATCAGCACCATTTTCTTCTAAGATAAGTTTGGCTTCATCCATAGGAGGAGCAATTTTTTCTTTTTCGGGAGTGCTCTTTATTTTTTTTGGTGAAGCTGTTTTCTTTGGTGTTATTTTCTTTTTTTCAGTCTTTGGTGTCTGTGGCTTCTCTTTTTTTACTGATTTCTCTGCTTTCGTCGTTTTAGTTTTTACGGGGGATTCCTTTTTTTCTACTTTGGGTGTAGGAGAGGATTTGGATTCTTTTATTGGAGCAGGGGTTTTGGTTTTGAGTGTATCTTTAGAACTTGAAGAAGCATTCTTGGGAGAGGATGTCTTGGAAGAGGCTACTTTCGATTTCTTTAAAGCAGCTTTTTTTGCCGAAATAAAACGACCATGTTCATCTCGAAGAGGTTTTTGAACAGCAGCTGCCTCTTTAGAAGCTTTTTTTTCAGTTTTTTTTGACCGAGTTTCTTTTTTTTTCATTTTGCGGAAGGAATCCTTTCTCTTTTCAAAACCTAATTAAAATTCTTCACGTCGAAGGCGTAGAATTTCTTCTCGAAGGCGTTTCGATTCTTCATAGTCGCCTTCCTGTTCAGCCTTGTTTACCCGTCTTTGCAGGGGTATGAGCACATTTTTCTTTTTACGAACTAAATCAACATGGCACAAAATCTGTGGAATTACATCACCTTCAATACATTTATTATTCATGTTTTGAAGTTCCATTAGTTTACTATAAAAATTCTCTTTGTCAGGATCTTCTTGAAAATTTTCGACCTGAATATTCTTTTTTTCTTGAAATAAATCACGAAACTCCGTAAAAAGTTCCCGAAAGATGCCTTGGGGGAAATCCTCGGGTTGTAATTTTGTGAAAATAATGAGTGCCCAGTCTTTTGGATTGGTAATCATCGCTTTTAAAAGAAGAGATGCGTCTCTTTGGTCAATAATTGTTTCGGTATCAATCCTTGTCTTCTTTGTCCTTTTTTTGGATTGAGAAGTATTTCCTCGCATCATGGATTGCATTCTTTCTTCCAGAAGAGAGGGTTTGATTTTTAAATCCAGAGAAATCTGCTTCAATAAAGTCTCAATCCGTACAGGATCTTTCACTTTCATAAATCTCCGAAACATACTTTCCACAACAGCGCTAGCTGTTATTGGGTCTTGCAGATTCTTTCCTTCAATCACTGCTTCCCAGCAATACTCCAAAGCACCTTTGGCAGTTTCCATCAATTCCAAAAACGACTCTTTGCCTTTAGCAGATATGTATTCATCAGGATCTTTGAAAGGAGGGGGGATTTGAATCACGCGACTCGAAAATCCCATTGGGAGAACTATATCGATGGTGCGCAAAATTGCTTGCTTACCAGCATCATCTGAATCGTAACAAATATACAAAGTTTCCGAATATTTCCGAAGCAGTTTCGCTTGTTCGGGTGTAAAGGCAGTACCAAGTGAAGCTGTAACATTGGTGATTCCATGTTGAAACATGGAGATAACATCCATATAGCCCTCTACTACAATAGCTCGTTTGGATCGATTCATCTCTGATCTTGCCTGGGCAAGAGCGTATAAGTTTTCTCCTTTGTGAAACAGGCTATGATCAGGACTATTTAGATATTTTGGCATTTGGTCTTTTTCAATTGCTCTTCCACCAAAACCAATTACACGCTTTCGAAGGTCAAAAATAGGGAAAATGACTCGGTTTCGAAAATAGGGGTACAGATATCCGTCTTCTTTTTCTCGAAGAAGTCCCAAAAGCTTAGCATCTTCTTTGTCGAATCCAAGATTGGTGAAATAGTTGATAAAATCTTTAGGATCTGCAGGAGCATATCCAATTTGAAAGTTTTTAAGAGTATCCTGTGTCAATCCTCTATTTTTAACATATTCCATAGCTTGTGGCGAATGTCTGAGATGTTTCTGAAAAAAACTCATGCAAGCGCTAAGAAATTCAAACCAAGGATTGTATTTAGAGTCTGTTTTTTTATGTCCCCACCGAGGAGGTTCAAGCCCAGCCTCTCGACCTAGTTCTTCAACAGCTTCCTGAAATGTTAAACCTTCGTATTTTTCCACAAAGTGGATAATGTCTCCACCGGTGTGACAGCCAAAACAATAAAAGATTTCTTTGGCAGGATTCACAGTGAACGAAGGGGTTTTCTCTACATGAAAAGGACACAATCCAACAAAGTTTTGACCTGCTTTTCGCAAGGAAACAAATTTACCAATGAAATCTACAATGTTAATCCTGGTTTTGATTTCTTGGATATAGTCTTCAATATGATGATCCATGATGCCTAGTCCCTTCTATACGGAGATATCCATGGATATCTCCGTATCGGGGAACAATATTTCAAAGCCTACTTGCTATTCTTCATTACTGCTTGAGCAGCAGCTAATCGAGCAACCGGTACTCGATAGGGTGAACAACTTACATATTGCAAACCTAAAGCATCACAAAATACGATTGAGTCAGGGTCGCCGCCGTGTTCACCGCATATTCCTAATTTTAAAGATGGATTGGCAGCTTTACCTTCTTTTGATGCCCAGGCTACGAGCTTGCCAACACCATTTTGATCGATGCTTTGGAACGGGTCTTCAGCAAGAATTTTCTTCTCGATATATGCACTCAAAAACTTACCTGCATCATCTCTTGAATAACCAAATGTCATCTGTGTTAAATCGTTGGTACCAAAGGAGAAAAATGCTGCTTCTTTTGCAATATCACCAGCAACAAGTGCTGCTCGTGGAATCTCAATCATTGTTCCCACGAGATATTCCAAAGAAATTCCTTGTTCTTGCATTACAATGCCAGCAGTTTCATCAATGACTTCTTTTTGAGAAATGAATTCTTTATCTGTTCCAACAAGTGGGACCATAATCTCTGGTTTTACATTCTGATTTTCTTTCTTTAATTCACAAGCTGCTTCAATGATGGCTCGCGTTTGCATACGCGTGATTTCTGGATAAGTAATACCCAAGCGGCACCCTCGGTGACCCAGCATTGGATTAAATTCTTTCAGAGATTCAATTTTTTCTTTAACAGCTTGAACATCTACACCTAGCTCATGAGCCAACTCTTTAATATCTTCGGGGTCATTGGGTAAAAACTCATGTAAGGGAGGATCCAAAAGGCGGATGGTGACGGGTTTTCCTTCCATAGCTTTGAATATCCCAATAAAATCTTCTCGCTGCATAGGAAGAATTTTGGCCAATGCTTTTTCGCGGCCCTTCACGTCTTCTGCCAAAATCATTTCGCGAACTGCTTTGATACGATCTCCATCAAAAAACATATGTTCAGTACGGCATAAACCAATTCCTTGTGCTCCAAATTCTACTGCTTGGTGTGCATCTTTGGGAGTATCTGCATTGGTTCGTACCTGAAGCCTTCGTATTTCATCGGCCCACTGCATTAAATGTCCGAACTCACCGCTTAGATTCGGTGGGAGAGTTGGCAATTGTCCTTTGTAAACTTCACCTTTTGTCCCATCGAGACTTATGACATCTCCTTCGTGAATGATTTCACCGCTGCGGGTTTTGAATAATTTTTCTTCTTCATTCACTGAAATGTCGTTTGCGCCCGACACACAACATTTGCCCATGCCTCTGGCAACAACTGCAGCATGAGAAGTCATTCCACCTCTGGCTGTTAAAATTCCTTGCGCGCTATCCATTCCTTGAATATCTTCTGGGGAAGTTTCTTCGCGAACCAATATGACTTTTTCCCCTTCATTTGCAACGCGTAGGGCTTCATCAGCAGTGAACACAACTTTTCCAAAAGCTGCTCCAGGGGAGGCTGGCAATCCTTTGGCAATAACAACGGCATTTTTTTGATGAGAAGGATCAAAACAAGGATGAAGCAGCTGATTCAATGAATTGGGTTCCACTCTCATAATAGCTTCTTCTTTGCTGATCATCTCTTCGTTTACCAAATCTACGGCGATTTTCACAGAAGCAGCACCTGTTCGTTTTCCGCTACGAGTTTGTAGTAGATACAGCTTGCTATCTTCAATGGTGAATTCAATATCTTGCATATCACGATAATGTCCTTCGAGAATGTTCAAAATGCGAAGCAATTCGTGGTAACAATCAGGAAGAATCGATTCCAGTTCATCGATATGCTTAGGAGTACGAATGCCAGCAACAACATCTTCACCTTGTGCATTTAACAGAAATTCCCCGTACAAACCTTTTTCTCCAGTGGAGGGATTTCGTGTAAAGCAAACACCAGTACCCGATTGCATATTTTTATTTCCAAAAACCATTGCCTGGACGTTTACAGCCGTACCAAACAAACCTGTAATTTTATTAAGGCGTCTGTAAATGATGGCACGATCATTGTTCCAGGAACCTACCACAGCATTGATGGCATCCATCAACTGTGTCATTGGATCTTGCGGAAATCCTTTTCCTCGATGATCGATATAGATCTTTTTGTATCCTTCGATCACTTGCATCAATCCATCTTGATCCAGTTCATTGTCCAAAGTGACACCTTTTTGCTCTTTTACTTTTGACAGAACTTTCTCAAACAAATGATGAGGAATTCCATACACAACATTGCCAAACATTTGCAGAAAACGTCTGTAAGAATCACAGATAAAAGTTGGATTTGCACTATTTTCTACTTGATATGCAAAAACTTCATCATTGAAACCAAGATTCAATATTGTATCCATCATTCCTGGCATAGAAACTGCAGCACCAGAACGGACCGATACCAAGAGAGGATTTTTGGGGTCGCCAAATGCTTTTCCAGCATCTTTTTCCATTTGAGCCAGATGCTCTTTGATTTCGCTCATTAAGGTCTCTGGATAGGTGTTATTGTGATCATAGTAATACTTGCATACTTCGGTTGTAAGGGTGAACCCGGGAGGTACCGGAATGCCCAATCGTGCCATTTCCGCTAAATTGGCTCCTTTGCCTCCAAGCAGGCCCTTCATATCTCTGGATCCCTCTTGGAATTGATACACAAATTTTTGATTCATATTAATTGCCTCCTTGAAATACGATTTCTGAAAAATCACAAAATTGTAAAAAATATCGATTAATGGCTGAAATTAGCCGTATACGATTTTCTTTCAGAGCAGGATCTTCACAGTGAACCAATACACAATCAAAAAAATCAACAATAAATGGGTTCAAAGAATACATTTTTTTTAGCTGAATTACAAGATGGTCTGATTCGTCTGTGGCATCATTTTTGCCTAAACATTTTTGAAATGCGTCATACAAAGCTTGTTCCTGAGGTTCCACCAATAGTGAAGTTTGCACCTTTTCAGTTGCATAGTCCCCTTTGGTGATATTTCGAATTCGTGTAAATGATTCACATAAAACCTTGAACTCATCGGAAGAACCGATTTCTTCCAACAATACCAGCTTTTCTTTTGCAAGGAATGGATGAATCCAAGAGGAACACAAAACGGCATTCACCATATCATATCGATGCATGGACTGAAGAAACAAGTTCAATCTTTGGGTATAGAAATCCTGTAGATTTGAAAGAATTTCCTCTTCTTTCATGTCCAACTGATTTACTTCCTTGTAGCAGTGTAATGCCCTGGAAAACGATTCTTCTAAGCATATTGAAAAAGGAATTTCGTATAGAATGCGCAGGATTCCGTTCAATTGTCTTCGTAAACCAAAAGGATCAGCAGAACTCGACACAGACATTCCAATCGCAAACGCCCCTGCAAGAGTGTCAATGCGATCGAGTAAGCCTACGATTTGTCCAATGCTATCCTTTGGAATCGGATCTGATTCTCGCTTGGGCAAATAGTAGGACTCTAAGGCTACGCATACCCGTTCCTCTTCCCCTTGCAAGGCTGCATATATTTTCCCCATGGTTCCCTGGAGTTCTGAGAGTTCTGCTACCATGTGTGTGGACAAATCCATTTTCGAAAGCATGGTGGTTCTTTTTAGAAGCTGTACATCTTCTCCGCACGGAAATTTTTCCGCCATTAATAGAAGACGGCTAGTTTTTTGTAGAACAGTACCCAGTCCTTTCATAAAAATCATTCGTTCAATATGCGTGGAGCGATCCTTTAGGGGTATTTTCTGATCTTGCTCAAAGAAAAATTTTGCATCGTCTAATTTGGCTGCAATAACTTTTTCATATCCTTGAGATACTTTGTTTTCATCCCGGGGACCATTCA
>DAIMET010000022.1:0-12448 GCA_036725105.1 Calditrichota bacterium
CAGATGGAAGTATTGTATATGATGAAAAAATCATGCAGGAAAATCAGAAAAAGGGTTACCAAATCTGCACATATGGCGATTACGAAGATGTAGCAAGAAAATTTGCCTTAGCAATGCTAGATGTCTGGGAAAAAGGCGATAAAAATGGACGAATTTTTGAATTTCCAAAGTGTGATTTTCATGTTAGCGAGGAATCATTTTCTGACCCAAAGCAAACAGCAGTATTAGATAGAGCTGTTGAAGTCGCAGCCAACAATGGTTCGGTTTATTTCATATTTGACCGTGACCAGGTTACTCTCTCTGCTTGTTGTCGCTTACGAACCACCATAAATGATAATTACATGCTAGTTCACCCCGAAACAATGAGGTTTTGTGGTTTTCAGAACGTTACGATCAATGTTCCTCAGGCAGCATATCTAGCAGCCATTGATGGTAATAAAACCATGGACGGTTTGATTCAAAAAATCTATGAATCGATGGACATGGCAATCGAAGCTCACTTGATGAAAAAAGAGTTTGTCAGTCAAAAAATGATGCAAAAAGGAAGTCCACTTTGGCAAATTGGAAAATCATCCAATGATGGTCTTCCATATGTTGATCTTGAGAAAAGCACATATATTATTGGCTTGATTGGCGTAAATGATGCACTGAAGTATTTGTATGGACAACAAATGCATGAATCCGCCGATATGGTTGATAAAGCTATTGAAATTGTAGCAGCCATGAACGAGAGAATTCGTGAATACACTCAAAAATACAATCTCAAGTTCACCTTGGAGGAGTCTCCTGCGGAATCCGCTGCTAGAAGACTGGCAAAAACTGATCTGATTTACTATCCCGAACATGCAACTGACATTGTAAAGGGGAGCATTGAAGATGATAACGTCTACTACACCAATTCTGTACATTTATCTGCTGATGCTCCCGTTGGTATCGTTGAAAGAATACGTATTCAAGGAATGTTCCACGGACTGATAGAAAGCGGTGCCATCACACATGCATTTATAGGTGAAGAAAGGCCTTCTAAAGACAGTATTATGCAATTGATCAAGAATACATTGTACAAAACCCAAACTGCACAAGTTACCATTAGCCCAGAGTTTACTTATTGCAATAAATGCCATCATCAAATGATGGGCATTCGTCAATCTTGCGATCAGTGCGGCAGCGAGGATATTGATTCAATCTCTCGTATTGTTGGATATTTTAGCGTGATCAAAAATTGGAATAAATCAAAGATTGAAGAATTAAATGCCCGTCATGCTGGCAATTATGGTATTCACAAGCAGCAAAACTCGTATACTGTAAATCTTATTCAAGGAATGCAACCTAGTGGTAATCCCATTACAGGAATTTCTGAACATCCAGAACCCCCAACTCCAAAATGTGATGGAGACTCTTGTCGACTCTAGGAAGGGAAGTATTCTATGAAACCTACGAAGTATATGATCGTAATTTACGGTAAAGATAACTGTCCACATTGTAAAGAGCTACAAAAAATTGTAGACGAAATTCTCCATACCAAGCCCTTAGATTTTTTCGCGGATGTACAAAACCTTTCCACCAGAAAAGGTTTGGTAGCTTATGCAAAAGCCGAGACGATCAATGGGCAGCGAATACCTGCTCTGCAGATTATGAAATGGAATGATGCATCAAAAAAATATGAAAAGATACATGACCAGAGAAATCCTGTATATAACCAACAGAATGGTATTGAGTATTTACCAACCTATTTACAGCTTCAGACTGATTATGCAAATCATCAATATATCACCAAAGAAGATATCTTGAAGTTGATGGAAGTCGCTAAAGAACAGGATAGGGATGAGTAAAAGCGCAATATATACAATTTTACCTCAAGAATCAACTATTGACTACGACGGTCATTTATCGCTCATGATGTTCACGGCAGGTTGTAATTTTCGATGCCGTTATTGTCACAATCCCGATTTGATTCCATATACAAACGACACAATGTCAATTGAAGAACTCCGAAATCGTTTACTCCTAGCGAAAGAAAACTGGATAGATGCAGTTTCCATTTCTGGAGGAGAGCCTACTATGTCTTCTTTTCTTTCAGAAACTATTAAAGAGATCAAATCGATGGGATTTTCGATAAAACTGGATACGCAAGGATCGTTCCCTGATCAATTTGAGAAATCTCTACCCTATATTGATTATGTTGCTATGGATTACAAAGCACCGCTTAAACGCTTGTCTGAACTCACGCAAACACCTATCCAAACCGATGCTATTCTAACTAGCTTAGAAATGTTAAAAAATTGTGGAACGGAATATGAAATTCGCACAACTGTTGTACCTGGTTTCCACACCGAGAACGATATGGTGGAGATTTGTAACGAAATAGGTACTGTAAAGAAATACGTCTTACAGGCTTTTGTTCCCAGAGATAATGTTCCTGATCCAGCTTACCGAACTAAATCCAGAACCCCACTTCCACTTCTCAAGGAGTATCAGGAATGTTGTCGGAAATATTTGAACAACGTTGTTGTTCGTTAAAAAAGTTACAATTTCTGATCGAGGCAAGGATGTTCTATTTGAGTTTGTAAGAAAAACTTATAAAGTTAACTGATATGAAAGCTTTATATCCTATTTTTCTAAAACTTGAGCAAAAGAAGATTCTTGTTGTTGGTGGTGGTTCAATTGCTGCCCAAAAAATCCAGAGTCTGTTGGATACTGGATGTCATCTAACTGTAATTAGCCCTTGTATTTGCAAAGAAATTCAATGCTGGGCTTCAGAAAATCGTTTGCAAGTCAAAAAAAGAGAATTCCAAACTTCAGATTTACAGAATATTGATGTTGTTTTTGCAGCCACAAATCAACCTCAAACAAATGAAAAAATTCGAAAAGAAGCCAACAAAAAGAAAATCTTGATCAATGCTGTAGATGATCCAGAAAACTGTGATTTTTATGTTCCTTCCATTGTTAGAAGAGGTCCACTTGCTATTGCTATTTCCACACAAGGAGAATGTCCTGGCTTTGCAAGACTAGTACGGAAAAAGATCGAAAAGATCATCCCTTCCATATATGGGGATTTTGTAATTTTTTTAGGTCATCTTCGAAGGAATGTAAAAAATGTCTGTTCTGATAGCAAACAAAGACAATCTGTTACGAAAGAGATGTTATATGATGGTATACTAGAGGAGCTAGATGAAAAACCTTTACAAGAAGTACAAGATAAGGTGAAGAATTGTATATCTACTCACTTGTAGTAAACCATAAAACGGCATCTTTCAGAGTCCGTGAAAAGGTTTCAAGTTTAGAAACAAATATTGATGCGCTGTATGAAAAAATTTTACAAAACCCTGCTATACAGGGATGCGTGATTATTTCTACATGTAACCGTTTTGAAGTTTATCTTTCTACATGTCATATAGAAGAGGGAATGTCACATCTAAAAAACATTTTTTACCATCATTCCAATACAAAAGAAGAAGATTTTACTAGTTTCTTTGCTGAATATCAATGCATTGATGCTGTTAAGCATCTTTTTGAAGTTGTGTCAGGTTTGGATTCACTACTTCTTGGTGAAGATCAGATTCTTCATCAAATACGCAGTGCCTACAAAGTATCGTATGAGAAAAATGCCGCCGATAAAGTTTTGCATACCCTTTTTCAACGGGCCATCCATGTTGGTAAAAAAGTTCGAACCACCACCAGGATTAACCAGCAGTCTCTTTCTTATCCTGGTTTATGTGTTGATATTTGTAGAGAAACGTTTCCATCCTATTCACAATGCAATCTGTTCATTATCGGTTCTGGAGAAATGGGAATGGCTGTTTTAAAGACATTTTACAAAAAAGGATTACGCTCCATTCGGATTGCTTGCCGCAGTAGTGAAAAAATGACATTCATTAAAAAAGAGTATCCAAGTGTTGAAATTTGTCCTATGGATCAAATTCATACCTGTATTCTTCATTCTAACTACATTGTAAGCTGCATCAGAAGCGAACAACCATTGATTACAAAAGATACGATTCATTCACAAATGAATACCTCCCAGCAAGGTAAGATTGTTTTTGTTGATCTATCTGTTCCTAGAAGTATATCAGCAGATATACAATCAAGTAGTTGGTGCGAACTTTATGATATGGATACTCTCTCCAACCGCATTCAACAATCCATGAATAATCGAAGTGAAGAAATCGAAAAAGTATCCTTCTGCATAGATCAAGAATTGGATCAATTCACAAACTGGCTCCGAACAAAGCATGTTGAGCCCACAATCTGTGCTTTAAAAGAGACATTCGAAACAATCAAAGACAAAGAGCTTGAAAGAGCTTATAGAAGATTTGAGACCCTTTCAGATAAAGAAAAACAAATTTTACAGGACTTAGCACACTCCATCACCTATAACATTTTGCATCATCCCATTCAAGAAATTAAAACCTTAGCTTTGGAAAATAAAACCATGGATCGTATTCTTCTGTTAAACGACTTGTTTCACTTGAAGAACAAAACTGATTCACAAAATAAACTAACTATGCTTCAGGACATTGATTCGTATGATGAATAGAATTCGTCTTGGATCTCGCAAGAGTGCCCTAGCTTTACAGCAATCAGAACTTGTAAAAACTGAGTTACTTCGTATAGGCATACATCAAGTAGATATTGTACCCATCGTTACATCGGGTGATAAAAACCAAAACCAGTGCCTTTCTGAATTTGGAGGGCAGGGTGTTTTCACTAAAGAAATCGAAAAAGCACTTCTTCAAAATGAGATTGACATTGCTGTTCATAGTTTAAAAGACCTTCCTGTTTGTGTTCAACCTCCTTTTATCTTAGCTGGAGTCTTGCAAAGAGAAGATCCCCACGATGTTTTTGTTTCATGTCGCTACTCTTCCATTGAAGAAATGCCGAAGAATAGTATTGTTGCAACATCAAGTGTACGAAGAAAAGCATTTCTTCTCCACCAAAGACCAGATCTTGAATGCAAACCACTGCGCGGCAATGTACAAACACGGCTGACAAAATGTCAATGTGGTGATATTGATGGTTCTATCATGGCACTTGCAGGCTTAAAGCGTTGTAATCTGCAAAACCAAATTAAACAAATTCTACCGTATTCATGGATGATCCCTTCCCCTGGTCAAGGTGCAATTGCTATGGAAACGCTTGAGCAGAGTCCTTGTAGATCAATAGTCGAATCGCTAAGCCATCTCCCTAGTTTTATCGAGACTGCGTGCGAAAGAAAAATACTACAGCTGATCGGTGGGGGATGTCACACACCCTTTGGAGCTGTTGCCACAACTCATCAAGATATGCTTCATATTGAAGCCTCGTTGTGTTTACCTGATGGTTCTCTTCTTTCTCATACAAACCACAAGGGACCAGTTTCTAAGTGGGAAGATATTGCCCAACAAGTTTTTTTAAATTTGCAAAACGATGGTCTTCATGAAATATTGGCTATATTGAAAAAGGATGAAAATGAAAAAGCCTAAAGTATACTTGGTGGGTGTGGGGCCAGGAGACCCTGGCCTTTTAACCGTGAAAGCGAAAGAACTTATTCAATCTGCTGATGTTATTGTATACGACCGATTAGTAAGTGATGCAATTGTGAAACTTTTCCCAATGAGATCCACACTCCTTTATGTTGGCAAAGATCCAAATGGAAAAAGTGTTTCACAAGATGAAATTCATGAATGTCTTCGAACATACGCTTCCACCGATAAACAAGTTGTTCGATTAAAAGGTGGCGATCCTTTTGTGTTTGGTAGAGGTGGCGAGGAAGCAGCTTTTCTAAGTCAAAATGACATTGACTTTGAGTTTGTTCCTGGAATTACTTCTGCTATAGCAGTACCAGAATACGCTGGTATTCCAGTGACGCACCGAGGGTACTCCACTAGTTTTGCTGTAATTGCAGGTCATACCCGAGAAAACGATTCAATTGATCATTACCCATGGGATTCAATTGCAAAAAGTGTCGATACACTTGTTTTTCTAATGGGAGTAAAAAATCTACCGATCATTGTCAATCATCTTCTTTCGGCTGGTAAAGATCCTAAAACCCCCATTGCAATTATAGAGGAAGGGACTACACCGAAACAGCGAACCATAACAGGCACATTAAACACTATTGTCCACCAGGCAGAAAAAGAAAAAATTCACTCTCCCTCCATTATTGTGGTAGGAAACACAGTGCTATTACAACCTACTTTGCATTGGCTTGATCATCTACCATTGTGGGGTAAAACCATTCTAGTAACAAGATCGACGACACAAGAAGGAACCTTCCGAAAGAAGTTAAATGCTCTAGGAGCCGATGTAATCTCGCTACCTTCTATCCAAATTACCCGACTCCCTGTCACAAACGATTTCGTTGAAGATGTAAAACAAATTCAGGATTTTCCCTGGATTCTTTTTTCAAGTGTAAATAGTGTGAAACTTTTCTTTGAAGAATTCTTCCAGCATTATTCAGATGTACGAGCTCTTCATAAAAATCGTATAGCATGTATGGGACCTTCTACTGAACAAGAATTGCTGCAGTACGGTATACGTGCTGACCTTGTCCCAAATCGCTATATTGCAGAGTCGCTATGGGATTCTCTACAGTCCCATGTTCAACCAGGGCATAAGATTTTATTACCAAGGGCAAAAAATGCCCGGAATTTCTTAGTGAATAACCTCCAAGAAGCAGGATGCGAAGTTCACGAACATCATTTATACGAATCGACTGTCAATACCAACCATTCAACGGATGACATCGAGAAACTTTTATCCAAACCCATTGATGTGATCACTTTTACGAGTGCATCGTGTGTTCATAACTTCATGAAAATAATACCGGTCTCTTTGCAGGACAAAATACTGCAATATCCTGCTGTATGTATAGGTCCCATTACAGCGGAAGCATTGAAAGAATATGACTGGCAAAATGTTTTCATTTCAGAACTACATACAATTGATGGTATGTGCGATACAATCATCACAATGATAAAAACTAACTTACAACGAGGTTGATATGATAGGATTTACAAAGTTATTATGCGGAAGTGCGACAGTTTCAGAAGTTATTCAAAAACAACATTCCAAAAACATTCCGCCTCATTTGTTACAGTTTTCTGATATTCAAAGACCACTGGTAGTTTGGAATACAACAAATCGATGTAACCTGAAATGCTTGCACTGCTATATTGATGCCAAGGATCAATCTTATGAAAACGAGCTAACAACAGACGAAGCTAAGATATTTATTCAAGATCTCGCTGATGCACAAGTCCCCGTTCTTCTTTTTTCAGGTGGAGAACCACTGATGAGAAAAGATCTTTTTGAACTTATCCATCTTGCTTCTCAAAAAGGTTTACGCCCTGTACTGTCAACAAATGGTACTCTTATCACGCCAGAGGTTGCACAGAAACTGAAAGATTCTGGCATTATGTATGTTGGTGTGAGTATCGATGGTATGCCGTCTACACACGATTATTTTCGACAAAAAAAAGGATGCTTTGATGCTGCACTCCAAGGAATTCGCAATTGTCAGAAAATAGGTCTGAAAACAGGAATCCGCATGACATTAACAAAATCAAACTTTCAAGATTTACCAGGAATCTTTGATTTGGTTGAAAAAGAGAATATACCGAGGTTCTGTATATATCATCTTGTGTATGCTGGTCGGGCAGAAAAATCTTCACAAGACGATTTATCCCATTCCGATATGACAAAGGTCATTGAGTTCATTTGTGATCGTGTATACGATTTTTCAAGAAGAGGAGTTAAAACAGAAGTTTTGACTACGGACAACCATGCAGATGGAGTATTTCTATTTCAAAAGATACTGTCTACACAACCAGCCCGATCCGAAGAAATTATGAAATTATTAACTCTCCACGGAGGTTGTTCTGCAGGAACAAAATTTAGCAATGTTGGACCCACTGGTGATGTTCATCCATGTCAGTTCTGGCAAGATGAAACAATAGGGAATATACGTCAGCAACCCTTTAGTGTAATATGGAATCAACCACACCCACTTATGGACAAACTACGAAACAAACCTGCAAATTTGAAAGGGAAATGTGGTCGATGTGATTTCAAAACTGTTTGTGCTGGATGTAGAATTCGTGCTAAATCACTTCATGGTGATATCTGGGATGAAGATCCCGCCTGTTATTTAACTGAAGACCAGATTCACATGCACAAAAAGGATAGGGTATGAATTTTCCTGTAACTCGACTTCGAAGAACAAGGCAAACAAAAACGTTGCGATCGATGTTTCAAAATGTCTACCTTCATCCAGCTGACTTGATTTTACCTTTGTTCGTTTCTGAATCAATCACTGCAAAAGAAGAAATCCCTTCTATGCCCGGAGTATACCAATACCCTTTAAAAGATGTATCCCAAAAGACAAAAGAGATTCATTCTACCGGAATTCCTTCAATTCTTCTTTTTGGGATCCCCAATGAAAAAAATCCTACAGGATCGCAAGCATATGACTCCAGTGGCATTGTACAAAAAGCCGTAAGAGAGATTAAAAATAGTGTTCCGGATTTATGTGTAATTACGGATGTATGCCTTTGCAGTTATACTTCTTCCGGTCATTGTGGAATTATTAACCAACAAGGTGTTATTCAGAATGATGAATCCTGCTGTTTGCTTGCAAAAGTTGCACTTTCTCATGCCAAAGCAGGAGCTGATATCGTAGCTCCATCGGATATGATGGATGGAAGAGTAGGATATATCCGATCACTTTTAGATGAAGAAGGATTTGAGATGACCCCTATTATGTCGTATGCTGTTAAGTATGCCTCGAACTTTTACGGTCCTTTCCGTGATGCTGCTGATTGTGCTCCTAAATTTGGTGATCGTAAAACCTATCAAATGAATTTTGCAAATTCCAACGAAGCCTATCTTGAAGCAATGACAGACATCGAAGAAGGTGCGGATATGGTAATTGTAAAACCTGCACTGTCTTACTTGGATGTTATTGCTTCTCTTCGGCCCCTAATCCATCATCCCATCATTGCATATAGTGTAAGTGGGGAGTACTCGATGATGAAAGCTGCATCCATGAATGGTTGGATTGATTATTCGCAAGTCATGCTAGAAACCTTACTCTCCATGAAACGTGCCGGAGCAGATAATATTATTACCTATTCTGCTCTTGACGTATTGGAGCATCTGTAGAAAGGATTGAATATGCTAGTATCTTGGAATAGCACAAATCAATGCAATATGTTTTGTGATCACTGCTATAGAGATTCAGGAGAGAAAGCTAAACAAGAACTTACCACACAAGAAGCTAAGAAAATGATCACAGAGATGAAACAAGCTGGCTTCCAAATCATGATTTTCAGCGGAGGAGAACCGTTGATGAGAAAGGATATCTATGAACTGGGATCCTTTGCTTCTTCGATTGGTTTACGTCCTGTACTTGGTACAAATGGTAGTTTGATCACCAAAGATGTTGCAATTTCGCTTCGGCAATCTGGTTTTCTTGCTGCTGGAGTAAGTTTGGATAGTTTAAATCCCGCCAAATATGATGATTTTCGCAAGAAAAAAGGTGCATATGAATTAGTTATGCAAGGTTTTGAGAATCTTCGTTACGCACAACTACCTTTTCAAATCCATACCACAATCATGAAATGGAATGTACAAGAGCTTGATGATATGACGAATTTTGCTATTCAATCAGGAGCAAAAGCTCATCATATATTTTTCCTTGTTCCAACAGGCCGGGGACTTGGTATTGAAGATCAAATTTTAGATATTCATTCCTACGAAAATTTACTGACGCATATTGTTCAAAAACAAAAAGATTGTCCGATTGAGTTAAAACCAACTTGTGCACCTCAGTTCATGAGAATTATTGAACAAAATCAGTTAAAAACCAGGTTTTCTCGAGGTTGTTTGGCTGGTATTAGCTATTGTATTGTCAGTCCCATTGGTGATGTTCAGCCCTGCGCTTATTTAGATATACGTCTTGGTAATGTACGAGATATTCCATTTCACGAAATATGGTCCAAAAACCCACACTTACTTCGTTTGCGAACTGCAGATTATTCGGGTAAATGCAAAGCATGCGGATACAGAACCAAATGCGGTGGATGCCGGGCAAGAGCTTTTTACTCACATGGTGATTATATGGCCGAAGATTCTTACTGTGATTATACCCCCTCAGGAGTATAGAATGGATGAAATTGATCAACAACTAGTTTCTCTTATGCAAACATCATTCCCTATATCGGTTCATCCTTATCAAGAGATTGCTGAACAACTTGATATATCTATCAATGATTGTTTACAGCGCATTCAAAAGCTAATGGATGACAAAATTATTCGTCGAATTGGTGGTATTCTCCAATCTGACAAAATAGGCTACACTTCCACTTTATGCGCACTCCATATTCCTCAAACAGAAGTTGAGAGAGTTGCCACAATGTTAAACCAGTTTTCATCTATTACCCATAACTATGAGAGAAATCACGAATTCAACCTATGGTTTACTTTTATCGACCACAAAGACTGTATCCAACAATCTTTGCAAGAACTTTCAGAATATATAGGATACCCCATTACTACATTTCCCTCAACGTATAGAATAAAGTCAAAGGTGATGCTAGATGTCAACATATAAAGGATTGGATTCGGTGGACCGTTCCATATTGCAATTTTTACAGGATCAGCTACCCATAAATCCTTCACCTTATCGAGATCTATCTGTTCAATTAGGAGTACAAGAGGAAGAAATTGTAGAGCGCATTCAAAACTTGATTTCGAAAGGCATAATTAAAAGAATTGGTGCAATTCCTTATCATCATTCCATAGGATACTCACACAATGCGCTTGTTGTTTGGGATATTCCTTTACCATTTGCTCCATTCGTTACTACAACTATTGCAGACTTAAGTTTTGTGAGTCATTGTTATTTCCGCCAATGCCCTCCACAATTTCCCTATCCATTGTTTACCATGATTCATGGCACTTCTGAACAAGATTTAATAGCAAAGATCCAAACTCTGTCAGAAAGTTTTCAATGTAAGCACTATCAAATTTTGAAAAGTATAAAAGAATGGAAGAAAACAAGCATGAAATATACATTTACGAAAGAAGGTGAGTAATTTCATGACATGGAAAAATGAAAAATCGCAACAAGCATTTTTACAGGCAAAAGAAATTATGCCTGGAGGCGTGAACAGTCCTGTTCGTGCATGGAAATCAATGAATATGGATCCTGTTATACTGAAACGAGCTTTTGGATCAAAGGTAGTTGATGTGGACGAGAATGAATACATCGATTATATATGTTCCTATGGTCCGTTGATTCTTGGACACTCGCATCCTGTTGTAGTAAAGGCAATTCAGGAAGCTGCTGAAAATGGAACCACATTTGGTTCTACATCCATTCATGAAATTGAGTTTTGTAGCGAGATTGTTGATGCTTTCCCTGCTATGCAAAAATTACGTCTAGTAAACTCAGGTACTGAAGCAACAATGAGTGCCATTCGCTTAGCAAGGGCATATACGCACCGAGATTTGATTCTAAAATTTGAAGGGTGTTATCATGGACATGCTGATTCTTTTCTGATGAAAGCTGGTTCAGGTTTACTCACCGATCGCATTCCTTCCAGCCCGGGTGTACCCAAAGAAACTGCTCAACTAACATTGAACTGTTCATTCAATGATACTTTGCAGGTAGAAGAATGCTTTCAAAAATATGGTGATCAAATTGCTGCAATCATTGTTGAACCGTATCCAGCAAATATGGGATTATTATTTCCAAAAAAAGGATTTTTAGAATTCCTTCGTGAGATTACAACACATTATGGTTCTTTACTGATATTTGACGAAGTGATAAGCGGTTTTCGTTTTTGTTATGGTGGCTTACAGAATCTTCTGTATATTCATCCAGACCTGACTACACTGGGTAAAATTATAGGAGGTGGATTACCTATTGGTGCCTATGGAGGAAAAGAAGATATTATGAATATGGTATCTCCAGAAGGCACTGTTTATCAAGCAGGTACTTTATCAGGCAATCCTATTGCAGTTGCCGCTGGTCAAGCTACATTACATGAATTAAAGTTGCAACAAAACTTATATAGCGATATTGAATTGCAGACCGAAAAACTTACTTTTGGTATTCAAACTCTATTACAAAATCGCAATATCCCTCATATCCTTCACAAACATGGATCCGTCTATAGTTTGTTTTTTACCTCTATCCCCGATGTGCAAAACTATCATGATGTTTGTAAGACTGATATGAAGTTTTTTTCTACCCTTTTTGAATATTTAACCCAGCTTGGGATCATGATTGCTCCATCGCCATATGAAGTTAGCTTTATCTCCTCTGCTCATTCAGAATTAGACATTTCGAATACTCTTCTTGCATGGGATGAAGCCATTACAAAAACACATTCATAAAGTTTCTCTCGCATTTGACAAACTCATCGGAAAAGCGATAACACTAATCAAATCATCATGCTGGAGG
>DAIMET010000022.1:12548-20836 GCA_036725105.1 Calditrichota bacterium
ATTTGACAAACTCATCGGAAAAGCGATAACACTAATCAAATCATCATGCTGGAGGATTATAAATGGAAGAAACATTACGTATAGGGATCATTATTTGCGATCGTTATAGAAGGTGTGCTGGTGGTAAGTGCTTTTCTTCATTTCGAAAAAGAGAAGGAGCATTTCAACGATATAGAAATAAAACAGCTGAAATTGTCGGATATACATCTTGTGATGGATGTCCGGGGGGTAATATTGAATATGCTGCAGAAGAAATGATAAAAAATGGAGCTTCCATCATTCATCTCGCTACAGGGTTATTAGTTGGTTATCCCCCTTGTCCACATTTGGAATACTTCAAAAAATTCCTTGAAAATCGATACAATATTGAAGTTGTATATGGCACTCACCCAATTCCTAAAAAATATTTGGATATGCACAATAAGCTAGGAACATGGCAGGATCCAAAATGGAAAGAGATTTTACACGACACAATGACGGATGAACCAACACGACTATCCTATAATTAACGATGCATCGTCGTTTACTAACAAAAACACGATTCAAGATTGCTTGCGAATGTCCAACAAAGCTTTTCTATTTAGACAAATCTCTCTTTGTCAATGCTCGTAAAGAAGATTCTTTTTTGGAAGCCCTAGCAGAGGGCGGTTTTCAAGTTCAAGAACTTGCAAAACTTTATTTTCCCGCAGGAAAAGAAATCCAAACTCTTGATTTTAAAGAAGCTGTATCTCAAACCCAAGGATATCTTTCAAGTGACTCTATTGTACTTTTTGAAAGCGCTTTCTTGGTTGATCAATTATTGATAAGAATCGATATACTAGAAAAAAAGCAAAATTCTTTCATTCTTCACGAAGTAAAAGCTAAATCATACGATAAGAACAAAACCAAGCTAACCACCAAGCATGGTTTACCAACTTCCGAATGGAGTGAATATCTCTATGATATAGCATTCCAAAAGTATGTTTTACAGAAAGCATATCCTATGTCTACGGTGCAAGCCAATCTTTTACTTGTAGATTCTCATGCTGTTTGCCCAACAGACGGTTTAAATCAAAAGTTTAAGATTCATATTAAAAATGCTTCTAGAAAGTTTGCAGTTGCAGAGAATATTACTGATCAAGACCTGGATCCACCACTTTTGATTTCTGTTCCTGTAGATGACATTTGCAATACACTCTACGAAACTACTGGTTTGCCCATACCAAATTCGAATTTTGTAAAGCTGACTTTTACTGAAAAAGTTGAACATTTTTCTAAACTACTCCAATTGGATCAAAAAGAACCCCCTATCCCAACAAAAGCTTGCGGAAGCTGTGAATTTGTTCTTCCAGCAGACCAAACAGAAAACTTGTTTATGGTATCTGGAGCAGATATCTGCTGGAGAGAGATTTTGCAAAATCCAAAATTTGATACCAGTAAAGAGAAAGTATTCTCAATTTGGAATTATAGAAAAAAGGATGAACTTCTGGAGCAAGAGAAGTATTTTATCGACGATGTAGAAGAAGATGATATCCTTCCAAAACATGACAATAAGCCAGGTTTATCAATCTCGCAAAGACAATGGTTGCAAGTTCAAAAAACACAAGACAACGACAATACTCCATGGATTGATTTTGAAAATCTAAAAGCTGAAGCGGAAGCATGGGTGTATCCTTTACATTTCATTGATTTTGAAACAACTATGGTCGCAATTCCCTTTCACAAGGGAAGACATCCTTATGAAGGGATTGCATTTCAATATTCCCATCACAAAATGTACAGCGACGGAAGAATCGAGCATGCCGGACAATTTATTTCTTCTCAACCAGGTGCTTGGCCCAACTACGAGTTTGTTCGTCATTTAAAAGATGAGCTGAATACAGATCAAGGCACTATATTTCGATATTCAAACCATGAAAATACTTTCCTAAACATCATTCTTGGACAATTATTGGAAGCCAATCCTCCACTGCCAGATCAGGAAAACCTATGTAAGTTTATTCGATCCATCACGCAATCTACACATCAACAAAAAGAAAAATGGATTGGGAAACGAAATATGGTAGATCTTTGTGAACTTGTAAAACGATATCACTATGATCCCCTTACGAAAGGTTCATGTAGCATCAAGAAAGTTCTTCCTGCAATCCTTGCCCGGAGTTCGTATTTACAAAACACATACTCCAAGCCAATTTATGGGTGCAAAAATGGAATTACAAGTCATAATTTTCGAAATTGGATCTGGTGCAAATACAAACATGAGAAAATGATCAATCCATACGATTTATTGCCTAATCTTTACCAAGATATACCAAAAGACAGTGAAATTCTTTTCAGTAGCGACAATCGATTACAAGAAGGAGGCGCAGCTTTAATCGCATACGCACGTATGCAGTTTACTGAAATGTCGGATACCGAACGAAAAGAATTACGAAAAGCTTTGCTAAAGTATTGTGAATTGGACACCCTTGCTATGGTTTTTATCGTTGAATATTGGCTTCATGATGTGCTGCACATCTTGTAACTCAAAGCCCTTCGCGATAGTATATTGTACATGAAACGGAATATCTATTTTGCTGATGACGAAAAAAATATCCGAGATCTGATATCCTCATTTTTAGAAAGTGAAGGATATGAAGTTACTTGCTTTGCCGATGGCTTATCATGTTGGCAAACATTTCAGAAAAAACCTTGCGATCTTGCTATTTTAGATATCACTATGCCCCAAATGGATGGTTATGAAGTATGCAGAAAAATACGCGAGATTAGCACAATACCCATAATTTTTCTTTCTGCAAGAAACTCTGAGCTTGATTATGCAACTGGGATCAATATTGGAAGTGATGATTATTTCACAAAACCTTTTTCTGCAATGTCCTTACTTATGCGAGTTAAAGCGATTTTTCGACGAATAGATATGGATACCAATTCTTTTCGCTCTTCTAGAAACAAGCTTTCTATTGGAAATATTACCCTCTCAACAGATACAAAAGAACTATTTATTGACAATCATCATGTACGATTAACTCCTAATGAATATGATTTAATGGAGTACTTGTTAATCCACCAAGAGAGAGGCGTATCGCGTGATGAAGTTCTGCAAAAGATCTGGGGTTTTGATTGTGATGTGGAGACTCGTGCTGTCGATGACACTGTTCGTCGTCTACGAAAAAAGTTACAACCAAGTAATGTATCGATCAATACAATATGGGGATTTGGATTTCATATCCAAACAATAGACAATGAAATTCAATAGACCAAACATCCCTCACAAGAGAAATTCTATACAAAATCGCGTATTTTTCATTATCACGATCCTCATTCTTTCGATTGTTAGTTTTACTCTGATAAGTTTCAATTTACTGGCTTCTCGATTCACTACACACCTTGTTCAACTTCAACTCCAAGATATTCTTCACATGTCCTCACAAGATTCTACTCCTCCACCTGTTCCTCCCATCTATCAAAAACCTCCATTAGATCCCCCACCAGAACCTTTTCCAGACATGAGGAAACTTCCAAGAACCGTTTTCGGTCGATCTGACTTTGTTATTATTACACCTGATTATGAAATGGTTTTCCCTACTGTATCTATGCAAGAATGGAAAAACTTATCCGAAGTAAACGCTTTTGTACAACATATCCAAAACAACCATATCGATTTAGATTCCGAAGAAGTACTATCTACAAAAGTTGGTAGCCGCGAATACTACTTTGTTTCAATCCCTACAAAAAATACTAGTCAGACGATTCAAAACTACCTTCTTTATTTCATCGATATGACATCTCTTTCACATTTTGTAGACCAGATGAATCTAGTTTTAGGTCTTATTTTTATTATTGCGTTTGTGTTGGCTATTTTTTCAGGATTACTTCTTTCCAGGTATATCTCTAGACCGATTGCTCAATTAACAAAATTTGCAAAGAAAATAGGGGAAAGAAAATTCCAACCCATTCCGAATCAATACAAAGACAAGGAATTATATGAGCTGGCACAAAGTATGAATGAAACTGCTAAACAGCTTGATGTATTGCGCCAGGAGGAAACATTCTTTTTTCAAAATGTATCTCATGAACTTCGCACTCCACTTCAAATCATCCATTCCAGCGCAGAAGGGTACTTGAATAGGATTATTAAAGCAGAACCTGCAATGAAATCTATATTGCAACAAGTGGGGAAGCTAACTGCTATGGTTAGTGATTTGCTTTACTTTTCCACAATGGATAGCACAAAACGAAAAGTGGATCAAGAGTATTTGGATGTTCAGATGATATTAAAGAATTCCTGTGAAAGCTTCTTACCTCTTTTGAAAGAAAAAAACATAGATATCGCTTATCAGTTTTCTCAAAACTCTGGTTTATTTTATTGCGAAGAAAAACGTATCACCAAAGCCTTCTCAAATTTGATATCCAATGCAATTCAACATGCATCATCAAGGATACAAGTGAAATGCGACATGACTGAAAACATGATTCATATATCCATTGAAAATGATGGTAATCCAATCTCAGATGAAGATCTACCCTACATATTTGATCGCTTTTTCAAAGGAAAAGAAGGGAATTATGGAATTGGTTTATCCATTGTAAAAACCATTGTTGAAGAATACAAAGGTACTTTATCTGTCCAACATGCAGGTATAGGTACTAGTTTCAGTATCATGTTTCCCTTGTAGCATTATCCTCATTGCCGCATTTTTGCGGCATTTTTTCGGAGATTCTCTTCCAATAGTTTTATAAAGTTGTAATACATCAATTTACTGAGGTATTACACTATGAAACTAGTAAAATATGAAAACAAACCAATATCGTATCGATCGGAACATAAAACCATTATATCCGTTTTAGATGGGAACGTGATAGAACATCGTCTAAAGAAATTATTACCATATGATCAATACTCCTCTTCAAATGGAAAATACACTGTTTCAAGTTTGTACTTTGATTCCATCGGTAATCGTGCACTTCAAGAAAAAAAAGATGGTGTTGTCGTGCGAGAAAAATTTCGCATTCGTTACTACAACCGAGATACAAGTTTTATACGATTGGAAAAGAAAATCAAACACTTTCAGAGAACATCAAAATTCCAGGCTACTGTTTCTTTGGATTTCGTTCAGAGAATCCTGAACGATGATTGTTTCTCAGAAATACCCAACAATAGTGATCTGGTAAGAGAATTTCTCATCAAGAAGAAAATATATATGCTTCATCCTGTTTCATGTGTTCATTATGAGCGTACTGCATACCATTATGCCGTAAACGATGTGCGAATAACGCTAGATCGAAACATTCATTCTCAGTCATCATTTCTTGGTACAACTTTACAATCGTTTAAACCTTCATTGCCTATCATAAATCATGGATCTATGATTCTAGAAGTTAAATACAATCACTTTTTACCCAGTTTTATACAAAATCTTTTACTTATTCCCAATATGGTTTTGACAGCTGCTTCTAAATATGCAGCTTCACGTATCTATTTTCCATAAGGAGTTTTTCATGAATACAACATTTGGTGACATTTTTAAAACAAGTTTCCTAGAAAATGTGTCTTCTTTTTCTGTGATGGACGTGATTATCGCTTTTGTTGCTGCCACGCTCATTGGATTTTTCATTTATTTGGTATACAAAAAAACCTTTCAGGGTGTTATGTATTCTCGTTCTTTTAATGTTTCGCTTTTGCTTTTAACTATTGTGACAACTTTTGTACTGCTAGCCGTTACATCCAATGTAATTCTTTCTTTGGGTATGGTGGGAGCCCTTTCAATAGTACGTTTCCGAACTGCCATAAAAGATCCCATGGATTTAGTATTCTTATTCTGGTCTATTGGTGCAGGTATTGTTTGTGGAGCAGGACTAATCCCGTTAGCGTTTATTGGTTCTATCGTCATTGGTATTGTATTACTAGTTTCTATTCAACGAAAAACAATTGAATCCCCCTATATATTGTCATACCGATGTATAGATGAAAATGTAGAAGAAAAATCACTTGAAGTACTGAAGCGTTTCTTTTCGCGCATTCGTATACAATCAAAGACTATTTCTGATGACCAAAGTATAGAGGTCATGATAGAAATACGTTTGAAAAATGAAGATACAACATTCATGAAAGCTTTAAAAACATTGCAAGGACTAGATAATCTTAACCTTGTCAGCTTCCGTGGAGACTATGTCCTCTAATTCAAGGAGAAAACGATGAAATTTCTACCTGCAAAAATAATACTCATTTCTTTCATAATGCTTAGCTCGGTTTCTCTAATGATTGCGTACCCTTGTTCTCCTCAGATCAAAAAAAATGACAGTATTGCACAAGCACATTCTTCTATTGACGTAATTCCAAGAGATCATGTTATATGCATCGATATTCAAATGGAACCATCTGAATGGAACGATATGCTTGACAATGCCATCAATGAAGAATACAAAATAGCTTCAATTCAGATAGATAACGAATTGTATCCTTATGTGAAAATACGACCGAAAGGAAACTCAAGCCTAAATACTTTAGTTGGTCGTCACAATAATACAGAGCAAGAAAAAGATCAAAAATCTTCTAACCGGTTCAGTTTTAAAATTTCATTCAATGATATCAACCAAATGCAGACATTTCATGGAATTACTCAACTGAATCTAAATAATGGTTTCTCTGATCCTTCTTATATGCGAGAATATCTGGCCTATCAAATTTATGAAACCATGGGGCTTCCCGTCCCATGGTTCTGTTTTGCTAAAATCTCTATAAATGGTGAATATCATGGACTGTATCTTGCTGTAGAAAGTATTTTAGAGCCTTATCTTGTACGAAATTTCAATGATACTTCCTGTGATTTATACAAATCTGTAGGAAATTCTTTAGCATATACTGGGTCAAAAAAAGAAGATATCACCGGTTTAGAATGTAAAAGTACCAGAAAGAATCCAGATCTTGATGCATTACATAATTTCATGAAACAGTTATCAACGGGTAAGAATCTTGAGTCCGTATTCGATGTGGATGGAGCACTACGATATATCGCTGTAACAACAGCTCTGGCCAATTTCGATAGCTATCTTGGACCATTTGCACATAATTATTATTTAGCTCAAGTGAATGGTAAGTTTACAATTCTACCCTGGGATCTAAACATGGCGTTTGGTGGTTTTCATATGGGCAGTTCAGATAGCGTGTTCATTGATGAACCAACTCAAACTATACTTTCAGAACGTCCTTTGGTGAATATATTGCTATCCAATCCTGAATATATCGATCAGTACCACGTTTATCTTGATCAAACTACCCAGAATTATCTTTCTATTGAGTATCTTCAAAAAGAAATTCAAAGTATTGATCTGCGCATATCTACTCTTGTAAAAACCGATCCAACTTCTTTTTACACATTTGAAGAATACAACAATAATATTACGTCGACACAAGTGGATGCAACGAATGAAAATAGCATTCAAGAAATCACAAATAATGAAGATATCAATCTGCAGGAAAAACTACAAAACATGTCTCCACATGAAAATGTATCTCCCCTTTTAGTAATTGCACAGCAAATGACAAGTGCAATTCAAAATCAACTTTCTGGTTCTGCGCCCTCTACGAATAACGGTGAAGGATCTAGTAATCATCAAAATAATAGAAGACCATTTCGCGGTGATCAAAACCAAGGTGAGATGGGTGGATTTGGAAATCCTCCTCCCATGCCACCGGGTGATAAACCGATACAACCTATGAACAATGGCTTTCAAAACCCAATGCAAGGACCTCCCCCTGGTGGTGGTGGACCGCCACCAAATGGTGACATGAGAATGATGCATCAAAACAATACTTTTTCAGTACAGGACATACTATATGCGCTGATACTATTGGGTTGCTTCATGTTGATTTTGCTTCGGTATAGAAGAATACAAAACTCTTAAACATTGTTATAACAAATCTGTCTTTTCAAGCTCTTCTCACTTCATTTATATTTTGTAACTTTATTTTCTTGACAATTTCAAATCATTATTCTACAGTGAATCACAAGAAATAAAACTCATAATTATTTTGTAGAGTCCCACGTTTTTGCTGTTTTTCTTTTGTTAAAATGAACTTGTAATAGGTTCTGAAAGGAGACCTGTATGAGTGTTCGTGACTAGTGTTTAGCGGAGTTGTTATTGTGAACACTTCTACCGATGTAATAACGCTAGTGTACTATTAACAAACTGTTTGAAACTCTTAAAGGAGTATAAAGAGTGAGTATTTTTAAAAAAGCTAATCAAAAGTTTAAAAACAGAGGAGACGCAATTATGAGTAAGGGTTCTGTTCCAGTCCGTTCGTATGT
>DAIMET010000023.1:0-20762 GCA_036725105.1 Calditrichota bacterium
GTGCCTGTTTTGTAATCTTGCACGGCACCAGATAAAACTTCTGAGGCAGAAGCAGAATATCCATTAATAAGAATGGCAAATGGGATATCAATGCACTTTGTTGTATACATCTTTCGTGGTGAGGGTTGTTTGTTTTTTCCTATCGTCCAAAATAGATTGGAATCGTTTGGAAGAAAATACTCTGCAATTTGTTGTGTTTCTTCTAAAACTCCTCCGCCGTTATCTCGAAGATCCAAAATGAAATAAGAAGGCTTTTGAAGCATTAATTCTTGATATATTTGTGTGAACTCTTTGGCAGTACCAAAGTTAAAGGACAAAATATGAATATATGCAGTGGATTCATTTAACATTTTTCCGAAAATAGTTTGTATTTTCACTTGCTTTCTTGGAAGAAGCATTGTCCTACTAGACTCGCCTGGTTTTTGAAAAACAATCTCAACTTGTGATCCTTCCGGGCCACGAATCAAATTTGAAGCATAGGTTGAATCTTTTCCAAACATGCTCTCACCGTTCACCTGCACAATAAAATCCCCTACTTGAACTCCTGCTTCACTTGCGGGTGATTGAGGAAAAACACGATTGATTTCTAATCTGTCATTGATCACAACACCAATGCCTACATAGTGATCGGAGATCTGCGTAGAAAAAGAATCATATTCGTCTTCGGTAAAATAGGTCGAATAAGGATCTCCGGTGCCATACACAATTCCTCTTGCCAGGTTTTCATCATTGATAGGATCTACAAAGAACTCTTGAATAGTATGGAGTGCGAATTGTGAAGCTGGATAAGACAAAAGACCCAGTTGACGGCTAGCAAACACGTATCCACCTGCAAATCCGACAATTCCTACTATCAGTGCTATTCCAAGCGTGATCCAAAATTTATTTTTCAAGTTCATACATCTCCTATACAGTTTATTGGTTATTTGATGATAGAAAAAAGAAGGGTAAATTCAACAAAAAACTAGGGTAAATAATCGCGAGGATTTACATAATCACCATTTTTGCGAACTTCGAAATGCAAATGAGGACCTGTTGACCACCCAGTTGAACCTACTTCTCCGATAATTTCGCCTTGCACAACTTGTTGATCTTTTGTAACATATCGACTATTCATATGCGCATAAAGAGTACTATATTCGATATCGTGCTGAATGATAACACAATTCCCATACCCAGTCAGCCACCCAGAAAATGCGACTGTCCCACCGGATACAGCTTTAATTTTGTACCCATAGACTTGGTCAATATCAATTCCTGTGTGCATACGATATACCCCAAATATAGGGTGCATGCGCATACCAAATTCAGAGCTTACAATTCCTTCAACTGGCCATATCAAGGCTCCCATTTTCTTATTCTGTAACGCTTTTTTTCGTTGGAGCTCAACAATTTGTGTGATAAAGTATTGAACAGTTGATTCAGACTCCTCCAGAGCCTGTAATGACTTTTCTACTACGTCTTGGCTATTGGATGCTAAGTATTGAATGTTTTGAATTTCGTGGTCTTTTCGATTTCGAGCATTTTCTAAATCGTCAAACTTGACTTCAATCTCTTTTTTTACTTCGAGGAGTCTTATCTGATCGGTAATAAGTACATCTTTTTTCTCTGCTAGCATTTCTTTCGTTGTTTTGAGCTCCGAGAAAAATTCTCGGTCGGTTTCATACAGATACTTCAAATATATCCCCTTATCAAGGATTTCATTGATGTTGGCAGAAGAAAAAAGATATTTGTTATAGCGAGAACAATAATCTTTGTATAAAGCGTTGATCAAACCATCCAATTGGTTTTCTTTTACTCGTATTGATTCCTCATACAAGTCAATTTCTTGTTGGGTAATGAAATATGTATTATTAAGAAGTTCTTCTTCTCGCTGAAGATGGGCAATTTCCGTTTGAATCCTGGAAATCTCTTGCTCTAAATCACTAAGTTCTACAGTTAAATCATCTTTCTGGTGCTGAAGATTTTCAAATTTCTGCCGTTCTTTGGCAATTGTTTGTTTTAAATCTTCCTGTGCAGCCTCTTCTCTTTTCTTTTTTTCTTCTAATTGATCAATCTGGTCTTGTAAGCTTGGTTTTGATTGGACCGAAGAAGGTAATGAAACAAAAAATCCCCCCAGTAGGAAAACAATGACGCAGAGTGATAAGAATTTTCTCATCGCATATACCTATTCACAGAAAAGATAGAAGATAGAATGGAGATAACGAAACCAATGCATAGAAGAACTACTCCTAATTGCAGGCTAATAAAGTGTGTGTCCATGGTAATAGGAGAAAAAAAGAGAAAAGATTGATAAAACTGGTATACATATTCAACGACCGGTATGAGCACGAAAGCATTCACTATGCCCCCAATTAGAGCACTAATCGCTGCAATGAATATGAACGGAAACCTTATTGTAGAAGGTGTTGCACCTAGTAATTGCATAATGTTGATTTCTTTCCGGAAAGAAAAAACAGAAATCCCAATGGAAGAAGTAACAGAAAAAACAAAGGCGAGTAGAAAAATGAGGAGTAGCGCAATACCCAGGATTAGCATGATGCGGATAATGTTGCTATAGTTCTCTGCTGCTTCAGAAGTGTCTTCTATGTATTCCACAGATGAAATAGACTGCAAAAAAACAATGATTTCACGAACGTAAGATGAATTTTTAGGTTCAATACGAAGAGAAGAGGGAAGAGGATTATAGGATGTCTCCATATCTGGATACTCTTCTTGTAGCAGAGACAAAGCTTCTTCGGGGGAAACGTATTGAACATTCTGCACCCCTTCAATACTCTCAATAGAAAGAATTGCTTGATTTATATCTTCATGATTTGCAGTTTTTTCAAAAAAAGCAGTGATATTCAAAAATCTTGATCCCACTGCTTGTGCTCCCTGGTACACAAAAATTCCAAAAACAGCAATAACACCTATGCAAAATAGTGAAATAAAACAGCTAATGGTGCAGATAATATAACTTGCAGGATTACGAGAAAAGACCTGCTTAGTTTCTCGCAAAGAACTAGCCATGTTTTTCTCCCATCTTTTCACCATGATCCAATATAATGATTCGTCTGCCCGTACCACTCACAATATCCAAATCATGGGTTGCCATCAATATACTGGTACCCATTTGATTGATTCTTGAGAAAAGCTCCATGATACTTTCAGAAGTTTTGTAATCCAGGTTGCCAGTTGGTTCATCGGCAAGTAAGATACGTGGTTTGGTCACAATAGCTCGAGCAATTGCTACTCGCTGCTGTTCACCTCCAGACAACATCTGTGGAAAGTTTTTGTGACGCTCGGATAAACCCACAATATCAAGAGCTAGTTCTACTTGTTTGTGAACATATTTTTTTGAGAATCCTCGGATTTCTAGAGCAAAAGCAACGTTATCAAAAACTGTTTTGTAGTCAATCAAATTAAAATCTTGAAAAACCACACCAATTTTTCGACGTACGAGATGTTTCTTTGTTTTAGAAAGAGGAGATATGAGTTCATCTTCAATCCATACCTCACCACTGTCTGGTTCTTCTTGTTTTGTTATGATTCGAAAAAGAGTAGTTTTTCCTGCACCGGAACGCCCCATAATGTAGACGAATTCTTGTTCAGCTACAGAAAAACTAACATTATGTAAAGCTAAAACGCCCCGGGGGTATGATTTCGAGATAGCCTTGATTTGTAGGATTGGAATACTAGTCATCTATTCGTCTCGTTTTCTTTCAAATCCCTCTCCCATAACTTCATCGAGCGTACCAATCATGACAAAAGCAGAAGGATCAATCATCATAATTTTTCTTTTGAAAGTAGAATACTGTCTTTTTGAAAAAGCACAGAGAAGAATACGCTTCCCTGTTGAGGTATATCCACCTTTTCCGTCTATAATCGTAACACCTCGTTCCATTTCCTGAATAATAAACTTCATCACTTCATCTTCTTTGGATGTGATGATCATAGAAGCTTTTGATGTAGAAAAACCTTCTTGAACTACGTCGATCATTTTTCCTACAATAAAGATTCCTAATAAAGGTAAAAGAGCTAATTCAGCATCTTGGAAAATGATCGCAGAGGATAAAATGACTACTCCGTCTAAAATCATGACAATCTGCCCAAAAGAAGCATTGGAATAGGTTTTCAAAATTTGTGCTAACATGTCAGTTCCGCCAAGGGATCCGTAGGATCGGTACAACATGCCAATGCCAAATCCCGAAAGAACAGCTCCGTATAAAACAGAGATCATCATATCGGGGTGTATACCTAAGTGAGGAACAACATAAGCACTAAAAAAATCAATTGCAAATGAATTCGCCACTACCGATATCAGGGTAGTAACAATTACTCTTCGTTTCAATCTGAAAAAAGACCATATAAAGATGGGGATATTCAGAACGATATAGATCATACCCACTGATATAACACCGTTTAATAAGTGGTATATGATGATGGCAATACCTGTTACTCCACCAAGAGTAAGTTTATTGGGTATTAGGAAAAGTGCATATCCAAAAGCATCCACAAATGTACCAAGTATAACTCCGATATAATTGGTCTTTAACTTCGGAGTTACTGGTTTCACTGAACAAGAGATGTTATTATCCACAAAAAACTCCTAGAACTGAATCATGATTTCTTTGGTTTCAGGTATATACTCAATTTTTGCACCAAAGGATTCGGAAATTAACCGTAGCGGAACCATGGTTCTTCCACTTGCAATAAATGGAGGTGCTTCTAAAGTAACATTTCTTGCTCCAGTTTTATCATGACGTATGGTGGCTTTCGTATCACCAATTTTCAAGAAAACATGGACACCAACAAGAGATATGTGTACTTCTTTGGTATCAGAATTCCATTCAATATCGGCTCCATATATGTCAGCGATCGCGCGTATAGGGACAAAAACTCGTCCATTCACATTTTGGGGAGGTGCATCTAAGAAGAATTCTTTGTCATTAAATACCCCAACGGTCTCTCCGACGGAGAGAATAATAATATTGTCATAGGGAGGTTTGTAAAAGAATACAGCATATTTCGTTACTTCGTTGTCAAGATCATCCTTTGCGGTAAAAATGAGTTGATTAATTTTTTGTATGATCTCGTAGTGTACCCGAAAAGAACCGTCTTTTTGAACGAGCACTTCCATACCATTGAAGATCAGCTCAGCATCTGGATCTGTTTTGCCAGAAACATCAATGGATTGCTCTGTTACTTGAAGTGGTACCGGATCAACTGATAAACTAGGTGCTATTGTATCCAATTCAATCTGAATAGACTTGGATGCAGAATTTTGCTGTACATCCCAGACTTTTATCACAAAAGTATTATTGCCTTCTTTTAAGAGTGTTCGATAATAGAAAACACCATCTTCTTCGTCAACTGCAATGCGTTGATCATTGATACTTGCATATGCTCCAGGTTCTGTCTCACACAAAAAGAATATTTGCTTGATATTGGTGCGATATCCATCTTCTGGAGTGAGGATATTTAAAAATGGTGGTTCAGTGTCCACATCTTTGTCAACGTAAATTGTAACCCGATATTCAAAATTGCCCCCATTGCTCTGCAAGGATAAAAATCCCTCATATTCTGCATGGGGAGGAAGTAATGTTGTACTAGCTGTGACAGTGATGACTTCTTCATTCTCAAACTTTTTGGGACGAACTTTTAACCATGGAGTCAAAGATTCCACAGTTCCTGCTAATGAATTTTTCCCCGTGTTGAAAACACGAAAGGTTTTTGATGGTTCTTCACCAAATTGAACAGTACCAAAGCTGAGTTCACCAGGTTCAACGGCTAAAATAGGATCATTGCTCTCCTCATAAATCGTAATTTCATAGGTAGCAGAGTCACATGGGGTAGCTACTAATCGACTATCCATGAGAACAATATCAGCAGCAGACAATCGAACAGAACCTGTGCGAATAGGTTCTAAAACAATGGTAAACAGGTCCCCTTCTCCGTGGATGCCTTCTTGTTTTCCAAGAAGAGCAGAACCGATTGTGACTACGCCCGATTCATAAACTTTGAATTGGAAAGAAGTTTCCTCGGTCTGAAAGAAAGAACCTTCCTTGCATTCAAGGAATCGCATTCGATTTGTAGGAAAAGAAAAAGATAAAGAATAACCAAAAACATCCACTGCTTCTTTTAGGTGGACAGCAATTTCAATTGATTTGGTTTGGAGAAGATATTTTGTTTTTTCAGATGTGATTTGGATCGAAGCTTGCTCTGCATAGATACTCTGATATGGAAAAGAAAAAGTCAAGAAAAATACAACCAGAGTCGCATAGAGAAAATACTTTTTCATTTTTCGCTCCTTTTCGCACTTCCATCAGCCTTTCTCGACATACCCACTGTAAAGATGGATTCAAGGATTTTAATAAAAGAAATCCAAAACTCATGAAGATTTATTTTTTGATTCGATGAATACACAAGCCCTTTTTTTGGGGTTGTTAAAAGAGCTACTAAAAAACCCAAAAGAAAACCAACTAACCATCCATCGAAAGAATCATTCCTCTTCATAACACCTCTCAACAATTTGAGAAACTCGTATAGAGGCTTTGAAATGCTTATCCCAGTAAATTGCAAAAACTACTGCGACAGCTACAAAAATACCCCCGAATAGCAATTGTCTAGATGGATCTCCTTGTCCAAGTAGAATCCCGAGAACAAGCATCACCAATGGAAAAATGAGACTAACTGTTGTTGCTACCAAAAAAGAGCTATTTTTGATGTGCAACTCAACCATATCACCCACTGAAGCATTATTTACATCATCCACAAAAACAAGAGAAGGTTTTTTGCAATCCATGTGGCAACTACTACATTGGTTTCCAGAAGAACAATCCAATGCAGGAGTATCATTGTCGTCCACTAAAGCAACCCAACCGCTCTTTCCTGCAATTCTTCTAACAATAGCTTTACGATACATTGCTGTTCTCCAAACTAAAAACCCCGTGATGGCGTCTAAATGAAGGCCCATTAACCGCATTACTACCAAATTTAGGAATTAAAATACTGTTCGGGAACCAATGCAAGCAAAGGTGCCACTCCGAGTAAATTGCAACCGGTTAATTCATCATTTAGCGTCGTAGCCTACATTCACAACAACCACCGCAGGGTATACTCTTATTATACTACATTTACTATATATGCAAAGGAAATGACTCTTGGATTCAACATTCTTAAAAAGTTACAATTTTCGTCTTTACAACTTCAGAACATTTGTTAAATACTCTATGTGGTATTTTATGGAAACGAGGTATGAATGATTTGTTCTTTTAAAACTTGGAAACCGCACATTGAGGATTGCTGTTTTATCGCCCCCAATACAGTTATTGTGGGAGATGTAGTAGCAAAAAAGAATAGTAGTATTTGGTATGGTTCTATTGTACGAGCAGATTTAGCTCAAATTCATATCGGAGAGGGTACGAATATTCAAGAATTATGTTCTCTTCATGTAAAAGAAAATGGTCCTGTACATGTAGGAGATTTTGTAACCGTTGGACATGGTGTCATCTTACACGGTTGTACGATTGGGAATTTTTCTCTTATTGGCATGGGGTGCACTATTCTCGATGATGCCAGAATTGGTAATTACTCTCTGGTTGGGGCTGGCTCTCTAGTAACCGAAGGGAAAACATTTCCTGATGGTTCCCTTATTCTTGGTTCTCCTGCAAAAAAAGTTCGAGATCTAACCAACGATGAAATTGAGAAAATTAAACAATCTGCTCAACATTACATTCAATTAGCAATTGAAAATAAACTAGCAGTAGAAGGAGCTCTTCATGAGTGAGATAAAAATTCCATGTGGAATTTCAAATCGACACATTCACGTATCTAAAGATGATTTAGAAACTTTATTTGGAAAGGGATACTCTCTATCCCCAAAAAAAGATTTATCACAAACAGGTCAATTTGCATGTGAAGAAACAGTTAAGCTGGTTACACCAAAGGGTCAAATTGAGAATGTTCGTATTTTAGGTCCTGAAAGAAACTCTACTCAAGTAGAAATATCCGTTACAGATAGCTTTACCCTTGGTATCCGAGCTCCTTATCGTGAATCCGGTGATACCTCTGGAACCCCAGGCGTTTTAATAGTAGGTCCTGCTGGCTTCAAATACATTCCTGAAGGTGTCATTATCCCACTTCGTCATATCCATATGGATCCACAAACAGCTGTAAAATTAGAGGTTCAAGACAAAGAAATTGTTTCGGTGGAAACAGAAGGTCCTCGATCAGTCATCTTTAACAATGTTATGATTCGTATCCGAGGAGATTTCATGTTGGATTTCCATATTGACACCGATGAAGCAAATGCTGCTGGTCTAAATAATAGTAGTTTTGTGCGTATCTTGCGCTAGAATTTCAACATCATCAGTGAGTACGGTGATTTGATCGTCAAGCACTTCAATCATTGCATTTCGGATTTTATATCGAATGATAGAGGATTGATCTTCTGTAGATCGAAGTGTGATGATGCCATCTGCTAATTCTGCTAGCATTGGGCTATGCCCTCTTTTAATACCCGCAAGCCCATCCATTAAGGGTACAATGATTGAATCAGTCATATTAGTATATACAGTTCCTTGGGGGAGTATCAACCGAAACTTCACTTTTTAAACCTGTCCCATACTTCCCCAATGGTTCCCACCATATAAAATAAATCCTCTGGAATTTCGTCACAGTCACCCCGAATTATTTGTGAAAAACCCTCAACGCTATCGGATATTGACACATATCTTCCCTCTTTGCCAGAATACTTTTCAGCAACAAAGAAGGGTTGTGATAGGAATTTCTGGATCTTTCGTGCTCGATATACAATCATTCGATCTTCATCTGACAATTCACTCATCCCCAGAATAGAGATAATGTCTTTCAATTCTTTGTATCGCTCTAAAAGAGATTTAACGGTTTGGGCAACTTCGTAGTGATTGCTACCCACAATTTCTGGTTTTAGCATTTTGGATGTAGAATCAAGCGGGTCTGCAGCTGGATAAATCCCTAGTTCAACCAAAGAACGGGATAGGCTGATTGTGGCATCCAAATGTGTAAAAACTGCTGCAGGAGCCGGGTCAGTGTAATCATCTGCGGGAACATAGACAGCTTGTATGGAGGTAATTGACCCTTTCATTGTGGATTGGATCCTCTCTTCGATCATTCCTACCTCGGTTGCTAGTGTAGATTGATATCCTACAGCAGAAGGTGTTCTTCCCATTAAAGCAGATAACTCTGAACCTGCTTGAATGTAACGAAAAATGTTATCAATGAATACAAGTACATCTTTTTCTTCTTGGTCTCGAAAATACTCTGCACAGGTTAGAGCTGTATAAGGCGTTCGAAGACGAATACCAGGAGGCTCATTCATTTGTCCAAACACGAGTACTGTGTTGTCAATAACGCCCCCTTCAATCATACTTGTAATCAACTCATTTCCTTCTCGGGTTCGTTCCCCTACTCCGGCAAAAACGCTAATTCCCTGATGAACTTGCGAGATATTATTCATGAGTTCCATTAAAAATACTGTTTTCCCTACTCCTGCTCCTCCAAAAAGACCAATTTTACCTCCTTTAGGAAAAGGAGCTAAAAGATCCAGCACTTTGATGCCCGTTTCAAGAATCTCTGTGATAGGTTCAACTTTATACAATTCTGGAAATGTTGGAATAATGGATGTCATGTTGGTTTGTGGAAGAGGATCTTTCCCATCAATCGGGTGACCAAAAACGTTTAATACTCTCCCTAACAGGTCAGGTCCCACATGAATCTGAATTGGATGGCCTGTATTCTGAACATGCAAACTAACTGAAAGCATATCTGTAGAGCCCATGGCAATGCACTTCGCTTCATTCTCGCCCGTGATTTCTTCAACTTCTAAAGGAAGTAAAACGCTTCCTTCACTATCAACAACTTGAAGCAGGTCGTATATCTCTGGAGGAGTATCATAAAAACGAATGGTAACCACAGATCCTTCTATGGATACAATATCGTCTGATGCAATTTTCTTCGAATCTTTCATAGATGCTCCTTCAGTTCAGATAGTCGTTATTGAGTTCAATCAATTCGTTGGTTATTTTTTCTTGTCGTATTTTTTGATATTTTTTCTGCATTGACTGAATCATATCTTCGGCATTTTCAGATGCATTTTTCATACTAATCATTCGTATTGCTTGTTCAGATGTGGCGGCATCGATCAATATCGAATACACCAGTGCGTCAATGTATTTATGAACAAGACTGGAAAATACAGATTTCGGTGAAGGTAATAAGTAGACGGATTCATAATCATATCGAAGAGCAGAATAAGATGCAGATTGATCTACAATGGGAAGAACCTGTCTTACGATTGGTCTCTGAGAGATAAGATTTCGAAATTCCATATATCCAAAAAAAACGGAATCGAATTCAAAATTCAGAAACCCTCGCACAATGTCAGAGGCAAGATTTTGGGAAAAAGAAAGATCAGTTTTTTCAAGGTTTTTTGAAATCATTCCAATCACCGGAATGTTTTCTTTAATGAGTGTATTACCAGCTTTTTTCCCGATACTGATTACAAGAGAAGGAATATTTCGTACATGATTTCGTGCAATTCCAAGCAATTGCTGATTCATGCTACCGCAGAAACCTCTATCAGAGGTTACAAGAATCAATAATGAGAGTTTCATTTTTGTCGGTTGTAATAAGACATTCTGAGTGATCTCAGGTGGAACAATATGTAAAAAACTAAACAAAATAGTCTCCAGTTCGCTTAAGTAAGCTTTTCTTGTTTCAGCTTGTTTGCGAAGTTGGATAATACGCATCGTTGACAATGTCTCCATAGAATGAACAACGTGGTGAATATTGCTTACGGTATGAATTTTGTGTTTTAGCTCAAATGGATTCATTTTCAGTCTTAACAAAGGTTTGAGTAAACTTTTGAATCACACGAAGAAGTGCTTTTTCCAAATTGGAAGAAATTTCTTTTTTTGTTTCCAAAATCGAAACAAAACGAGGGTACCGAGATTTCATAAATCGGTACAATTGCTCCTGGTAGAGGATTGTTTTTGCTACAGGAACTGATTTCATCAAATTGTTTTTAAAGGCAAAAAGAAGTAAAATTTGTTTTTCAATCTCAATTGGAGCAAGATCGTTTTGTTTCATGATCTCGACCAATTGCTCCCCTTTTGTAAGCTTTGCTTTGGTTTCAGTATCTAGTTCAGTGCCAAATTCGGTAAATGCCTTCAAATCACTGTACTGACTAAGCTCTAAACGCAGACCCGAAGAGACTTTTTTCATTGCTTTTGTTTGCGCTGAACTTCCTACTCGAGATACAGATAATCCGACATTAATCGCAGGTCGCAATCCAGCATTGAACATATTTTTCTCAAGATATATCTGTCCATCCGTAATAGAGATAAGATTGGTCGGGATATATTGAGAAATGTCTCCTCCCAGTGTTTCTACTACAGGTAAAGCAGTAATGGTACCACCGCCAATACTTTCATGGAAGCTCCCTGCTCTTTCTAAAAGACGAGAATGAAGGTAAAAAATGTCACTTGGATAAGCCTCTCTAGAAGGAGGTCTACGAAGCAAGAGAGAAATTTCTCTATATGCTTCGGCATGTTTGGATAAATCATCGTACATAACTAAAACATCTTTTCCCATAGAAGCGAAATATTCTGCGACTGCTGCGCCAGCAAAAGGAGCAATATAGCGCAAAGAAGCAGGATCTTCGGCAAGAGAAACAATAAATATGGTATTTTGAATTGCATCTTTGTTTGTTAAAGTCCTTATGATGGATGCTATTGTAGAGGATCTTTGTGAAATAGCTACAAAAATGTTGATGGTTTCTGTTTTCGCTTGGGTTAATATGGTATCAATCAGAAGTGCGGATTTTCCAGTTTGACGATCCCCAACAATAAGCTCTCTTTGCCCCTTGCCTATAGGGATCATGGAATCAATCACTTTAATTCCAGTATGAAGCGGTTCATCAACGGGCTTTCTTTCCATAACAGAAGGAGCGGTTTGTTCAATATTCCGATAATGATTCGTTACAATCTCTCCCTTTCCATCCAAGGGAATCCCAATAGGACTTACAACTCTTCCCAGTAAAGACCTTCCAACAGCAATATGCAGGGATTTTCCAGTACGAAAAATCGGATCACCTGTATGAACTGGGGATCCTTCTTGTAAAAGAATGAGCTGTACAAGGTCATTTGCTATAAACCCAAACACATAAGCAAGGGAATCTCGATTGATCTGAATCATTTCTCCGCAAAAGCTATTACTGATCCCTTTTGCGATCAAAACAGAAGCACTAATTTTAAGAATCACTCCCTGTTCAAAGATAAATCCTTTGAATTGATAACTGCGGAGTGTTTTTTCGATATCACTCTGGAGGGTCTGAAAAAGAGAAGAGTTTTTTGTTTCCATATTATGCCAGTTGCTCAACTATGGAATGGATCTGTCCATTTAAACTAAAATCAACTTCAATAAAACCAAAATCAATAATGATGCCTCCTGACATAGATTCATTTTTCTCAAATTCAATGATGGGCGTAGTGTGTTTGATGCTAGAGATTTTTTTGTGAAGCTCTTCTTTAATCTCCCAAGGTAACTCCCTGGTGGTATAGATTAAAATGGGGGAGTTGGTTTTGTACGCCTCTAAAACTGCTTCGCTAAAGGTTATGCTTCGATTCGTTTTATCGACAATTTTGGTTTGATCTATGTTTTTAACAATTGACATAATGAAGATTTCATCCATCTTCTGGTTCACAATGGAAGAAATAACACCATTTGAGATTGTTTGAGCCATTTTTAAAGCTTGTTGTTTTAGTAGTTTGTTAGAAGCTTCAAGTGAAGCATTAATTTCGTCTTCTGCTGCAATAATCATATTTTTAGCTTGTACGTGGGCGTTTTCTTTTGCTTTATTTACAATTTCTTCCGACAAATCATTCGCACCTGAAATAATCGTTTGCGCTTGTTCTTCTGCTTCTGCTATAGATCTTTGACAACTATTTCTGATTTCTCTTTCTTTTTGATGAATTTCTTCTTTTTTTGACTCTGCTTCTCGTATGGATTCCTCTCGCTGGTCAATAATATGCTTCACAGGCTTGTAGAACCATTTGAGAAAAACGAAAACAACCAAAGAAAAATTAAAAATAACACCGAAAAAAGTAATCCAATCAAAATGTAACATATGTTGTCTCTATGGTAAAACGGTTACATAGCTTAAAAATGGATTTGCAAACAAAATGATTAATGAAACGGCTAATGCATAAATTGCCAGAGACTCAATAAGTGCTAGAGATAGAATAAGTGAACTATTGATCCCTCCCTGGGCTTCTGGTTGCCTAGCCATAGCTTCAAAAGCAGAAGCAGCTGCTTTTCCTTGTGCAGATGCAGCACCTATAACAGCTAATGCAATCGTAATTCCAGCTGTGATGATGGAGATGGAATAAAAAGCAAGTACATTGTCCATGAATACCTCCTAGGTATGAACGCCCATGGTTTCTTTGATATAAATAAGCACTAGCAATGCAAAAACATATGCTTGTACAATGCCAGTAAACATGCCTAAAAAGATGAGAAGAACAGGTACAAAAAAGCTGATAAGATAAAAAACGATTTCATACACAACATGTTCTCCAAAAAGATTTCCGAAAAGACGCACAGATAATGAAATGGGTTTTACAACTTCTTCAATTACTTTTATTGGGAGCATAAAAGCATAAGGTTCAATAAAATGATGAAGCCATTTTTTAATCCCAATCCCGCGGATGGAAACAAAGTGTACATATAGAATACCTGAAGCAGCCAAAGCTAAAGTACAGCTTAAGTCAATGTTGGGGGACACAACCCAGTGAAGCCCCAAACCACCCAGGGGAGAAAAAAGACCCAAGAGATTGGCAAAAACTATATAACCAAAAAGAGCTCCAATAAAAGGTGCAAACCGATCGCCATGTTCCCCTAAAATAGAGCGAATAAATGATCGCAGGGCGAGGTATACAATTTCACCAAATATTGCCAGTGATTTTGGTTTGCCCTTTTTTACTGCTATTCCAAGCAGTGTGAATAAAAACAGAAAGATAAAGCCTGCAACAAATGAAGCTACTAGAGTAGAAGAAAAACAAAATGTAAATCCAGCGATTTCGATTTGGAATATGGGTCGAATCGAATGCTGAATAATTTCTTGTAATGATTCTTTCATAAAACAGCATCTCGTTTTTTATTTTGGATTTTTAACCATACTAACAAACAACCTACGGTTACAATTGAGGTCACAAAAGACACAATCCAATAGAACAAATGAACTAGACCTGGTAAAAACAATAGCACAGCACTAATAAGAGGAAAAAACACCTGGAACCAGGAGAACATTTTTCTCTGTGCAATGTTTCTTTGGATTGCCCTGTAATAAATTTTACTGGCAAAAAAAGTCACAAGAAACCCGTACAAAACAGATAAAGCAATGTAAATCCAAAATATTTGATTTGTCATATTTGTTAACCTAACAAACTTCTATTGTATTCCTCCAGCTCAATTGTCAAATGAAAAAAATGAAAATTCACCCGACTTATTTTGCTTTATATCGGTGGCTCCTTTCATATACTAGTAGAAGTAATTTGTTTTACAAGGAGCGAATATAATGCGTAGCACTTTGGGTATTATTGGTTTGCAATGGGGAGATGAAGGAAAGGGGAAAATTGTACACCGTTTATCGCGAGATTTTGATTATGTCGTCCGGTTTAATGGTGGCAACAATGCTGGCCACACCATTGTACAAGATGGTCAATCCTTCGTTTTTCATATTTTACCCTCGGGTATTTTACACCCCTCTGTTTATGGAGTTATTGGAGACGGTACCGTCATTCATCCCGAGATATTATGGAGAGAAATACAAGAAGCGAACCATCTCACAAACCCTGTGCAAGATCGTTTATTGATCAGTGAAAACGCGCACATTATATTCCCTTGGCACATAGAAATAGATACCATTTTAGAGAAAAACAGATCCAACCAAATTGGTACTACCAAGCGAGGAATAGGGCCTGTTTATGCTGATAAAATCAATCGATTAGGGATTCGAATGAGAGCAATGAAGAATCCTGTAACCTTTTTGAAAGAAATGGAACAAACTTTCGAAGAAAAAGAAATTTACCTAAATCAAATCAGTCCAGAACCGGTAAATATTGACTCCAAGAAGATTTTCAATGACTATTTACAATATGCAGAAAAACTTGCACCAATGATCCAAGATACTGGTCACATCTTACGCAGTGCATTAAAAAACAAATCCAGCATTTTACTGGAAGGTGCACAGGGAACATTACTAGATATCAATTATGGATCTTATCCGTATGTTACATCCTCGCCAACTACTATTGGTGGTGCTGTTATTGGTGCAGGTATTCCTCCCTCTTGCATTCATGAGGTGATTGGGATTGCAAAATCGTATGTCACAAGAGTAGGAGAAGGACCTTTCCCAACAGAACAAAACAATGATATCGGTAAAGAACTTGCTAAAAAAGGGCATGAATTTGGTTCTACCACTGGTAGACCCAGACGCTGCGGTTGGTTAGATTTACCCGCTCTCAAATATGCCATTGATCTAAACGGAATCACATCCATTGCACTAATGAAACTTGATGTTCTTGACCAATTTTCTGAAATTATGGTTTGTACAAAATACAATGAAGGTTTCTCTTCTACGTTTGATCAAACTGATCTTACCTATGTATCGTTTCCGGGTTGGAAAGAATCTACTCGCAACTGCAAAACATGGTCTGATTTACCAAAGCATGCTCAAGAGTACCTTCAGTTCATTGAAAACGAAGTCGAATGTCCCATCTCCATTATATCGGTGGGACCAGGAGAAAAGGAGACTATTCAAAAATGATCTCACGCTATTCTCTTCCAAAAATGTCTCATATATGGTCAGAAGAAAACAAATTTCATCAAATGCTTCAAGTTGAGTTAGCAATTTGTAAAGCATGGAACAAAGAAGGCAAAATCTCTGATCAAGAACTCCTTACGATACTCCAGAAAGCATCCTTTCAAATTGATCGGATCAAAGAAATTGAAGCTGTAACACACCATGATGTTATCGCATTTGTAACAAATGTTGCTGAGAATATTGGACCAGAAGGTCGTTATGTTCACATGGGAGCAACATCATCCGACATTTTAGACACAGGACTAGCTCTTCAGCTCAAAGAGTCTGTGGATTGTCTGTTAGAAGACTTACACCAATTTGCCGGCGTTTGCAAGCAAAAAGCAATTGATACAAAAGACATCCTCACAATTGGAAGGACTCACGGCATACATGCAGAACCCACTTCTTTTGGATTGAAGTTTGCCCTGTGGTATTCCATAACAAATCAAAACATCAAACGCTTACAGTCTATCCGTGAAGAAGTGATACAGGCAAAACTTTCTGGTGCAGTAGGCAATTTCATTAATACAAACCCAACCATTGAAAGAATTGCATTAGAGGAGCTTGGTCTAATAGCTGCTCCCGTTGCTACTCAGATTGTTCAGAGAGATATCCATGCTCATTATGTTTCTACATTAGCACTCATTGGGAGCTGCTTTGATCAGTTTGCAACAGAAATTCGTCACCTTCAGAGAAGCGAGGTTGGTGAAGCACAAGAACCATTTGGAAAAGGCCAAAAAGGCTCTTCAGCCATGCCACATAAAAAGAACCCTATTCTCTCTGAAAGAGTATGTGGATTGGCAAGAATACTGCGTGGATATTCTGTTGCTGCACTTGAAAATATTGCATTGTGGCATGAACGAGATATTTCTCATTCATCTGCAGAACGAGTAATCCTTCCAGATAGTAGTATTGCATTAGACTACTTGGTTCAAAAATTTATACAGGTTGTCGATGGGCTTGTTTTGCACCCAGACAGAATTGCAGATAATTTATGGCTAACCCATGGAGTATTTGCTTCTCAAAAAGTGCTTACACTCTTGGTTAAAAAGGGTTTTTCAAGAGAAGATGCATATGCTTTGGTACAACAACTTTCCTTTCAGGCATTTCAGAACAAAAAATCCTTCAAAGAGATTCTACACGCTTCAACCGAAATAGAACCATATGTCTCCCCTCAGGAGATCGAAGAAATGTTCTCATCCGATCAATATTTAAAAAACGTTAGTTATATCTACGAAAGGACTGGTATCGATGTATAAAGTAACCATTAATGTGGATCCCAAAAAGGATATTTTGGATCCCCAAGGAAAGACCGTTCAGCATGCTCTTCTTAATCTTGGATATACAAACATCCAACAAGTTCGAATTGGTAAACATATTGTCATTTTATTAAAGGCAACATCCAAAGAAGACGCACAATCAATTGCAGAAAAAATGTGTAATGACTTGTTATCCAACCCACTTACCGAGCAATACTCTGTAGAAGTAGAACCATGCGAAGAGTAGGAGTTGTCATATTCCCAGGATCGAATTGTGATTTAGATGCAATTCGAGCAGTACAAGACGTAATGAAAGCAGAGGCTGTTCCATTATGGCATCAGGACTCTACTCTTTCTGTAGATGCAGTCATACTACCTGGTGGTTTTTCATATGGAGACTACCTTCGACCTGGTGCTATAGCGTCTCATTCTCCCATCATGCAGGCAGTAATACGTTTCGCATCCGGTGGTGGACCCGTGATTGGTATTTGCAACGGTTTTCAGATTCTAACAGAATCTGGATTGCTTCCTGGTACTCTACTAAGAAACACAACCACCCGGTTTATCTCCAAGGATATACCTCTTATTGTTCATTCAAACCAAACACCTTTTACCAGGCATTTCCAAATTGGACAGCATATTGTTTTCCCCATTGCTCACAAAGATGGTAACTACCAAGTGGATTCTTCTACCTTGCATGCCATGATCGACAATCATCAAGTCGTCTTTCGCTATGCAGAAAATCCTAATGGATCCATTGAAAATATTGCTGGAATATGCAATGCTAGTCACAACGTAGTAGGCCTTATGCCCCATCCAGAAAGAGCTTTGTCCGATTGGACAAGGACTACGGATGGAATACAACTATTTCAATCTCTGCGATCTTATTTGGAGGAACAGAAATGAATCCTCAGATATTAAAAGAATTAAACTTAAACATCAGCGATTATCAAGAAATTGTCAAACGACTAAGAAAAGAACCAAAAATAGTAGAACTCGGTCTTTTTTCTGCCATGTGGAGCGAGCACTGTAGCTACCGTAGTAGCAAGAAATATCTGTCCCAGCTTTACACTAAAGGAGAGCATGTTGTACAAGGACCTGGAGAGAATGCAGGAGTAATAAAGTTAACAGAAGACACATACCTTACTTTTAAAGTGGAGAGTCACAACCACCCCTCAGCTGTGGAACCATTTCAAGGTGCAGCTACGGGTGTGGGTGGAATTATTCGAGATATTTTTACAATGGGGGCTAGACCTATTGCTGGCATGGATTCTCTGCATTTTGATTATCCCACTTCTCCCCGATCTAGATATCTTCTCAATGGTGTAGTAGAAGGAATTTCTTTTTATGGCAATTGCGTCGGAGTCCCCACGATCGGTGGAGAAACTCATTTTGCTTCTTGTTATGACGAAAACCCACTGGTAAATGCTATGGTTGTTGGAGTATTAGATAAAACTAGCCTGCGAAAAAGCATTGCAAAAACTCCCGGTGGTAAGGTTATTTATTTGGGAGCAAAAACCGGTAGAGATGGTCTTCATGGAGCATCATTTGCATCTGGTGTTTTGGACGAAGATCGAAAACAAAGAAAGGGAAGTGTTCAGGTTGGAGATCCCTTCTTAGAAAAACTTCTCATTGAAGCCACATTGGAGATTATTCGAGAAGACCTTATTGAAGCCATTCAAGATATGGGTGCTGCAGGCATTACAAGTTCTTCTGTCGAAATGGCCGGAAAAGGTGAACTTGGAATTCGGATTGACCTTGATAAAGTCCCTCGACGAGAACCAGGAATCACTCCAATTGAAATCATGCTATCTGAATCTCAAGAAAGAATGCTCTTGATTGCAAAAAAAGGGGCAGAGAAAAGGATAGAAGAAATACTAAACAAATGGGAGCTAGATTACGCTGAAATCGGGATAATCACCGAAACGGGATGCATCGAGATCTTTACTGGTGAAACTTGTCACTGCAATGTTCCCATCAAGCTCTTATTGGATCCTCCAGAAAACACAACGAAACCCATTCGAAACCCCCGTATTAAAACAATCGTCACGGATGTGCCTACATATGTCCCTGTTGAGAAAACTGAATCTGCCCTTCTGGATAAGCTCCATGATCCAAACTTTGGATCAAAGCACTGGATTCATGACCAATATGATTCCACTCTTTACGCCGGTACAGTTGAAAAACCAGGCTTAGGGCCCAGCTGTATCTATATTCATGGAACAGATCATTTTGTGGGTATGACACTTTTAAGTAGAGGAGATATGTGTTCCATCGATCCGTATGAAGGCGCAAAAACAGTTTGTTCTATTGCAGCAAGACGTATTACTTCATTAGGACTAACTCCTTGCGCAATTACAAATTGTCTGAATTTCGGTGATCCTACACAAGAACATACAATGTGGGAGTTTTCAGAATGCATAAAGGGAATGAATGACGCATTATCCGTTTTAAAATGCCCCGTTGTATCTGGAAATGTTAGTTTTTACAATGAAGGTGAAAAACAACGAATTTATCCAACTCCAGTCATTGGTATGGTAGGCACTGGGAAACTGTCTGTAAAACCATCCATTTCCTTTCCAAAAGAAGACTTAATTTGCGCTGTTGTTGGTAAAACAAAAAAAGAATATCTACAAACTGGATCAATCCCAAGAATTGACATATTGCTTGAAAAAAGAACACAAGATGTTGTTCGAAATCTGATTTTACAATCTACCATTTCAAGTTGTATTAGTATTGATCGAGGCGGTATTTGGATTGCTATGGTGAAATCTATGCTTACTCACAATATCGGGCTTCATATCAATAGGATGTTTGAAGAATTTACCCCAGCTTCTTTTCTGTTAAGTGAATCCAATAGCCGTTTTTTAATCACCTTTCCTGAGCAGGAGTTAAATACAATCCAGAAACAGCTATTTGGAGTTGCTCCACTAGATATATTAGGAAAAACAGTTAAAAACATGTTTAGAATCGAAGATGTAGTTGAACTTTCTATTGATACAATCAGACAAATCCACCAAAAATCATTTGCACAATACTTCCAATGAGGTGAATATGACAAAAAAGAATGTTGCAATTTTTATTTCTGGAAAAGGAAGCAATTTAGAAGCAATCCTTAAAAAACGCGACATGAGTTTTTTAGATTGTAATATTCCATTCGTTTTGGCAAACCGAAAAGATGCAAAAGGACTGCAAGTTGCCAAAGAACATGGTATTCAAACATACATTGTGGATCACCGCTGCTTTACCTCCCGACAATTGTATGAGGACAAGCTATTGGAAGTTGTCCAGAAACACGCCATTGATATCATCGTGTTGGCAGGTTTTATGAGAATATTATCTTCCCATTTTATTCGTCATTTTGAAGGTCCTATTCTTAATATTCATCCAGCATTATTACCCTCTTTTCCAGGATTAAATGCACAAAAGAGAGCATTGGAGTATGGTGTTAAATTTGCTGGTTGTACGGTTCATTTAGTTACCGACAATGTAGATGCAGGACCAATTTTCGCACAAGAAATTATCCCTGTATTCAATGACGATTCTGAAGAATCATTATCACTACGCATCCTAGAACGAGAACACATTCTTCTTCCGGAAGTTCTGAGAATTGTCCT
>DAIMET010000024.1:0-18827 GCA_036725105.1 Calditrichota bacterium
CTTTTGAAATTGTTTCAGGCGATGCTAGTACTGATTCTCCCTCAGTTTACATTTGTGCCAACGAATCAAACGTAATCACTTTGCACTCGTCAACATCTGAAATAAAAGTATGGAACCATGACAAAAAAGTGATTCGGACATTTTCCCTCGATTCACCTTTACACGCTCCTCTTCAAAATATACTTGATGTAGATTGTGACAACCAATGGATCTATATTTTGGATCGGGGAATCAACTCCATTGTTATATATTCTACAGATGGTACATACCAGAATATTCTCCCAAATTTATCCGACATCCTGGTTTCCCCAAGCTCATTTGATCTTCATCAAGACTTACTCTACATTGCAGACAATGCCAACATATATGCTTCTACCAAAAAAGGGAGTATTGTGTCTCGATACTCTTTACCACAATATGAAAAAAATGCGGTCATCACCAATGTAAGTTTTTCATCACAGCTACATTGCGTAGTAAACCAATCAAGAATATATCGGTGGAATGCTTCAGCTGCAAAATGGGATTCTCCTCTAAGCTCTTTTGGTCAGGAGAATGGAAATTTCCTTTCCATCCAGTGGTTTTCCGAAAATGGTAATATTCTGGTGTACGATTCCTTCCTAAGAAGCTTCAGCATGTTTCATTCCAACAAAGAAACATGGAATAATATTGAATCCTTTTCGCTTCATGACAGTAGTGACTTTTATCTTATGAATCAAGCGATATTTGCAGCTTCAGCCGAATCTGGTTCATATAAGGTCTTCCATATCAAGCCAGATGAAGACAACCAATACACATTATCCACAAAAGAAGTCCAATTTGAAGAAGCTGCTACTACTTCAATCGCTCATCAGTATCTTTATTTATGGAGCAACTCGGGCTTCCCCATCTCTGGCACCATAAAAGCTAGTCATCCAGGAATTCGAGTAGTCCCTTCTTCGTTCAAATCGCATCAAACCTCTTTCAGGGTTGAAATTGATCCAAGTCAATTTGAAAATCCATACGATGTTTCTGAGTTTATTGAGATCCAAACCAGCAATCTTTCTGTACAGAAAATTCCAGTAGAAGGCCACTTTCAAAATTCAAAACCGAACATAGTAGTTTCGCCTGTATATGATGCCTCTGTAGACTCTTCCAAACAACGCCTTCGATTCCATATTCAAAAGACAAAAGATTTCATAGACACAATTCAAATCAAATTTCTTCCTTCCGTGGGAAAAGAGATACTGCAACCTCAAACTACAGAAGAGGAAATCACCGAGGATTTATATGAAATCATCTCAATTCCGTTGGATATCTTGCCCAATGCAGAACCAGGCATATATCCAGTCGTAATGCAAATCATATCAAACAAATACAGGTTGATGAAGCAGTTCACTTTTAACATTCGCTACCACAAGACACTCGGAAGCATTTCAAAAACACAAATTGGAGAACTATTTACAGCTCCGTGGTGCATGGTGTGTCCTTCCGCTGAACGATCTATTGACGAACTTCTAGAAATCTACTCAACCAAAGAACTCAATTTTGTAAACTATTTTTTGGATTGTGTGAATGTTACCGAATTATGCACCTCCCAAGGCGATGAAAAAAAGCATCAATATGGAGTTTCTGGCACTCCCACCATGGTTTTCAATGGCACCGTCAAAGAGGTAGGAGGAGTAAAAAGCGAAACAGCCACATTAACTTACAGATACCTTCCAATTCTTCAAGGATTAGAGCATATCCCTTCCCAGTTTTCATTGACGGGTTGGGCATTATCGAATCCCACTGTCACAGAAAACAACTCCTCTAACAAAGAAATTGAACTCTATACTCGCATACAAAAAGCAGACCATGAGTGTAACTGGAAAGATCTAGTCCTTGTCCAAATAGTAGTGGAAAACAATGTAGTAAAAACAAAAAAAGCGAAAAATGAAGATGGAGAAATAGTCGATGTCGAAATCACCTACAATCATGTGTTTCGGCACTATATCGAAACACAAAAAGAAATCGATGAAGATTCTCCGCGTTATTCCCCTTTCTGGGATTCTTCAACACGTATACAAGTTCCAGATTACGTTGATATTAACCAATGTTACATGCTTTTCTATCTACAAAACAAAGAAACAAATGAAATCCTCCAATCACGTACAGTCCTGATAGGTGAAAGCCCTGACAATACAAACTCTATTGCTCCTCGCCTTCATCTACAACAAAAACAACTGTATGAACATGAAGGTCCGGTAGAGTACTCTTTTGTTGTACAAAATCCAAATCCCTATCCTGTGGAATATGGGATTCAAGTTAAAGCGCTCAATTGCACAATGAGTAAAGACTTCCATGTTTCATCGAATACTTCTTCAGACAATACGATTACACTCCTCCCTTTCCAGTATTATCCTGTTGTATTGGAGGGTGAAATGATAGCCTGCAATCAAGATGCTACCTTAGAGATTAGTATCCTGAATGCAACTACTTCGGTTCAGGTTCCTATTCTCCCATCGAAAAAACCAGGGTGGTTTCAAAGGATATATCCAAAAGAAGAAGAAACCATCGCATCTGGGCAACCCTGGTTTGCCATACAAACGGTTCCGGGAACAAAATTACTAAAAAAGAACAAAGACACTCCTATTGCTATTACTAATCAGGGAATTCTTCTATTCAAACCAGATATTGAAGTAGGTGCAAATCATTTTCAATACACACTTCTCTTTCCTGATCAATCTGCCCAGGATATAGAATACTCTTATTTTCAGGTTGTAGAAATGGAGTTTCGGTTGAATTCCGATGTTATACAAATAGACCGCACAGAAAAAGAATTAAAACACCTTTTGTTTTTGCACAACAACCGAACTATGATTGGACTGATGGATTTTGCAGAAACAATAAGGTGTTATGTTGAATATAATGCAGCATCAAAGGCCGTTACTTTCCGGTTGAATGAAAATAGTATATCAATGTTCATGAACAGTAGCGAAGCCTATGTAGGAGAAGAAAAGTATATTCTCGATGCCCCGCCTCAGATAACGATTCGAGGAAGTTTCATACCTTTTCGTTTTTTGTATGAAAACTTTGGTTTCACAGTATTGTGGGAAGCATCAAACCAAACCATTCAACTAACCAATCAGCCGTAGAGATCACCGCACTTACAACAGGATCGCTAAGAATACTCCTGCTGCCACAGCAGAACCTATAACCCCTGCTACATTTGGTCCCATGGCGTGCATGAGTAAATAGTTGTGCGGATTGTATTTTTGCCCTTCTTTATTGGCTACTCTTGCTGCCATAGGTACAGCAGATACTCCTGCTGCTCCAATCAGTGGATTGATCTTCTTAGATGAAAACAGGTTCATGATTTTGGCAAACAAAATACCTGATGCTGTTCCTACGGCAAAAGCAATCAATCCCAGTACTAAGATGCCCAAAGTTTCTAATCGTAAAAACTTTTCTGCACCAAGCTTAGATCCAACAGCCAAACCCAAAAAAATGGTAACAATGTTGGTTAAGTCATTTTGCAATGTCTTAGAAAGTCTCTCAACTACTCCACATTCACGAACAAGATTTCCAAATACAAGAGCTCCAATCAAGGGTGTAGCCGATGGTAATAAGAGAATGCATAACAAAAGGAGTAGAATAGGAAATAAGATCTTTTCAGTTTTGGAAACAGAACGAAGCTGTTTCATTTCAATTTTTCGTTCATCTTTTGTGGTAAACAGTTTCATGATAGGCGGTTGAATCACAGGAACAAGAGCCATATACGAATATGCTGCAACAGCAATTGCTCCTAACAATTCAGGTGCTAATTTCGAGGTTACGAATATTGCCGTTGGCCCATCTGCCCCTCCAATGATTCCAATGGAAGCTGCTTCTTTCAAGCCAAAAGAAAATCCTGCATATTCTGCTAGCATGAGTGATCCAATAAAAGTAAAAAAGATACCAAATTGAGCAGCAGCGCCCAGTATAAGCATTTTTGGATTTGCGATCAAGGGACCAAAATCGGTCAGAGCACCTACGCCCATAAAAATAATCAAAGGGAAAACTCCAGTTTCAATACCGAAGGTATAGATCATCCCTAAAAAACCGTCAGGACCAGCTATTCCAGCCAAAGGAACATTGGCCAAAATGCCTCCAAAACCAATAGGGATGAGTAATAATGGTTCAAATTGTTTCTTAATTGCTAACCATATTAGAACTAACCCAACGATGATCATACAAATTTGTCCCCAGCTGATCCCATATATGCCGGTGGACTGTACTAGGTGTTGTAGCATATTCAAATCAGTCACTCCCCTTTCTTCAATGTCACTGGATTTCCATCAGCTTTTGATCAGCATACACAGAGTCCCCTACCTGTGTAAGAATCGCAAGTATTTTTCCAGTATAAGGGGTTTTTACTTCAATCTCCATTTTCATGGCTTCCAACATAAAGACCACATCGCCTTCTCTAACCATGTCGCCATTTCTTTTCAGGATTTTTAGCACTTGCCCAGCCATGGGTGCTTGAACAGATTGAATAGTAGTTGAGGATGGAGCAATATCTTTCTCTTGGGCACTACCAGTAGGTTGAACAGTAATTGGATAGGTTTTTCCATTTACAGTTACTTCACTGTCTGTAAGAGAAACATTGTAGGAAACACCTTCCAGCTCAATGTTGTAGGATGAAGATTTTTTTGTTTCATTCAATTCTTTAGGAATATTCTTACGTACCATAACTTTTCCGTTACCCAATAAGAACTGTATTCCCTTTTCCTTACACGAAGCAACGATAAAAATATTTTCATCTGTTTCTTCTAAATTATGTTTTTTCAACGTTTCTTTTGCAGCTTGAATTCCTTTTGTGAAGTCTTCATCTTGCATATCAATAACGAGCTTTGTAGTAGGAGCAAGACCTAGCTGTTGAGAAGCCAATTCAATTATTTTTTCATCGGGTTTTACAGGAGTTTTTCCATAATATCCAAGAACCATTTTCCCATATCCCTCAGATATTCTCTCCCAAGGACCGAATATGATATTATTAAAGGCCTGCTGGAAATAGAATTGAGACACAGGAGTTACAGATGTTCCAAAACCACCTTTGCGGATAACGTCTTCCATTGCAGCAATAACTTGTGGAAAGCGATCTAAAGTTCCATTGTCTCTCATCATTTGGGTATTTGCGGTAAGGGCTCCTCCGGGTAATGCAGAAAATATAATAATAGGCTGAACTTCTAAAGCTTCGGGAGGAAGGAAATAATCCTTCATACACTCCTGAAAAACCTCTTCGGAACGAAGTATTTTTTTCTCATCCAAACCTAAATCCCACTGCGTGTGTTTCAAGGCATGAATCATGGTGAGAAAGTCAGGTTGAGCAGTTCCACCAGAAACAGGTTTTCGAGCCAAGTCAATAGCATCTGCTCCACCTTCTAGTGCTGCCAAATAACAAGCAATCGAAACCCCTGCAGTTTCATGTGTATGATAACGGACGGGTATATCTTTGGACAAGATTTCCTTTGCCATTTTCACAGTTTCTTTTACTTTATTTGGGTGAGTGGTGCCAGAAGCATCTTTAAGACACAAACTGTCAAATGGAATACTTTCTGCAAGAATGGCTTCCAATGTTTTTTTGTAAAATGCAACATCATGAGCGCCTTCGCATCCTGGTGGTAAATCCATAAGACTGATAACAACTTCATGTTTTAAGCCATTTTCATGAATACATTGTGCTGAATATTTGATATTGTTTGGATCATTCAGTGCATCAAAGTTACGAATTGTTGTCATTCCATGTTTTTTAAACATTCGAGCATGTAATTGAATGATATCTCTTGGTTGAGATTCAAGTCCCACAACATTCACACCTCTAGCAAGAGACTGCAAGTTGATTTCAGGTCCTACAAGTGATCGCACTCGATCCATCATTGTGAAAGCATTTTCATTACAATAGAAAAATAAACTTTGAAAGCGAGCGCCTCCGCCGACTTCAAAATGAGTGATACCAGCCTCAACGGCTGCTTCTAATGCAGGCAAAAAATCATCGGTGAGAACGCGCGCTCCATACACCGACTGAAAACCATCTCGAAAAGAGGTATCCATAACTTCTATACGTTTCAAACTCATGCTTCACCTTCTTTTTCTCTCTGCTGAAATGCAATAGCTGTTAATGCAGCTATATAGCTATGATGCAAAGATGAAGTCAATTCTTTCTTGGACCGTCTTTCAGCTTTTATAGTAACTGCGGACATGCCCATTACGGTGGCGATCAAAAGAATCAAAAACAGGAAAACGGTTCCCATTCCTGACAATAGAATCGATACGCCTTCGTAAATCATACTCTCACTCCTTTGCTAGAAGTACCCTCTAAGGGAACTTGTACTAGCCTTTGTTGCAATTCATTCTGAAAAAAATCCATACCTGTGCAAAGAAAGGTATTATATGATTCTAAAAATCGAAAAACTAGTTCTTTGATATATTGATATTTGTCTATAGAGTGTCTGACAATAAGATTTAAAGAAGTAGCAGGTTGGTCAATTGAGGCAACTTCTTTACGAGTCATGTTTAGATTAACCCCTATTCCAACAGCTACTCCTTTTAAACATTCTCCGGTCCATTTACTTTCTGCTAAAACTCCTGCTATTTTTTTATTTTGGAACATAACATCGTTGGGCCATTTAATGGAGCATTTTTGTGTTGCGGGAAGGTAGAGCTCAAGACATTGTGCAACAACAATAGAAGTAAATTGTGTTAAAGAGGAAATATTGGATTGAAGTGAAAGATTTTCCTTTAGAAAAAACGATATATATGCATTTTCAGGATTTGAAGAAACCCATTCTCGACCATATCTACCTTTTCCACAAAACTGCTGATCCGCAATGATAATGCTTTTATCTGGCAATATATCCATATTTTCATGAATATACGTGTTAGTGGATCGTATAGACGCAAAATAATAAACATGGTCGGCAAAATTTGTTTCCATATGTATAGTATAGGGAACAAATTAAGAATTGATGACAAAATGGTAACAAGCAATGAACCCAAAAAACTATAAAGTGCTCTTTCATAGCTGCTTCTGCGAGGCAGCTATGAAAGAGCTAGAATCATCAAATTAGGAAAGATCGATTAATTTTCCTTTTAGAGGGAATATCCAGCTTCCTAAAAAGTAAAGTAAAAATGATGCAAGAACACCAGGGATAAACCCATGAATAGGAAGTGGTTTTACGATCATCCACAGAAGAGCAACCAAAAAGCCTCCTACCATCGATAATAATGCACCTTTTTGTGAAGCTTTTGACCAATACAGCCCAAATACATAAGGAACTAAACAAGTAGAAGCAATAATAGCCCACGAAAAAGCAGTGAGGGTTAATACCAGCCCGGGAGGATTCCATGCAATAATGATGGAGACAACGCCAATCAAAACATTGATGATCCGGCTATACACCATTTCTTGTTTATCGGAAAGATCCTTGTTAAAACTATCTTTCCATAGGTCTTTAATCATAGATGTTGAGGAAATTATCAAAATTGAAGAAAATGTAGACATACCAGCTGCAACAACTCCAATAAAGAACAAAGAAACACCAAAAACGGGCATGATACCGTTCACTAGTGTAGGCAAGGCTAGATCGACATCTGCGATAGAAGGATAAATCGTCCTTGTTAATGCTCCCAAAAGATAAGGAATGATCGCCAAGGAACCTCCAATAGTTGCAATAAGCACTCCTCTTCGAATGGCAGTGTCATCTTTCACGGAATAAAAACGAGCAATCATTTGAGGCATACCCCATACTCCCAAACTTACAATTAACACATAGGAGATGAGTCCAGAAAATCCCCAAATGCCCGGGGTTTCAACAAATCCAGTCTGGATAGCTTGTAAACGAGCTACTCCTTCGGTTATTCCACCCATTTTTTGCATGGCAACAAAAAACACATATAGTAATCCTGCACCCATGAGTATGGCTTGGATAAACCCAGTCCAAACAACAGCCAGGTAGCCCCCAAACATCACGTATACCAATACAATGAAACCGGATATTAACAATCCGATGGTATAGTCAATGCCCAATATGACTTCAAATGTATTTCCTAATCCTTTCAGAATACTCACATTGTAGATGATGAGGAATAGTACAATAACAATAGAAGAAAAAGATTTCATGAAAGGCAGTTGGTATCTCTTCTTGAAAAAATCAGGCAAAGAAATAGCTTTCAATTTTTCAGTTAGTCGTCGGGTTCTTCTCCCTAAAATAGCCCATGCTAAAAAACAACCCACCAATACATTTACAACGCCAATCCAGATGGTGGATAAACCATATTTATAACCGAATCCACCTCCACCAATAATGACAACCGAACTAAAATAAGCAGCTACAAAAGATAAGGAACTAACGAGTGCACCAATACTTCTTCCACCCAAATGATAGTCCTCAGCTGTTTTTGTTTTCCTACCTGTATAAATTCCAATCAATACAAGTCCGATGAAATACAAAGCAAGGAAAATAACATGTATCCAGGCATTATTCATGTTTACCTCCATTTTTGTTTCCCAGAATAGTCCATAAAAAAGCTAAAATAAATGTGCCTGCTAACACATAAAACGCTAAAGAGGTTGATATCGGCATACCCCACAGTTCCATGAAGTCCTCCTTGAAAGTGTTATGGTTGTTCAATACAAATATTATACGAGAATCCTGCATATACCAAATGAAAAACCTTCTTTTTCTTCAGAGTTTCCTTTTGTTATAGAGCATTCCAATGTATAATTAGGTGACATATGCTACTCTTGGAGGTTAGGATGGAGACAAAAAAACTTTTTTCATCCATATGGCTATATTTTATTGTTTCCTTCTTGGTTGGGTGTACTACATCCACACCTGCATCTTCTTCCCCCACTCGCGTTGCTTCCCACGTAACCATCGATGTTTCATCAAAAAATCAAATCATAGAAGCCGACCAGATTGATTTTCTCAACACGCAAGAAAATACCCTATACGTCCACTTAACAACCAATAAAAATAAGCAAGATATTTCTACTGATACTTTTCTACATCAAGTAGGTGCTATCGATGGAGGAGTGTTCACAGAAATCAATTCTCATTCCAATAAAATCAATACGTGGAGTGCCCCACTTTGGAGCAACAATACTAGTACTTGGTGGAAAACTATTCAATCACTGAAAGATCAAAAAGAAACAATATGGATAGAAACCGAAGGCCAAAGACAAGACCGTTTTTCACTTCTACCTGGTTTTTTTACTGCTGACCTGCAACGAAAGTGCCTATGTTTTTTAGAAACCGAAGATGAATTTACCATTATCGATGCTGAAAACCCGGACAACTTACTACACCACAAAATACAGAATCCTTTTTCTTCCATCTCTTTTCATCCAAACAAACCCAATGCATATACTTTTTCCCAATTTTACAAGTTTTCAAGTGGGTACCTTCTAATTGTCAGCAATTACTCAAACCAGCCATATCGATACCTTTTTTTCCCTCTTGCTGATAACAATATAATGAATCCAAAAGAAATCATTATCCCATCAGAATTTAATGCACAGTGGTTTCTTGCTGATGCGCACTATGAGGCAAATGTTTTTGTTTTATTGGACTACACCTCTCTTATTGCATACGAAAACTCTCTTCAATACCCCGATGCCCCCCCTTTGGAGGAAGCAGAAGCGAATACTGCAAAACTTATGGTAGTAGACCTTTTCAATCCCACCTCACCATTGTATGTCGAATCTGATGTTTTTTTAGCATCTGCAGTGCGCATATTATACCACCCCGATGGGGCTCAAATTTGCATCGTACCAAAACATCTTAAAGACCACGCTGTTCGAACTCCAATCTGGAATCGAAAGACCAACTCCATAAAAATACAGAATCCGGTATACATCCCCATTGAAGGAGTAGTATTCAGTGATCCTGGGTTGCGTTTTCTCCGAAGTAATCCACTGGAATGGCAACTATTTGTTAGTGGCAAAGATTCAACTCAAAAAGGCTGGATTGTTTCCTGCAAAGCCACAGAAAAAAGCTTACAATGTACTGAATATGTGCTTGAATACGATGAAGATTTTATGATCCCCTCCATCGCTTCTGTAGGAGACAGATTTTATTTCACCGTTATATCGAAACAAGCTTATTTTTCTCCTATGAACAGAGAAAATACCACCAGTGTTCGTCTGGACACAATAGTAAAAGAACCCTAAAGATTGTATTTTGAAAGGAGCTTTTCATGAACCGTAATTGGGATTTAACAGCCCTGTATCCTTCTTTTTATTCTTCCTCATTTCATCAAGATTGGAACGCCCTTCCCATCAAAATAGACCAGTATTCAAATTGGTTACTACACCAATGTAGAACTCATGATCACGAAATAGAATTTCTGAAAGAATACATCCATCGCACTGAGCAGCTTGAATTGAGCATTTACAAACTAGCCAGCATGATCCATCTTACACTTGCCGTAGACACAACCAATTCTCAAGCGAAAAACTACATGGAAGCTCTTCATAAAAGATTAAACGCACTCACTGCAAGCTCCACAAAAATGAAAAAATGGATCGGTGAAGTAGATCATTTATCTGATAAGCTGTCCACAGATCCTGAGTTAAGTTCTTTCCAGTTTTATTTCTCGCGAATGCAAAAAGAAGAAAAATACTTAATGAGTGAACCAGAAGAAATACTCCTTTCGCAGCTGCGAACTACGGGCAGCACTGCATGGTCTAGACTTCAGGGTGATTTGATCGCTACCTGCACCGTCACAAAGCAGGATGCAAACGGGCAAAAAGAAGAAATCCCCTTATCGAGAATACTCAATATGGCATTTAGCAAAGATCCAGAAGAACGTAAAAATGGTTTCGAGCTTGAAATGTCTGCTTACAAACATATTGATCAATCTTGCGCTGCTTCATTAAATGCAATCAAAGGAGAGTTTATCGAACTTTCCAAAAAAAGAGGATACACATCTCCTCTTGAAAATGCTCTACATTCCCATCGTATGAACCAGTCTACTCTAGATGCAATGCTACAGGCGGTTGAAGAATTTCTTCCTGCATTTGAAAAATTCAATCAATACAAAGCTCAAAAATTGGGTTATACCGCAGGCCTTCCTTTCTATGACCTTCAAGCGCCTATTTATCAGCAATCTTCAAAAACTTATACCTATGAAGAAGCAGCTGATCTTGTTCTACAGATTTTTGCTTCCTTTGATGTTGAATTGGAACAAATGGGTTCTCAAGCCTTTTTACATGGATGGATTGACGTAGATCCAAAAAAAGGAAAACGCAATGGTGCTTTCTGCTCTTCCTGCGCAACAATTGGGCAAAGCCGTATTCTGCTGAACTTCACCGGGAGTATTGACAATGTGTTTACATTGGCCCATGAGCTTGGACATGCATTTCATAACCAGCAAATGTTCAAAGAAAGCACACTCCTGCATAATGCCCCCATGCCTTTGGCAGAAACTGCCTCCATTTTTAACGAGATGATTGCAAAGGATTTCTTATTACGAAATGCCAATGAAGAAGAAAAAAGAGGCTTTCTGATGAAAGATCTCACCAGATCCATGCAAGTTATCGTAGACATTTACTCTCGATATCAATTTGAATCCGAAGTCTTTAAAGCCCGAGAAACAAAGTATCTAGGTGTAGATCAGTTATGTGAACTAATGAAAAATGCTCAAATAAAAGCCTATCGTAATGGACTAGATCATTCTCATTTGCACCCTTACATGTGGATTAACAAACCGCATTATTATATGCCCAGTCGACATTTCTACAATGTACCCTATACCTTTGGGGAATTGTTTGGAAAAAGTCTTTTTGTAGAATACAAGAAGCATGGAAGAGGCTTTGTTCCACGATATAAAACACTGTTGCAAAATTGCGGAAAAGGTACTGTGGAGGAAATTGCTTCTACTGTTGGGATTGATGTCAGTCAACCTGCATTTTGGAGACAATCCTTAGAACCCATAAGGCAGAATATTCAGTATGTCTGCCAATAATGTATGACAAAAAATTAACTTTTATTCATTGGATTCTCTCTATTTTCTGATAGCATAACAATTGTTATGGTTCTAAATGGAGGTTTTTAATGAACAGAGTAAAGCAAAAGGCAATCCTTGTTTTGTGTTGCGTATTGGTGATTAGTCTTGTTTCCATGCAAATGCATCCCATTTCAAGTCAAGGCGTAGAAACAAAACAGCCCCTACATTATAATTGGCTTTGGGAAGTATCGGATCTTGACGATTTTACAGATCCAAGCATCCCCATTGATCCATTTTCCTACCACACGCTTGTAAAAGCAGAAGTATTTGATAACCATCTTTTCGTTGCAAGAGGAACGGACATTCCGTGTGAATTTCTATGGATCGATGTTCCTACGGGCGATATTCTATACACTGGGCAATTCGAAACGAAATGGAACCCGCATCTTCCCTTTATCTATTGCGGCACAGAGGTAGTTTTAAATTTTGAAGATTGTGTACAAGAACTAGAACTGGAAACAAAAGTTATCCAGCAGTTTCGATCTTACTCTTTCACTGGCCCAAACCAATTCTGTATAGGTTCATCTCAACAAACCTATATCATTGAAGACCCGTACATGTCGTTAAAATGTATATCAAAGCCAACTTCAAAAGTGTTATGGGAGTATGCCATTGCTGATTCACTTCTTCAATACAAAGCCATTGTATGCACCGATTATATAGCCCTTATTGAAAACCAAATGGATCAGTGGAAACTTCGTTTTTTGTCGATCGGCAGTGGTGAGTCGATAAAGCAATTTGAGCTTCCAAAAAATATATTGCGAATTAGCTCTGAATTCAAGAATAATACTTCAGTACAGGAATATTCTACCCTTTCCTTGTCTCTTTTATTACAAGATGGAACCGTACATTTTTTGACATTTACCATCCCCCCTATAACCAGCAGTGAAGAAAATATATCGATGTCCAATTCAACTGAATATTCTTCCCCAATATGGAAATCTGCTGAGTTAACTTCATATCAGCCTTCCACCACAGAAGAAATCAATGGATTAGGCTGGAAAGTATTCCATGCTTCATCAAAACGACTCCTATGTAGTTCTATTTCCAACCCCAATCAAGGCTCTACCTTACGTGTGCAGTGTCTGGATGACTCCAGTAATGTCTTGTGGCAACAAGAATACATTTCTACAGAATCGAATGCTTCCATTCTTAGCGATGCATACCTTCACGATGGAATGATCACTTTCCAATATCCATTTCAAAGACCAAATAGCTCTATCCTTTTTCAAGCATTCTGGATTGATATCCAAACGGGTAATCAGAATGAAACGCTCTACCACGTTCTAGATCTTCTACAAGAATGCCCTGATAAGGGTTTTGTTGTTTTACCCAACATTCTAATCCTTACAGATTATCCCGAATCTTACTACATGGATTCCATTGTGGGATGGTACTTTTATTACTACACATTTGCCCGTGAAAATCTTGGTAAAATACAGTATTCCCCCATGCAATATGATTCTGTAGCCCAACACTCCTACAAGCAAAGTCCAGATGTTTGGAAATTCAAACGATATCCTTCCTTTATCTATCAAGATGAAATTCGATACTTTGTAGAACACTACAGCGAAGATCTCGATAAAATGATATCTTCATGTGCCCGTTTTGATATGACTCAAAAGAAAGATCTCTCTCCCATGGAGTTTCCACAGTTTTACGGTTTTGATATAACCAAAATGGTTCTGCATAATCAGTATCTCACCACTGCTGTTGACCAACACTACGATACTCCGCTTCTAGTGTGTTATGACTTGGAAAAAGGAAAAATCGCTTGGGAGGAGTACTACAAAGTTGTTGGATTATTCAAAAAAACGTTTTTGGCTTGTGAAAGAAGTCAAAGTGGTACAACCTATTCTGCCATACAAGGGGAATCCGGAGAAGAACTGTGGTCATTCACTTTTCCCAGCCAAGAAGTATATTTCTGTGGTTTTGACGATGTTGGACAAGCTTACTTCAAAAGAAATTCAATCCTTAGCATCCTTGGTATGAATGACGGAGAATTAAAAGAAGAAATTTTGCTTTCCTTCCCCAATCCAATCAATATATCTATTCATGGGAAATATATTCTTTTCCAATCCTATGGTTCAACTATTACCTGTATGCATATTCCCAGTAAGGAACTTGTCTGGACAAAGGATTTGGGAGAGTACGCACAGTGTCTCATTCAGCCAAGGGATATCAATGACCCAGACCAATACATTGCACCCCTTAAAGGTATCTTTGTCTCTGAGTCTCATCTTTTCTCCTTTAGTCAAGAAGGTTTCCATCTCATCGACATGATGTCTGGAACTCCTTTATGGCTATATCCCACGGACCAATACCAAGTTGAAGAATTATACTCTTTAGGGGAAAATGTCTTCGTAGCACATGCAAAGGATGCAAATGACGATCGATCCATTATGCAGTTTTCTTTAACACCTGGAAAACCACTTAACATAAACCTCTATAACATTCATTTGGAAAATCCTGGATGGGGAAGTGGATGGGGACAGTTTATTGATCCGATCATACCGCATCAAAAAAATTTGTTTGCTCTGCTGCAAAATAAAACCAACATCTTTGTACTAAGCCTTGCCAACCCAATTTTGCCTCAAACCAGTCATCAGCTTTTAGAAGTAAAACCCCTTTGCACAAACATTTTGTTCTACAATAACTATTTCATTTTCCAGGCATGTACCAGCACAGATAATAGCGATTTTCACCTTCTAGCCTACAACATTGATACAGGATATCTACGCAAAATTCAAAAAGGGTTTCATGAAAATGTTCATATTGAATGGGGCCTTCTTTTCTTTGAACTGGATGGTCTCTACTATAGCTGTTCCTTTAAGGATTTTAAACCAATGGCTTGTCCTGATTATCATCCCTTCCACTTGGCAGCATACAAAGAAAATGTAGACCGATACCCGCGCTGGAGTGGATATGACCCAATACCAAAAAGCTGGGAAGTTTTAGATATGTACTATATTCAGCAAGTGTTGCATGGGCATTTTACCCAAGAAACAGAAATACAAACGTTGTTTATTACCGGCGATGGAAGTCATTCTAAAATCGGAGTGATTGAAGAGAAGGATAGCTTTTCTGTGCCTGGTTTCCATTATGGTCAAGCCCCCTCTACCGTTGGCTCTCTTGATTTTCATGCTATGAAAAACTCCCCAACTCTTCCCTTTTGGCAGTCAAAAATCAAAGACCTTGATCAAGATGGGCTTGATGAAGTCATCACACTGTACTATTCTCCTGAAACACAAGAAGCAACCATCGCAATATGGGACTACTCTATAGAAGAAGATTGCTTCATTCCCATTCCTGTTTTTCATGAAAAGAAAACACTTGATCCAGAACTATTGGAAGTCGATAATCACATCTTTTTTCAGCATGAATCTGCCGACAATGAAGGCACCCTATCTCAAATCACTTACTCATTCGTCTATCAATCCAAGCCTATCCAGTTTTCTCTTCAACCCATGAAAAGAAATTTGCCTTCCAATATGTACATACAACCTCGCGGATCCTCCATAGAAACTTTTCAGTTTTTGGAAGATCACACAAAAAAGAACCTCTTCACAACCCAAAAAAACACTTCCGTGAAGTTTCCGTTAGTGAAAATACTCCCCTCTTATTTTGAACCCACTACAGACCGAGTAACAGAAGAAGAATTGAACTATCTGCAAAAACGCAATGAATATGTTAAAGCGTTTCTGAAACTTCTTGACACTGGGCGCGATCCCTTTGAAGGATCCATCTGTACAATCTGGCAAGGAGATAAAGCCCCCCATCAAAGACCATTTCAGCTAAAAACCTTACCTGATGACGAAGAAAACAATAGTGATTACGAAATCCTCTACAATATAGATTCCCTGTTCCCTGTCCAAGCAGAAGGAAAAGACTACATTGTTGTTCGAGCCTCTTCAAGGAACTATTACACGCACATTTTCCTTTTTAATTCACTGTTCGAATGTATCGACTCTTTCACATACTACCGTCCTGCCAGAGGTGGAGTTACTTCTGATGCCATGGTGAGTCTACAGAATCCCTCTCGATTCTGGATACAATCTGATACAAACACTGGTGTTGATCGTCTTCTTTTTGGGAATATTAGTAACGATCAACTTCAAATCAAGAATCAATTTGGAAAATTTTACTTGTACGAAAAACAGCTCTTTCACGGTGAAAAGGTAGTATTCATTGAAAAATGGGACACAATCTGTAATATTGACGCAAAGGGCAACCATCTCACCATGAAAGGGTACCATTTCCTTGATGTTTGGTCAGGACACCAAAGTGATCAACTTCTCATGAAAGAAATGGAAGAGCAGCTACCTCTTCTCTATTCTGCACTATTGCATTATCAGTCGTTCTATGCCAAACCCACCCTTATACACCAGTATGGCGGTAAAACAATACGGCTTCCGGATGGACGTGAAAAACTTCTCTTTCTATCTGATGCATGCTACGTAACACAGTATTTCGAGTTTATGTTTTACTGCTATAGCAAATACTACAAGTAAACTGCTTACTCTACCATCATTCTTTTTTGCTGGGTTTATCAACCGGTTTGTCGGAATTCTGTCGCAAATATACATTGGTACACGGAAAGGATATTTCGATATTGTCTACATCAAATCTCTTTTTCAGTGATTTGATTAATTCATGCCGAATGGGAAATGAATCAAAATACGTTGGTAGAGTAAGTTTAATCATAAAATCAATATTGGATTCGTTAAATGCTTTAAACCGTACCAATGGAACATTTTCATTGTATGGTTTCGGCAAAGTGCTTTGCATTTCAGAAGCTATCTCTAAAATCGATTTTTCAGCTTCTTCAAGAGTGCTGTAGTAAGAAATCCCCGCAGAGAAAATAAATCCGTATGATTTTTCGGGTCGCGTATAGTTGGTTACAATACCTTTCAAAGCAATTGAATTTGGTACAATCACCAATGTATTGCTAAATGTTTTCAAATGAGTACTTCGCCACGTAATATCAATGATAGTCCCCTGAAACTCATTGATTTCAATAAAATCCCCCAGCTGATACATAGGGTCGCTAATCAGCTGCAAACCAGCAAAAAAATCAGACAGAGAGGATTGCATTGCCAATCCAACTGCTAAACTGGTTACACCAAAGGCAGTTAGAATGGGAGTAATGTTCATATCAAGCTGCAGTAGGATCATTTTAATAGCAAGAATGTATATCAAGATATCACTAATTTTAATCAGCATATTAGGGGCTTTTTGAAACTCTCTTTTTACTCTCCAGCGCGACCGTATCAGAAACACTACTAATTGAGAAAGCATAAGAGATACACCAATAATCAATCCAATCACCCAGGTATCGTTGACCCACTCCAAATGAATATCCACCCATTTGTGATAATGTGCAACTGGGTACAAAGCTCCCCAGGCCGCCAAAAATATACCAATACGAATAATTTTTCGCAGTGCTTTCTCTCGAAGGTTCCAATTAAACTTTTTCATTTACAGCCCCCGTCAAATGAATTCAACAGTGATAAGAAACATACATTGTCAAGTAAAAGCTGATACGTGTACTATTATATTTTGATTCTTCAACTATCCAATCATGGATCAAAAAGTAAAATTTCACAACGTTTTCTCTTCACGAAATTTTGAAAGCTAAAAAAACGTTTTGTCATTACTATTATATTTTGTAACCTTTTTCGCTTGATATCTTCAGTTGCATATTATACATTCGGTATTAGAAATGACTGCCAACGAATGTAACATTATTATTCAGTCATTTTTCAGATTTTCAGAGTCGATTCGTTTGCAAAGACACAGGTTTATGTTAGAACCGATGGATAGGAGATAAACAATGAGACAAACTATTACAATGAAACAGACAATATCAATATTGGTCATTATTTGCATCAGTAGTTTGCTTTTTTCTACACCATATCGTGCTCAGGCGCAGACAACAGCTTCTCCGGAAATAACTCCAACCTTGTTTCAAGATATAACTTGGTACGAAAACAAAGCAATATTTGCTTCAAGTACCCATGCCTGTTCTGGATATAATCACTGGATACTTGCAGAAGAAGTAAACAATGCATGGCAAATGATTCATGCAGAAAGAATTCCAAGTTTCTTCCCAGATGAAGATTCCTTACATGATCAATTTGAAACCCTTCGCCCTACCCGCCTTCGTGTTTATCAAAATACTCTCTACGTTTTAGCCACCAATGAATATCATGACATATCCGGTATAAGTGGAAACACAGCCCGTGTTTATTGCTACGACCTACAAACTCTTTCCTATACCCATGAAATCTGCTTTCCTGTCGACCACAGAATCCATGATTTTGTAATCACTGATACTAACAAAATGATAGTTTTAACTGATTCTGCTATATGCAGTTACCAAAACAACATCCTGCAGATGATTCAACCATTGGATGCACCCTACCATGAGCTGCAATGGATGGATACAGCTTCTTTGTGTATAGGTAGCTTTTCCCACAATCAAGATCCTCAAACCGATCTTCTGCAATATGATATAGAAACGCAAGAGCTTACCACCTTATACGCTGGGCAATTGCCCATTCATGACATTGCTGTTGCAAACAATCAAACCATATATGCCATTGCTCAAAATCCTGAAAGCCACCTTTACCAGTTGTACCAGTACCAAGATCATATTTTTTCATTATTTGATCCAGTGCAGCGTCTTTCTTACCATTCGCAAGTCCTTCTTGATCAAGATCATCAAACCCCCATTACAATCAATCCTTTTACATGGTTCAATCCCATTTTGTACAAAAAGCAAGACAACGGCATTGTTCGTCAGCCTATAGAATTTT
>DAIMET010000025.1:0-18478 GCA_036725105.1 Calditrichota bacterium
CAACCTATTATATCTGATTTACTTATTTAAACAAAATTGAGCATTGATTAGTCAACTTTGAATAACAAGCAAATATGATAATTTGCAATAACTTATCTTTTCTTCTTCTCTGCTGATAAGGAATGAAAGTTTTTTCACTGACGATATGCTTTTCTTTTTCCAAGCGAGAAATTGATTGAGTAAGAATGAGATTCAACATGAGACTTCATTCTTATATATATAGATATATAATATAGGAAATATACAGATTATATGTATATAATTTCCTTTTATATAGCGATACTTAATAGTACATAATTTATATTATTATTTATAGATGCTTCTTATATTTATAGATTTGTATTCTAATCAATATTATGATATTATCGAACATATTAGCTAAGGAGTGGTTATCATGGAAGGGAAAACAGTTCAACTCAACGTTCCTATTAGAATTGAACAGATAGAGAAATTATCAAAAGCGGTAGCGATTGTGATGGCGAGCAGGGAGCGCACCAGGGAAAACGAGAGAATAACAAAAGCAACTTTTATTAGATCGCTCATTGATGTCATCGATTTTGAAGAAGCGGATCTCAGAGATATCTCTAATGAAGAAGAACTTCAAAGTGCAATGAAAAAACATATTTACAAAAGGGATCAAAAGAATGAAAACCAATTGGCCGTTGATATATTAACCACGATCTACAAAAAATTCGCCAACGACGACCAAAAAAAATGGGTAGCAGGAGACTTCATCAACACTTTATTTGAAAACGGGTTGGTAAATGCGGGTTCTTCTGAAGAATTGTGGTCAAAAATACTGGAGAAAACCGATGACGCAACAAAATAACTAATTTTGTTGCGTCAAAAACGACGAAATTAGCATTTTAAATGACTTCGAAGTAATAGTGATCATCGAATTGCGCAGGATGTAACCCCGCTTATTTCTCCATATCTTTCTCATAAAAAACGCTGGCAGAAAAAAAACGAAATCAATCAGCGTTTTTTTCTTTTTTCGAAGAGACTTTTCTTAATTCGAAACTAAAGACCCAATAGAACTTTCAGGAATGACAAACGACATATTTTCTGTTCACGAAAGTAAAAGCATATTCGCAATGTGATCCTATTTTTCTTGATCGATTGTTTTTCTTCCGGGGTAATGATTTTCAAACTGTTTTTGCTTGAAGAATACTTGCAAAACGTTTAATGAGATGTATTAATTGTCATGCTATGCGAAATGATAATAACGAATACATCCCAAGCGTGATGTTTAGTTATACTTTAGAACTGAATACGATCTTTTAAAGAAGTTTTCGCGAAGGAAATTAGAAAAGATGATGTTATTGTTTGCTTGATGTTGGCACTATTTATATTTAGATACTATAATTTATATTAATATGGATATGCATATTTATATATACAGTATATAATAGTTATAGTATTATAGATATTAGCGTAATACATAAAGTGACTTATATTATAATTATAGTATCTCTATATATAATATTACGTATATTATATTTCAGAATTTGGTATGATGAAACCTGGATTCCCGGAATTATCTATCGAGAAATCCCAAAAAACTCTTTAAAACATTCATTAAAATAGGAACACAGCTTTTTGCAGTAAGGCTAACTCTCGTTATGTTTCAGCAAAACATAACGAGCAACCAAAAACCGACAATATTCTATGAAACACTCTATTATAGTGCTTATCAGCTGTTATATAAGACAACATCGTTATGTGTTCCCGGGAATCCAGGATGAAACGGATTCAATCTCTCTAAAATCAGATGATAATCACTAAAAAAAGAGAAGAACCAGCAAAAGACGCCAGTTCTTCTCTTTAAAAAATTAACAATTAACAGTTGATTAATTTCTTGGCCAGAATATGATACCAAGTACCAAAGCTGCCCCTGCGCCTGCCATAACCCATGGGAATACTTTATCAAATGTACTTTGTTCCTTGATGACAGGGAATTTGATTCTTGCGGCTATACTTTCCTTTTGTTCAAACTTGAGGTATTGAAAAAACAGAGAAACGGTTCTTTCTGTTAATTCCAAAACTTCAATTCCCTTGTCTGTTATGGTATTAAGAGGAATGATTGTTACTATTATTTCTTGTCCTGGTTCAATAATAGTCTCTGCCTGTGGATATTCAAGAAAGTTTACATTATCTTTCAGAATCATCTTTGAAGGAGCATTGTTGAATCCTGTTATTGAGCTTTCATCCCACAACATAGATATGGTTGAGAAACTGATGTTTTTGATTCTAAAAAGATACTCTTGAGTCCTTGTAGGGGAAGACGTCTCCACTTGGATTTCCAAATTTTCATCGTTAATAACACTGGCAACATAGTTCTGTGATAACCCAATCGTTATCAAGCACAAAAATACGGCAATTATAAACAGTTTTTTCATAAGACCTCCCTAAAATAATAAATAATTTGGTTTTACGACCCCACTTGATCATTATAGCACTATTTATAGCATTAAAACCTGATCATGACTTTTTTATCAATTTCTGATACAGAAAGTCTTTAAACACCTCAAAACCTTTGTATGTAATCACACTGGCAAATGCGAGAGTCCCCAGTTTTCCTCCAGCCCCTCCAAAATGACAGTAGGTATAAACGAACATCATACCTAAAAGCACAGATACACCAAACATTTGCAATTCATTTTTAATAATAGCTTTGGTTGACATACCAGCAAAGGATGCACTCATAGCAACTGCCGCAAAAGATGTTCCGTTTTCATTAAAGATGGCCGGTAAGATCAAACCAGCCATCAAGCTGACCAAGCTGGATGAAGTGACCGCATCGTGTTTAAATCTGTGGGTAATGATGTAAGTGATAAAACAAGCTACTGTACTGAACACAACTATTTCGAACATAATGGTTATGGAAAGAGATTGAGGTGTTGTAAGCTGTACATGGTTGGAAAGGGTGAGAATAACCCACGGAATAAAAGCAGTCGCACCTAGCTTTCCTCCATAACCTTTATATACCTCTTCAGATAACATGAAGATAATTCCAGCCATTGACGCAGCTAAAAGCACATGGTAAAAATCATGTAAAACCATTGGAGAAACCATACCAACAAAAGAACCACAATAAATTGACACCGCATAATTCGGAATGAGTATTGCTCCTAATAAACCTATTAATGAGGAGGCTACGATTGCTCCTAAACCAACATAGACATTCAACACATAGGCAGAGACTGCACCCAAAACACAGAAGGCTACGATTAAAAAATCTTTCTGATGTAATTTTAAGAAATGAAATTTCTCTTTTTTCACCTGAATAGTAATATCCAGCAATAAAAGGACATTGATTAACACAATCAACGCTGTGGTAAAAAAATGTCGATTCGAAAATGCTGTAATAATTGAAAATGTAAAAAGTGAAATAGCTGAAACACTAATCAATAGAAATCCAACAAACATGATCTCTCCTGACTTTCAAAAATATAGCATGTTTAAATTAATTGGATCATTTCGCTATCAAAAATGTTGGCCATATTCTGCTTACTGATTTACTTTTGCGATTCTAGAAAATATTGCAATGGTATTGAAAATGTCTTTATAACTATGATTCTTATACTGAATGGTTCTCGCATCAATCCTTGAAGTTTGCGGGATAAATTGCGCTATATCTGCCATTTCAGTTTTATTGAATTCAATAGTCAGAAGAATCGGATGATCATAATCAGACTCGAATTTATATACCGGTAATTCATTCAAATTAGATCTTAATACTTTTTTCACTGCTTCGATTGTATTATTCTTAACGATGTTCATCGGATAGTGTTTTGCTGCAAAACGAGTAATCGCTTCTTTTGTCACGACATACTCAATCCAGTTCAGGTCTTTGTTCTCTTCCAACTGTTTTTTTAGCCCCATATCCCCGGTGATAAGCCCAACCGGAACTCCGTGATACCCAGCATAAGCCGCATTCAAAATAGTTTCATTGACATTTTTCTCGTTAATCCAGACATTATGAAAAGCGCTGTTGGAAAAAGTATGATCCATTGTGGATTGCTGCCTTCCAACACCGGCATGATATCCAAGAAAAAAAGCAACATCATAACGTTTGTCAAACATTGGCATCATGTATTCCGGCCTGGGAGAACCTGTTATCAAATAGAGTCTATCGTCCATTTCTGTGATGTCATACTCAAGACTATCACCGTTATTGTGTGAGTCAGCAATAACTATTTCATCAATTAGATGATTATGTTCACTTTCGTGAATCCCTTTGATAACCCATTCCACTTGTTTTTTTATACATTTTCTGACCTGTTGTCTTGTTGCAAATTCATCTTCTTGCGACCAATTAATTGTTCCAGCAATCCCTTCCATGTCTATCGAACAGAATATCTTCATTTCTTTACCCCCCTTATGTTTTATCAGGATTATAGCATGTTTTTATATTCTCTTTCCTTAAATGTTATAATAAAGATGAATATACATTGTTTTTTATGGGGGAGTATATGAAAAAAACTTCAGTGATTGAGGCTTTGATTTTTTCGACCAATAAAGGATTAGATATCCCGCAGCTTACCAAGTTTTCAGAAATCACTAAAACGGAAGTCGAAAGTATACTCCAAGAGCTTCATGATCGTTATGAAAGTGATGATCATGGAATTCGGCTAAAGCGTGTTGGAAAAAAATATGGTTTTTTCACAAAGGAAGAGTATTCTGAGTATGTAGAAAGATTGATTAGAAGACCCGTTGAGAAATTAACACCTTCTCAGGTAGAAGTGTTAGCCATTGTAGCAAAAAATGGTAACTGTACGAAAAGCCAGGTGGAGATAGTACGTGGAAAAGATTGTTCAAATCAGCTTTTGGAATTATTACTGGCGGGATTAATCAAAAGAAAAAGAGTCAAAGCGCCTGGAAGACCTTATGCCTATTCGGTTACTGAGAATTTCTATGAGATATTTAAGATGTCTGATTTAGAATTATACGAGGAACTGGGTGAATCATTCCTAGATCAATCTTCTGATTCTTCTAATGAAGAATCAGAAAAGGAAATCAATCACTTAGTGAAAGAACCCGAAGAAGAAGAAGAAGAAAACAACGAATCTAAAGAAACCACACAAGAAACTACACCTGAATAATTAAAACATATGATAGAATTAGAAAAATAAAAAGATATGGAGGAAAAAGGGTGAAGAATGATCCGTATAGAAAAACCAAGATGCAGGTAGAAGTGAATTCTGAAATCGGTGTATTAGAAGGTGTCATATTGCATACCCCAGGTCCGGAGGTTGAGAATATGACTCCAGAGAATGCTCAAAGGGCACTATATAGCGACATATTAAACTTAGCTGTGGCAAAAGAAGAATACTCGGAACTGATAGGGGTATTAGAAAAGACCACAAAAATCTTCCAGGTTAAAGATCTTCTACAAGATGCTCTTCGAGATGAAGGGGTAAAAAGAGAACTGATTGATGAAATATGTGAAAATGAACACATACAGGATTATAAAAGGTATTTACTTTCTCTTTCCGAATTTGAACTTGCTTCTCAATTAATAGAGGGTGTTCCACTTGAAAAACGATCTTTGTCTGACTACTTGAGTCAAGAAAGATACGCTTTGAGACCTTTGCATAACTTTTTCTTTACCCGAGATGCCTCAGTCAGTATCTCAAATCACGTTTTAATCAACAAAATGGCGACCCCTGTAAGGGCACGTGAGTCACTTATCATGGAAACCATTTTTAATCACAGTTCCATGGTCACAGCCGATACCATTAATCCAACAAGAAGGCGTTATTTAACTGATTCATTGTATAGTGAAGGCGGCGATTTATTGATTGCTAGCGAGGATATATTGCTGTTTGGTATGGGAGCCAGAACATCCTCTCAAGGAATAGACTTCGTCATCGATCACATCAAACATCGAGGAGAATCAAAACACATCATAGTTCAAGAACTGCCTAAATTCCCAGAATCATTCATCCATTTAGATATGGTATTTACATTATTGGATATCAATAAATGCATGGCATATGAACCGGTTATTCTAAAAAGAAATAATCTTAAAACACTCCATATTAATATTGTTAGTGGAAAAGTAGACATATGGGAAGAGGATAATATCATCGATTCTTTGAGAAGGCTTGGGATGCCCATTGAACCCGTTTTTTGCGGAGACAACAAAGATGAATGGGTTCAGGAAAGAGAACAATGGCATAGTGGCGCTAACTTCTTCACCTTGGCACCAGGAAAGATTATCGGCTATAAAAGAAATGTTAGTACAATTAACGCACTGAATAAAGCAGGTTTTGAAGTGATTGAAGCGGAAGAAATTATCAGCGGAAAGAGAAGAATGAACGATTACAAACGTTGTGTGATTACCATCGAAGGTTCAGAACTATCCAGAGGTGGCGGTGGCTGTCGTTGTATGACGATGCCTGTTAGGCGAAAACCGGTAGATTGGAAAAAATGAGTACCTTAAATCAGCAGAGAATTCAAATGAACCGAAAATCCACGAACCAGTTCCTCCATGAAAAAGGGTTGTTTTACACCGTTGAAAAACCTTCAAGATATATCGGGAACGAGTACAACGGGATCAAGAAAATATGGGACACAAAGCTACTCAAATTTCTTCTTGTCTTTCCTGATATATATGATATTGGTATGAGTCATTTAGGATTAAAAGTATTGTATGAAATATTGAATAAAAATAACGCTTTTTTAGCTGAACGTTCCTTTTTGCCATGGAAAGATTTATTAGCAATAATGGAAAGCGAAGATTTAGAACCATTCAGCCTTGAAAGTTATCGCTCACCGAACGAATTTGATGTCCTAGGATTTACCCTTCAATATGAGCTTTCCTATCCGGGAATGTTGAAGTATCTTCAATTGGCTCACATTAACCCATATACCCGTGATAGAACGGAAAATGATCCGCTAATTATTGCAGGCGGACCATGCGTTTATAATCCTGAGCCCATTGCTGAATTTGTCGATGCCTTTTTAATAGGTGATGGAGAAGAAGCAATCATTGAGATAGGCGAGTCTTTACTCAAAACAACGAATTTACCAAAGATTGAACGATTATATCGTTTGGTGAATGATGTGAATGGGATATATGTACCAATATTCTATGAACAAATTGATGGCTATATTCAGCCTAAATCGGATGTTAAGTATCAAGTTCCAAAGAGAATTCAAAAGAGAATCGCTCCACTGACCGCTGAAAATGACCCTTTACATCAGTTGGTTCCTTTTACACAAACCATTCATGACAGAGGGGTTGTTGAAGTGATGAGAGGTTGTACCAGAGGGTGTCGATTTTGTCATGCCGGGATGGTATATAGACCTTCAAGAGAGAGGTCTAAAGAAGAGATTATAAAAGCTTGTTATGAAATTCTTAAAAATACCGGTTTTGATGAAATTTCATTGCTTTCCTTAAGTACTTTGGACCATTCTGAAATATCAGAAATAACCGATGTTTTGATTGATCATTTGAACGAAAAAAAGATATCCCTTTCAATACCTTCAAGCCGAGTAGACCAATTTGGAGTTGACATTGCTGAAAAAGTATCTCATGTAAGAAAAACAGGACTTACAGTTGCTCCAGAGGCTGGGACACAAAGGATGAGAGATAGAATTAACAAAAATATTAATGAAAATCAGATTTTTGAGATGATAAAAATTGCCCTCTCAAAGGGATGGAAAAGAGTAAAACTCTATTATATGGCAGGTTTACCCTTTGAAACAGAGGGTGATCTCAGCGGTATCATCGAGACAGTAAAAAAGTGCAGGCAGTTGGGCATGAAAAATATTTCAGTTAGTGTTTCAGGCTTTATTCCAAAGCCTCACACCCCTTTTCAATTTGCTGCACAGAATTCAGTTCACGAAATGCATTCGAAAATCAGAAAACTATCCGTATTAAAAAATTTCTCGAATTTTGAATTTCACAGACCCGAGATTAGTTTTATAGAAGGGGTATTATCGCGAGGAGATCGAAATCTTTCCAAAGTTCTATTAAAAGTAGTTGAAAAAGGTGGTTATCTTGAAGCATGGAAAGATCAGTTCTCTTATGAAAGATGGTCTAGCTCCTTTAAGGAATTTGGCATCACACCTGAGAAGTATATAAGAGCGAGGGGTTTTAAAGAAAGATTGCCATGGGATCATATAGATTCAGGAATAAAAAGAGAATTTTTGATCAAAGAATATCAAAATAGTTTTATCGGGTTTCAAACGAATGATTGCAAACGTAACGAATGCACCAACTGCGGGGTTTGTTTTGATTTAGAAGATTCAAAGACAATCATGAAGTTCAATCATCAAGGAGGGAAAGCCTTTGATTAAAAGACCTAAGGGCACTTACGATATTTTTGGTGAGGATGTCCCCTTTTGGCATCATTTTGAAAACAAAGCAAAAGAATCGGCTCGGGTATTCGGTTTTCAGGAAATTCGTACTCCTGTTCTCGAAAGGACAGAGCTATTTAAAAGAAGCGTTGGCGATGAGACGGATATCGTTCAAAAAGAAATGTACACATTTGATGATAAAGGTAACAGGAGTATGACCATGAGACCTGAGGGAACAGCCTCTGTCATCAGGGCTTTTCTAGAAAACAACATGATGAGTTCAGGATTGCCTCAAAAACTATTTTATATGGGGCCTATGTTTCGTTATGAAAAGCCGCAAACAGGTCGATATAGACAGTTTCATCAGTTTGGAGCTGAAATCATAGGATCAGGCTTCTCAAAAGCTGATGCAGAAATTATCTGGCAGGCTCAATACTTAATTGAAAGTTTACATCTTCATAATTACATGTTTCATATCAACCATTTAGGTTGTTCTTCAGATCGTATCAAATATAAAGAAGCTTTGAAAACCTACTATCAAGAGCATTACGATTCGTTGTGTGAAGATTGTAAATCCCGATATGAACATAATATTCTGAGGCTTTTAGATTGCAAAAAACCCAAGGATGAAGAACTTAAAGCAGATGCTCCAAAGATTACAGATTATTTGTGTGACTCTTGTTCCAAGGATTATTCAAACATCAAAAAGCAATTGGAACAATTATCCATTGAATACTTTGAGAATCCTTTTCTTGTAAGAGGACTTGATTATTATACGGGCATGGTATTTGAAGTGAAATATCCATACGCTGATACAATACTTGATATACTTGGTGGCGGAAGATATGATCAGGTCATCGGTGAACTTGGCGGAAAAGATATACCAGCAGTCGGTTATGCTTGCGGAATAGAGAGGATTTTATCCATTATGAAAGAAGAAGAGGTTGAAATAAAGATCAAACCCTTCTCAGAGGTCTATGTACTGGGTATGTGTGAAGAAGCAGAAACCTATGTGATGAAAATTGTGCGATTTTTAAGAAGAAAAATGATAAGTGTCGAGCATGACTTAATGGGAAGGGGTTTGAAGAGCCAAATGAAATATGCTTCAAAAATCGGAACCCGATTCACCATCATCCTGGGGGAAGAGGAAATCAACAACGGTATTTATATTGTCAAAGACATGGAAACCGGTAATCAGACTAGCGTTGAGAGCAGTTGGATAGAAAACTACATCTTAGATAAACTTGACGAATAAAGTCTGTACAATAGGGAGATATTGGCATTGAAATTATCAAATTATATCTTAATCATGTCGTTAATAATGATTGTATTGGTGGGAGTCCTCATTTTTTTTGCAGGGACACTGATGATTGATACCAATACCTTACAGCAGCATTCTATTCGTTTGAATGAGCTGAATTCAGATATTCACATTTCAATGCTGAACACCGAAAAGGGTATGGAATTTGATCTATGGACGATTAATGCCTTTAGAAAAACATTGGAAGACTTTTTAGAAAAAAATGCAATAAAAACCTGGTTTTTAATTGATCCCGAAAAAAACGTAGAAGAATCTACAGAATATTTAAAAAAAACGATCATGCAATTTTACGATTTTGCATTTAATCAAAAAGAGGAAATTATTCACTCGTACACGCAAATCAGACCCGCTTTGGTTGAAAGTTTATCAAAAAATGATCGGTCTTTGGAAGGTGCCATTATATTAGGACAAAAGATTGCATTTGGTTTGTTAATGAGCATATTACTCACCGTTATTTTAATATATTTTTTGATTTTTTTCCCATTAATAAAGGAACTTGCCAATTACAATCTAAAAAGGTCGGCGTCTTTAGTCTTCAAAGAATTTAAAGAAAGATTACCCAAGTGGAAAAAATAACAACAAATCATATGGAGTGTGATGAAAAAGATGAATAACAAAAAACTGATGTGGATTTTATTATTAGTCATCATTGCGTTTGCAGGATTTAACATATACACTTTTTTTACTAATCGCCAGAATTATTCACAAATAGAATTTGCTGCTACTTATACTTTTGAAAAGGGTTTAAAAACAACTATTGAAAATTCAGTCTTGTTTGGTTCGGAAAAAGTATCTGATTTGGAAAATTCCATGGAAAGTTTCAATAGCGTCCCTGATGCAGAAAAAAAGGAGAACTACCGAGAAGTATTGACGCAACTGGAGAAGAACACAGATATCCCCATTGGAATCGACGAGTATGAGGCTGTAGCCTTTATGGAAAATGGTTCATTGCGAATTGAAGAGAAAAGTGTAATTAGTGGAATGGTCAAAGAAACGGACAAAGGATGGATAACGGATTTTGGAACTAACCGCTTAGAATTGAAAGAAAATTCAAATTCAAAATTGATTTTTATCTTTCCGGAAGATGCAACGCTCATTTCAGTTGATCCTGAGCCAACTGAACGTATTGGCAATGTGTTGACCTGGAAGGATATTGGTGAGATTCAGTTTCCAAATATAGAATATCAATAAACTGGGAGGCGTGTAAATTGAAACGCCAATTAATTCTTCAAATTATCATTATCCTTGTAGTTTTTACAGTGGTCCTTTCGGTTCCAATAAAGATTAGAACCATTCCGGGAGCTGTATCAGTCTATATCAATAACACCCTGTTCGGAATTACAGATCGAAGCGGTATTCTTTCAGAGATGCTCTTTTTAGTGGAAGGTGAATATCTCTTTAAAGCAGAGAAACCAGGTTATAACACCTTAGAAAAGAGCATTGCAATCACTGAAGCTACTTCAATTTGTCTTGAAATGATTCCATCAGGGGTATTGTCTGTACAGGTGTTTCCGGAAGACGGCAGAATTTTAGTTGATGAGAAGATGGAATCCATCGGGAAGTTTGAGGAAGAACTACCGGTCGGAAAACACTATGTTGAAATAACCAGAGAAAACTATATCACCCGCACGTTTTATCTTGAAGTCAAACAGTACTCAAAAAGGGAACTGCAAGTGGTTTTGGAGAAAGAAGGTAAAACAAGAATTCTTTCCCATCCTTCAGGTGCGTTGGTTAGCATAGATGGTAACAAAATCGGTGAAACGCCTTTAGAACTGTATATAGATGAGGGTAAGCATCTCATCTCTTTTCATAAAGACTGGTATTATTCCAAAACATCTGATATTAACATAAAGAAAGAAGGCTTGAATGAAATTACAGAGATACTCAATCCATATTCCAACCTGACCATAAAGGCGAGCCCCTCTCATACCAGTATTACGGTTAACAATAAAAAAGCAACTTCAAACCCTTTAATACTTAAGGAAATACCGCCAGGAAAATATCAATTAGTGATGAGTGCTCAAGGCTATCAACCACTTGAAAAAGAAATTGTCATCGAGATTGGAGAAAATCAGTTATTTGAAGAATTGCCTCTAAAGGAATACCAATGGACCTTTTCGTCAACACCTGCAGCAATTTTAACCATTGACGGGAATGAAATTGGAATAACACCCGTCGAATTAGCCATTTCACATGGGGAGCATATGGTTTATTTAAGCAGTGGGGAAAAGGAATGGATGAGTCAAATCAATGTTGAGCGTGAAGGTCAAACAGCTGTTAATCTGAATCATGATACGACCATCCTTTTTGATATTATTCCAGCAGGTCAATCGTTTGTTCTTCACAACGGTGTTGAGTATGAATCACCTGCTATAATCAATACCACGAATGGGATGCAAACCTTCGATATTGTAAGAGGCGGCTATCCGACAAGAAGGCGATTATTCAAACTGCTACCGGGGAAGATTTATGAACAAGTTATTAACCTCGAAGGGGAATCCGAATTGTTTTTAGTGACAAAGCCTGGGGGTGCCGCTGTTTATTGGATGGGATCTTATATAGGTGATACACCCCTTAGAGGATTAAAAATAAGACCTGGAAGTGGGATGCTTAAAATGCAATGGAGTGACGGTACACATTATGAAGAAAACTTCACTTTCCTAGATGGAGAAACGTATACGCTTTATCGTGAGATTCCATCATATACAAAACTCACAATCAATTCACTTCCGGATCGATTGGAAATCTATTTAGATGGTAAACCAAGTGGTATCACACCGTTAACCCTGAATTTAAAGCAGGGTACTTATATTATCAAATGTTTAAATCAAGCAGGCCAACAACAAGAAAAAATCATCACTCTAAACGGGGAGTCCGAAAGAACCATTAATTTCATTTTCTAAGGAGGTCAAAATGAAAAAGGCCATAATCTTAGTTTTTATTTCTGTGTTATGTGCTACATATATGTATTCAGTTCCTCCAGACCTTTCATCTCAATTGGATATTTATGAAGAAGTGCTTTCAATAATCGAATTGGGAATCATGGATGTTGACACTAGAGGTTATTTTTACGGTGCTAATACAGTTAACCGATATGAACTTGCGGATGCTTTATATAGAACACGTGAAAGTATATTTGGCAGTAAGATATTTAAAGATATCAGTGGGGTATCATCAAAAATTGTGAAAATGGAAGGAGATATCTCATCCAATAAAGTTTCAATTGGTCAATTGAGAAATCGAATTGATGTTTTAGAAATTACTCTAAGCAGAGAAGAACTGGATGCCATGGAACAGCGTTTAATACTTTTAAAAGATGAAGTAATCATTCAACTTCAGACACTTGAGGACAAAACAAGCTTTATTAGTGGTTACAGTGATTTTCTATCGGCTGTTGAAATTGAATTGGAGAATCTCTATGCACAAGTAGAGGAACAAGAGAGCCGCTTAGCTGCAAATGAAGCAAACGTTATGAGATTGATCGAATACTTGAGAATTTACGGTGATTTAGATAAATGGATGTCAAAGATAGAAGCTGAGGATACCAAACTTCACGACTACGACAAAAAAATCGATGGTGATATCGAAGGTTTGACTAAACGGATTGATAATCTGGAATTTTTAGGTCAAGAAATCGTACAATTTAGAGGCCAAATGGAAAGTGCCTCTGGTGTATTGAAGCAAGCAGAACAAATTCCGGAGATCAACCATTTGTTGGTTAATCATAATGATAGAATCGCTAATTTGGAAACATTGGGATTGGCTGTCAATCAAGTTGCTCAAGACAATGATTATTTAAAGATAGAGAATGATCGACTCAAACAAGAATTAACTTCTGTGGAAAAGCAATTATGGTATGCAATTGGACTTGGTGTAGCTGGAACAGCTTTGTCAGCAGTGGCACTAGTGTATGCTTTTATGGGAAAATAATGTGATGTTGGTGAATGAATTTGATGATTGATTTATATGATTATCAATTGGCACAAGAACGAATCGCTCAGAAGGCTTGTGAGCCCAGAGATAGCTCCAAACTGATGGTGATTAATAAAAAGCTAAAAACAATAGAACACCGGATATTTTCTGATATTGTTGATTATTTTCTTCCCGGTGATGTTCTTGTTATCAATAACACAAGGGTCATACCGGCCAGGTTGTTCGGTCAAAAAGCGACAGGGGCATATGTTGAAACATTCCTTCTGAAAGAAGTGGAAAACGGAATATGGGAAACTTTGTGTAAACCAGGAAAAAGGGTAAAAAAAGGAACGACTCTATATTTTCCAAATTATTCAAACACAACCATAACTGGAACATGTCTTGACATAAAGGAAAATGGTAACAGGATGATAGCTTTCGAAAACAACGGATCCTCTACAATCAATGAAAGTCTTTTTTCAATAGGTACGCTACCTTTACCCCCATATATTCACGAAACAACTGAAGAAAATGAAAGATATCAAACAATATATGCAGAGAAAAACGGTGCGGTTGCCGCACCAACCGCTGGTTTGCATTTTACCAAATACTTATTCGAAAAACTCATAAGTAAAGGCGTTCAAATCATTAAAGTCACTCTGCATGTTGGCTTAGGCACTTTTAGACCTATTTCGGAAACAATCGTTGAAAATCATATCATGCACAGCGAGGAATTTCATGTTACTCCAGATTCAATTCAAGCGTTAGTGAAAGCCAAAGAAAAAGGAAATAGAATTATTGCGGTAGGCACAACGAGTGTACGAGTTTTAGAAACCATAGCCAGGGATATTGGACACTATGCGAACGGTTTTTCTGGCCACACAAATATCTATATTTATCCGCCATATCAATTTAAAATGGTTGATGCGATGATCACAAACTTCCACTTACCCAGAAGTACATTGCTGTTATTAATATCAGCTTTTTCAGGAAGACAAACCATTATGGCTGCCTATCAAACAGCTATTGACAATAATTATCGTTTCTATTCATTTGGAGATGCTTGCTTACTATTATGAACACACGCGTTATTGCAGAATCCGGATTATTTACCGGATTAAGCATAGTTGTTCTTATTATTGCTGCTATATCGCCGATAAACAAGCTGTTTATTGCAGGAGTAAGTGCTTTGATCTTAGAAGTTTTTATCAAGCGTCATAATCCTAAGAAAGCATTTTTAGTATTTCTGCCAACTGCAATCATATCTTTTTTGTTCTTACCTTACAAAAGCATCGCCATTCTTTATATCTTTGCTTTTGGGGGTTATTCAATGATCAGGAGCATGATTAAAACCAGAAACTTGTTTGTGAAAAAAACAATGATGGTTATTTATGCGAATACAGCGTTATGGTTGCTCTTTTTGTTTGCCAATATACTTTTTGAAGATTTTTTTCAAAAGATTATCAGTGGCCACTTTTGGCAGAATCTTTTATTTTTTTTCGTCATACAGTTGGTGATTTTATTATATGATTATCTACTGGATCTTGCTTCAGGCTTATTGTTACGAAAATTGAAAGCTATAGGATTTTAATTTCATTATTTTTGGGAGGGAAATGTTTTGAAAAAGTTTTTAACACTATTGATCGTACTAACTCTTGTTACTTTGGTTATGTTTGGTGATGAAGGGGATGCATCAACGCAAGTTCAATTACCGAATATGGAGTTAGGAACCTTGTCGGATGAAGAAATCATGACTCAAAGAGAAAGTGTTATTCCAGTTTTAGAACAGGAGCTTGAAATGGCCGTAAGGATTTTAGAAAACGGCCAGGATACAGGTTACGGAGTTCAAATGCGTGATGTAGAATCTGACTATTTGAACTATGAAGAATATTATACATCTCAGCAAAATTTTAATCCGGTGTTTGATGGGATTTTTGTGAAATTCGATTTAGCAACAATTAAAGCAGAAGGCGAATTATTAGAAATATACGCCATTAAGAACAATGTTTCTGTCGATGCTTTACAGTTAGAAGAAGAAACAAACAGTATTGTCTCTGAAGTAATTGCAACTGAAGAATATAAAAACGAAGTTATTGCCAATTATGGTTCAGTTGAAAACTTCTATGAATTTGTTAAAATGGTAAAAAAGGATGAAATGCTAAGAACTAAAGTCATTGAAACGGTAGCCCCATTAACACAAGCGGCTATAGAAAAAGCCTTTTCTGAAAAATTGCCTGATATTATTGCCGACTATGAGCAAGTAAAAGCAGGACATATATTGGTCGAAACTAAAGAGGAGGCTTTGTCGATAAAAGAAGACATTGAATCCGGAAACATTACATTTGAAGAGGCTGCAAAACAGTATTCAATTGACGGAACAGCTGAAAACGGTGGCATGCTTGGATGGGTAAAAAGAGGATACACTGTTCCTGAATTTGAGGCAGCTGTTTTTTCTGGCGAATTAAATAAACTAACACCACCTGTAAGGTCAGAATTTGGTTATCATATCATTTTACCAATTGAAAAAACAGACGTAAGAACATTGGAAAGCTTCAGTAAAATGGAAGAAGAATACACGCAATTCAAAGAACAAACTCAGCAGGAACTTTTATATGATTGGATGAATACATTTAAAAAAGAGAACAACATAACGTTTAAGTTCTTTGACTACTTTAACTCTATAGAAGAATTTGGTAAAGAATACACGCAATCGATACAATCTCAAGATTTTACTAATATGGTCCAATATCTGCTTGACTTTGATCCTGAATCTGTCAACGATAGGGCTTTTTTTGAAGTGGCTATTGAAAGCATCATTCAGATAGCGGCTCAAGTTGAATCGATAGCTTCTGAAGAAGACATCAACAATTTAGAACAGATTAGACTGGAAAATTTGAAAGCTATGTCCAAAGATACCGATAAGGGATTTGCAGCTTTAAGCAGATATTATTCCCTCAACCCAGAAGATACAAGAATGGCAATGCGATTTTTTGACGCTTTCATTTCTGAGGCTTTGATCGTTGCCCAAGACGACGAATTTATGGCTTATTATGGCGATCAAGTATTGGCTCAATTATTACAGGCTTACCCAAAATTATTGGAAATCGGAGAAAATCCGAAAGCCGATTTAAGGGACAGAGTTATTGCCTATATGTATTTAATAAGAATAAACAAAATATCAGGAGAAACAGAAACAAATCAGGAGTATTCTGATAGAATTCTTGAATTAGACCCAGAAAACGAAGAAGTACTAAAACTAATTCAAAACTAACATACACTTTTACTCTACAAAAACGGGGAATCTTCCCCGTTTTTGTACTTTTAAAAGATTAAATGGTATTTTCTTTCAACCAATCTTTAAACTCGGATAGTATTTTGCCTGTAGCTCCCCAAACGTAAAAATCTGAAAACTGCCAAATCGGTGATTTGATGTAAACCCTATTGTGTTCAACTCTTCTCTTATTCATTTTTGTTTTTATGAATTCCTCAACAGAAACGGTATGGATGGATTCTACTTCATTTCGATTCAAAGAAAGGGTTGAAGTATCGATGTAGGCAATAAAGGGTAAGATCAAGTGATCTGAGACAAATGTCATAACAGGATTGAGTTCACCGATGACCTTGACCACCTTACAGTTGATTTCTTCAAGTGTTTCTCTTTTTGCTGCATCGATGAATGTTTCACCGATTTCAACCTTTCCTCCGGGAAAAGATATTTCTCCAGGATGATGTTTCAACTTTAGGTTTCTTCTGGTAAACAAAATTCTAGTCGTTTCCTCTGAGTAAAACAAAGGGACAATCACCACAGAAGTAATTCTTTTCATTTTATATTTTTTTCTGAGTGATGATCAAAGATATAATCAAAGAATTTGTTCATGGATGCATCATTCAACTCTTCCATCTCCTGAAAATATTTAAGATTCATCCGTTCTTTTTCTGCCATTTCTTTTTCCATTTCTTCTATGGACATGAAATCCTTATCATCTGAATCTTGACTGTTAATGATCTCCTGGCTTTCTTCTATCAGTTTAAAGGCTTTCTCAATTGCTTTATTGACGTCAAAATCATCAGGTACATTGTCGAGATGTTCATATTTTGGTTTTTTTGAAATTTCATCTTCCATTCTTTCAGGTTCAGTTATCAGCGACTTTTCTTCACTTGGAGTATTTTCATCATCTTGATTCTTACTATCAAAAATAGTCTCATGATCTAAAATTGAATTGAGAATTGATTCACGGGCATTATCATATTCTTTTTCACTTTCTTGAGACTCATTCAATATCGATTCAATAACAGTTTCTGAGGTGGTATGATTGGGCATTTGTTCGTCATCATTTTCATCTTTAAAGAATCTGGATATCTCTTTAATATCTTTGGAAGCCATGCTTTCAATATCTATTTCTTCGTCAAAAGGTGTTTCTAAAAGCGATGCGGTACTGATTTCTGTAATAGCGGGCTGAAGGTTTTCATTCAAAGAACTCAACTGTTCATCCTGTATGCTATTCGTTGTATTTTTAGATCCAATGATTATGGTGTTGGCAGAAACACCAACCAGTTTTAGGGCAATTTGACTAAAAAGACTTTTCTTAATTTCAAAAAAAACGGCAAAAGCGATGATCAAAATCGTTGTTACAACAACAATGATAATGATTCTCCCGTTAATACCTTCCTCTTCAGCATTTGTATTAGTGTCCATTATTTGTGTAGAGCTTTCTGAGATGATAACCGGTTTTTCATGGTTATCCGTATGATAAACGAAATCTTCAGGTAAATTCTCTTCAAAGATTTCTATCTTATTCAACAAATCCTGAGCAATTGGATTGGTTGAAAAAAGACTTAAGTAAGTTTTTGCCGTCTTATAATCTCCATTATTAAAAGCGCTTACACCCAGCATATATTTAATGTTTTGTGCTTTGGCTTCTATGTTTTCATCTT
>DAIMET010000026.1:0-2102 GCA_036725105.1 Calditrichota bacterium
GGTCCCAGCTATCATGTGTATTACGAAGAATCCATGCTTCATTTTCAAAAATCTGGGATCAACAGCCTATTTTCCACACCTAACAATCAAATCATTACAACGCCTAACTGGGACGGTTTTTTTGAAACAATGAATCCATATCAGATATGGTCTATAGAAAAAGAATATGGATCCACCCAACTTGCAAAGCTTTGGTGGCACATTAACATAAAATCTACTACACAAGAAGTAGTTTCATGTGGAATTAATCTTTTTCCAGACCAAAAAACTGAATTTGAATCTCTTTTTTATAGAGCTTTAAAAACTTCAATCAACAAACTTATTGGAGAAACTGTGTTTTGATGGATTTACAGACTACTACAATACGTTCATTAAAAATATCAAATTATCGCTCATTAAAGTTTTTTTCCATTTCTCCTTTGCAACCTTTCTCTGTGTTTTTAGGAAAAAATGGATCTGGTAAATCAACCGTTCTTGATGCAATGCAATTTTTATCAAATTGCATTCAGTACGGTCTTTATCAAACTTGCAAAGACCGTGGTGGTATTCATGAACTTTTGTCTAAAGATTCATCACAATCCCTAGAAATCCAAATTGAACTATATGATGACGAAAACGATGAATCAATGATTTACTCCATTCACATATCTCAAAAATTCGGTACTCCCTATGTTGCTAAGGAGAAAGTCTTTATTCCTAAAACCGATCAATGCATTCTCGAATTTGAATCTGGAATTGGTGTATCACGTTTTTATGAGAATGGTGTTTTACGGGAACAAAATGAAAAATTCGTTAACAACGATATTCTTGCTATTACCATATTTGGAAATTTTACTAGATTTCGTGAATGCCACATCCTATACCAATATCTCTCGCACTTGAAAGTCTTTGATTTTCAAATTCATAATCTCCGAAACATCCCTGTATTTGAAAAAGAAACTTTATTGACTCAAAATGGGGATAATATGGCAAATATCCTCTATACACTTCAAAATGATAAACCTTCAATATTCACAAAGATTGTAGAGAATCTTCAAAAACATATACCATCACTCGATTCTATAGAAGCCAGGTATAACCCTATGTTAAACGTTAATCAGATCTTTATGATCGATAAAGGATTTCCTAATCCAATCGGCGTAAACTACATTTCTAGCGGGACTCTTAAAATGCTTGCTTATTATATACTACTTCTTCAACCCAATGATCATAGCTTAATAGGACTTGAAGAACCCGAGAATTATATACATCCTTCGTTTATACAAGATTTAGCGGAATTCTGCAGAGAAACTTCTGAGAATAAACAAATTATTATTTCAACACATTCTCCTTTTTTTGTTAATGAAATGAATCCTGGTGAAGTTTGGGTATGCCGCAGAAATCAAGATGGAACAACGATGTGCGAAAACTTAATGGAGAACAAAGATTTGATCAACTATGTTGAGAATGGTGCTAAAATTGGACACTTATGGTCAGAAGGATTTGTAGAAGAATAAATGCACTTTGAGATTCTAACCGAAGAAATGTCAGCAGTAGCTGCTTTACAAATTTTAATACCAAAAATAGTTCCGGGCGTGTCTATAAGGTTTCATGCTTACCAAGGTAAATATGATTTGTTCAAAAAAATCCCTATTCAATTGAAGGGATACGGATTAAATCCAAAGAAGAATTGGCGATACATTGTGTTGGCAGATCGTGATCATGACGATTGTGAGATTATGAAAAAAAGAATGGATGCCATAGCGTTAAACTGTCGACTCATTCCTTCTACCTCCTCTGAATATCACTATAACTTTTTAGGACGCATTGCTATTGAAGAGCTAGAAGCTTGGTTTTTTGGTGATCTTGAAGCCATACATAAAGCTTATCCACGAGTCGATTTTCATCATCTCACGCATTGCCTAGAATATCGAGATCCTGATAAGATTGAAGGAGGAACATGGGAAGCTCTTTATCGCGAGTTAAAGACTGCAAAATACGTTCGTCGCGGATTACCCAAAATCCGTACTGCAAGAGAAATTGCAACGCATATGAACCCAGATGAAAATCGCTCTGCAAGCTTTAGAGCATTCCGTGATGGATTAAGAAAACTTAGAAAGACA
>DAIMET010000026.1:2202-16229 GCA_036725105.1 Calditrichota bacterium
ATAAAAAAAGAATCTGGTTATGAGAGTTTGATGATGCAGTTTAAAGAAGCAGAAGCACAATTTCAAAAACACTCCCAAGATGAAAAAAAACTATCAACAATTGGGACTAAATATGAACAATTGCTTCATCGATTTCAATTGCTCGGTGGATACGAATTTGAATCTAACGTAAAAAAGATTTTATCAGGATTGGGTTTTTCACAAGATGATTACTCAAAAAAGTGTACTGCTTTTTCTGGAGGATGGAAAATGAGGATTCATCTTGCAAAAATTCTTTTTACATCTCCCGATATTATGCTGCTTGATGAGCCTACAAATCACCTTGATATAACTAGTATTGAATGGCTTGAACAATATCTTCGTTCTTATGAAGGTACAATGATTGCTATATCTCACGATAGAATGTTTCTTAATCATTGTATTGATAAAATTGCAGAACTCACTAATTGCAAAATAGATGAGTACCCCGGAAACTACGATGCCTATATTCGACAGTCTGAACAGAAGAAAGCAGAGCTACTTCAAGAAAAACAAAGGCAAGATGAATGGATAGAAAATACTACTACCTTTATTAACCGCTTTCGATATCAAGCTACAAAAGCAAGTGCTGTGCAAAGTCGAATAAAAATGCTGGATAAAGTTCAACGTATTGAGATTGACCCACCACCGAAGAGAATATCTCTTCGATTCCCCCCTTGCGAACGCTCCGGACTCAAGTCTGTTGAAGTGTCTTCTGTCACTAAAAAATATGGGTATCAAAACGTTTTGGACTCTATTGACCTAACTATTGAACGAGGAGAAAAAGTTGCACTTGTTGGAAGAAACGGTGCTGGGAAATCTACCTTATCGAGATTGCTTTCGAAAACAGAAGAACCAACCTTTGGAAAAGTGATATGGGGAAAAAATGTACATGTTGGTTTTTATGCACAAGAGAGTGCACAAAATGTGAATTACGAAAAAACAGTATGGGAAGAAATCCAATCTATTGAAACCAAGGCAAATGATCTTGAGAAACGTACTTTACTTGGTGCTTTCTTATTTACTCAAGAAGATTTGTTTAAACCGATTCCTGTTCTTTCAGGGGGAGAGAAGTCGAGACTCGCCCTGTGTAAAATGTTATTGCAACCTCATAATCTCATGATTTTAGATGAACCTGGGAATCATTTAGATATCTATACAAAAGAAATCTTTCAAAGAGCTCTAGTAGCGTATGATGGAACACTTGTTATTGTGTCTCACGATCGTTTTTTTCTTGATCAAATTGCTACCCGTATCATATTGATAGAAAACAAAAAAGTATGCAATTATCTAGGAAACTACAGCTATTACATCCACAAGAAAAAAGCACAGGAAGAAGCTGTAGATAGTATTTCTCAGAAAAACTCTTCAGGGCGAGAGAAATCGACACCATCATCAGCAGAAAAGCAATCCATAGAAAGTTCAAAAAAGTCCAAGGAACAGAAAAGATTGGAATCTGAGTTTCGAAAAAGAATACAACCTTATAAAGATCGTGTATCAGAGTTAGAAGGCTTATGTGAGGAATTGGAAACAAAAAAAGCACAAGCAGAGAAAACGCTTTGTGATACTTCTACTCATTCAAACCCTCAAGCTTTGAAGGATGCTGCCCAAGACATGAAGAATGCTGAAATTGCATTAAAGAACACAATCGAAGAATGGGAACTTGCTCAAAAAGAGTATGAAGAGTTATTGCTACAGCAACCTTAGAGGAGAATTCTATTCTGGTAATGTATACTGAATAGTAATTTCCTGCAATTGGGGATTCCATGATACTTCACAGCCAAGAGATTCTGCCACAAAACGGACTGGAACAAATGTTCTTCCTGGAGGGAGTATCTGAGGCACGACAGCAGGATTATCTTTATCAAGACTATGTTCTTTTCCATTTACCAATGCGATGTTTTTACCAATCCAACATTCTATCGTTGTATCATTAAGCTCTATAGTTATTTTTTTTGATTCAGCAGTCCACTGTACAATTCCACCAATTGGTTTCACAATGTAGACAATAGGCAGAAAAGTCCTGCTTTGCAAAATGGTGGGTGCAACATCCATTGAGATCTTCTTACGATTCACGAAATAATCTTTTAGACCGATATAGAATCGCATTGTAATAGATTTCAGATCCCCTTTGTCGGTAGGATATCCTTCAGAAATCCACTGTTCGAGAGTCCCATCCAAAATATAAACTTCTCTGAAGTCAAGGTAGAGAAGATTGTTGGCAAGTTCCATTATTTCATCTTCTGTCCCGCCATAAAGTACTGTTGGCTTGGTATGGTCTAAAGAAGGAAGAATATCGGATAACTCATCATGAGGGCAAGATAGTGCATTTTGAATATGTTCACGGGAATACTGGCCAGAGCTATCAAGAATCTGAAATGAAGATAAAGAATCATGTACTTTTTTCATACCAATGAGAGATGTACTACGAATGGCATTTTGGATTTGTTCCAATGATCCATATCCCCGATGTGTATGAATAGAAGAGGGATTCTGGGATTCTCCATAACTCCATAAGATCGAGAGATTACCTTTTGTTGGAAATGGTTTATCAAATGGGTCTTCTGTATCTAATTTTCTACGAAACTCAAAATGTATCCAATCTTGCTGGGTAGATATTGCAAAATACTGGATGTTATTCGTTCCTCCTAGGTCAGTATCAAGCGGATGGGGACCAAATTCTTTCGTCCCGAAACTGTCTGAAGCATCTCCATAAGGCTCTGCAAACCAACCTTGGATAATATCTGCACCCTTCATTTTTATCTCTGGGTCCAAACCTATAGCACACCAACCATTTGTGCGTGCGATAATACCTCCTTTGATTGTGTCTCCAACAATGGTATAGAAAAAAGACCAATCTTGGTCTGTGTTCGTGTAAAAGGCTTCATATTCACCCTCTTCGATGAGGCCATTTAGATCCGGGAAAAGTTCTGCAGCAAGACTTCTATTACGAGGAGGAGATGAAGCATGGTTGGGAAACTGCATAAGTCCACAGCAGAAAACGATAAGAGTACACACGATAATATGCTTCATATATCCTCCTTCAAGAGTTTTTTGTAAAAGGCATCTAGGAATTTTCATTGGAGTGTTTCATTTGCATAGTTGTGGATTTCTTCGACAAGAATTTTGTTTGCATCTGGAAATGCATATTCGCGAATTGCACTACAGAGTGTATCTTTTTGATCAAGAGTTTGTTTAATTATTTGTATAAATGTTTCAGGATTCGCTTCATTTTGAAGGAGGATGTTTAACAGTCCTCTTGAAGCAAAGTATTCTGCATTTTTGATTTGTTCTCCTCGGCTATATTTTTTTGGAAGCGGAATGAGAATCATGGGTTTTTTGAGTCCAAAACCTTCAAATATGGAATTAGCCCCTGCTCGACCAATAATGAGATCAGAACATGCATATAGGTCTGCCATCTCATCTCCAGCAAATTCAAAAGCTTTATAACAAGAATCATCTACATGGTATGGATGATCCGTTCCTGTAAGATGAATGATCTGATACTGACAGAGCAAATAAGGGATTGCTTGTTTGACTAGATCATTGATAAAAGAAGAACCCTGACTTCCACCCATTATGAGAATAATTGGTTTTTTTGGGGTAAAATTACAATACCCAAGTCCTTTTTTTGCATTCCCCTGTAGGATAGTTTTTCGAATTGGACTACCTGTATAGGTGGAGTTTTTGATATCGGAAGGAAAAGATGTGTAAATCTTCGTTGCAATTCGGTTAATGAGTTTGTTGGCTAAACCAATGGATATGTCAGACTCATGGGTAAGCACCGGTATTCCTAGTCGATGGGCAGCATATGCTGGAGGGACTGAGACAAATCCGCCCTTGGAAAACAAAATCTGTGGTTGAATTTCGGACAACAGAGAGATGCTTTCTTTGTAGCCGCTATAAACATTTCTCAAATCCCGAACATTTTTAAAACTAAAATTACGTCGATATTTCCCCGTTTTTATGCCATGGAAGACAACACTTTGAGCATGTTTTTTGTTCCATTGTTCAATAATTCGTTTTTCTGGACCATCGTTCATGCCAATGTAATGGATGGACCATTTTTCTTGTGGCAATTCTTCCATAAGTGCTATGTTTGGAAAAACATGACCAGCTGTACCCCCTCCGGTAAAAATAATGGTTTTCATATTTCTTGACTCCTCTTAATATAGTATTTGAATCGAATAACTCTGAAAAAACAAGAAAACCAGGACCGAAATCCTGGTTTAATATAAAAATCATCAATTGTTACCCCAAGGACAAATAAAATTTGTCACACCCATAGTTTGATTGTAGTTTGATCCTGATTAAAAAGGGTAACAAAATGGTTACATAAAAAAGGAAAAAGAATAATGAAATAGACAAACTAACAATAAAAGGGCACTGAATAGAAGAAAAACAATGCTTAGAATAGCGAGATATAAAACACCTTTTTGGTAAATAGGAAGAGTTTCACGACGAATCATTTTTGCTGTTTCTTTTTGTATTGTTTTGAGTAAAGCATGATTTTTACCTGGCTCCATGATGATTCGAAATGTTTGGAATAAGGTTTTTTTAATGCGGAGAGATTGATTTTTCTGTAAAAGTAAAAACCGATCATTTTTTTGTTCAAATGGAATATTCAATACAAAAAGAACCTTGCCGATATGGGGGAGCAGATTTTCTTTTGAACAAAAAACTCGAAACTCGAGGGGAATCACTATACATAACAGAAATAGATCAACTATGAATAAAAGGTATACAATGACAACGCCAATCCATTGATGTTGAATCAATAAAAAATAGCCTATCACAGTGAGAATACATAAAAATAAGGTTCCTGCTCTTTTCTGATCGGTTACGTAGGGAATTTTTTTCCAATGCAGGACAATAGAAAGGTATATTGTATAAAGGGCGAAGCAAAAGTAGACTACGGCTATGAATAATCCGACATCCAGAATAGTACGATTTACATACAGCATCGTGCCCTCCTCCAGTATGGCTTTCTTTAATTATATGATGATGTTAAGAAAACAAAAAAAAACCGTATACTTTTTTTGTAAACTCATTAAAGGATAGAACATGATATCGAGTAAACGACCACTGGAACAAATTGTTTCAGATAAAATGCAGTCTGGGTACCGTTATGTCTTAACACAACTAGAAGGAATGAATTTTAGTCCGGATTTTAAACCCGACTTAACACCTCGAGAAATGCTGAGTCTTGGGATTTTTGGTGGAAAATACATGACAGATTGTGTGAAAGAGTTTCCTTCTTCTTGGTTCGAAAAAGCGAAACTATGTCCAGAAAAACATGATCCAACGTTGAATTTTTTTCAAGTTAATGCCTCACAGAGTCTATATTATTGGAGACAAAAGGGTTGGATATATCACGAAGATCCCAGAGGATGGTTTCAGTGGTATTGTCGCTACTATCTTGGAAGACGTATTCCATTTGAAGATCAAAGACAGATTAAGCGGTGGAAAGCTATGCAGCGTCATATAGCACAACTTAAAAAGAACTGTATTCCAGGAGATTGCTTGTGTCGACCAAAACAACGTCAAGCACTATTGCATTGGGCTTATGATTCTAGGAATCTTTAAAATCCATTTTGTTTCGATCAAGAAAAACCTGATGTTTTTTCCCACGAAATTTTCCAAAAAGTACTGCAAAGTACAGCATGAAAAGTGGTATTATGTCAGAAATTGAAATGAAATCCAAAATTGAAAGAAACCAACGCACCCAACATGAGATTGATTATCAAAAAACCATTCGTCGAAACTTAGCTAAAAGCCTTTCTAATTCGCCGTTAGGGATGATGTATTGGAAATACTCTTCCGGACAAGCAACTGTATTGGAATGGAATCGTACTGCGGAGAAATTGTTTGGATGGAGCCCAAAAGAAATGGTAGGATACAATTTCATGGAGAAATTGTATTATCCTGACGATATTGAAGATTCCCATTACCGGATACAACAATTACAAAAATCAAAACACTCGTATCATTTTCAGAACAAGTGTTACACCAAAAACAATCAGATTTTAACCATCAAGTGGTTTGTTAGTTTCATTAAAGAAGATCCAGATGGATCCATATATGGAATGTCATTGGCTGAGAACTTAACTGAAATTGAAAATGCCAAACTGAATATGGAGCTTTTAAAGAAACAATTAGAATATGCGCTAGAAGGTTCACGGGCTGGTTCCTGGGATTGGCATATTGATATCGATCAACTTGATGTTAATGACAGATGGCTGGAAATATTTGGATATCAACAGGACAAAATTCGAAAGTTGGATTATCTATCAAAAGAGAACTTTTGGCTAAGTTGTATTCATCCTGATGATCTAAGCAAGTATCATGAAGAAATGCAGAAGCATCTTACAAAACAATCTGACTATTTTCATTGTGATTACAGGATTTTAACAAAGGATGCAAAGTGGATTTGGATTGAAGATCGAGGTAAGATCACCCAAGTAAGTGAATCTGGAACTCCCATGAGAATGAGTGGAACGATTCAAAATATCACATACCAGCGAAAAGTGTTTCAAGACCTACAGATTCGTAACTCAATCTCAAGTGTTTTTGTTGAGCATCCCAATGACACATTTTTTCCAGAATTGTTAGCAGTTATTCTTCAATTGACAAACTCTAAACAAGGAGCAATCGGGTATTTTCGAGAAGACCAATCTTGTTTCATTGCTTCCTTATCAGATAATATGTACAAAGGTACAGCGTATACATTTCCATTCAAACTTTCCTATGAAGATTGGCAACAGACATCTTGGGGAAAGTATCTACTACAAGAAAATGAAGGCCTTCAGATATTTCCTAGACTTCTCTTTTTGAAAGGTTGTCCCCATTTCCAACAATCTGTCGTTGTACCCATCAAACATATGGAAAATTGTATTGGATTTTTTATCATATCGAATGTATCAGGTAGTTACTCCAGTGAATATTTTGATGTAGCGAATACTATTGCAACCAGAATGAGTCATCTTTTTTACTCTCGCCTTCAATCCTTATTTAATGAAGAAAAGCGGTATATAGCAGAACACAATTTGATAGCCTCTGAAGAAAAACTAGAAGGTGCTTTAGAAGCATCCAATATTGGTTCTTGGGAATGGCAGATATCTCAAGATCATCTACATTTTGATACTCGTTTTATGCGAATACTAGGATACTCTGAACAAACCTTTACAGAATTAAATATCACGAAGTGGAATCAAATCATTCATCCTGACGATATGTTAAAAAATGAGAGTGATTATCAGAAGCATTTCTTAGGATTAAAACCTCACCATGGTGTTGATATTCGACTTCAGCATAAAAATGGTTCTTGGATATGGGTTACTAAAAGAGGGAAATTTACCGACTATGACCAAGAGGGTAATCCAATTCAAATGAATGGCACGATTACAGAAATCACGAAAGTGAAGCAAGCTCAATTAGAAGCAAGAGAACAAAGAGATGAGCTTGAATGGTTATTGGCGGGGCATCAGGAACTTTTAACAAAAATCTCAGATAAAAGCCTCTTTTCATATATAGCACAGACTTTATCAAAGAAAATTCCTAATAGCATCATTTTCGTGTTCCAAGCAACAAGCAATCAAGAAGCACTCCGGCTAGAGACATATGAAACCTCTGATGAAAGTTTTAGAAAATCTCTAGTTCAATGGTTGCTACCCAGGTTATCTCAATACGAAATCCCTATAACAAATGAATATTTACCCATTTTTTCCAGTAATACTCTGTTTAAAATCCCAAAGAGTTTCTTGTTTGAATCCATGGGATTTTTCTCTAAAAGTATCACGAAATTGTTTCAGAATATTTTAGGTATTCAACATATTCATATGATTGGATTTACTGGGAATAAGGGACATATGGGTAGCGCAATGATCGTTCAGTTGGGTGAAGAACCCATACAGCACACCAAAACTATCGAATCGTTTGTATACCAAGCTTCATTAGTTTTAGAAAGAATTTTACTTGAAGCTGAAGAACAGGCAAACCGCACTAGACTGGAGCAAGTAACCGAGCAATCAAAATCCATCATTTGGGAAACAGACCTAAATGGAACCATAACCTTTATCAGTTCCTATGTTAAAGAGCTACTTGGTTATGCACCCGATGAACTGATTCTTAAGAAAACATGGGCAGATCTTCATACTGATCAAGAAAAGGACAGTATCCTTCTACTGTTTCATACAAAACTCGCTAAAGGAGATTCTTACAAAAATGTTTTCACAGAGTTAAAAACAAAGGATGGAGAAATTCTTTACGTTTCTTCAAATGCTGTACCCATCATTAATAACAATGTTGTAGCAGGATATCGAGGAGCAGACTACGATATAACAATCTTGCGGAACATGGATCAAGCTAAAAATGAATTCATTAATACTGTTTCCCATGAAATGAGAACACCTCTCACTGTTGTTCGAGAAGCAAATACAATCTTGGAAATGGAAGATCTTACTCAACAGCAGAGACACGTATTAGAGATCAGTAAAAAGAACATTGATCGTCTTTCTAGGATCATCAACGATGTTCTTGATTACCAAAAGCTTCAAGCAAAAAAGGTTGAACTAGTCTATCAAACAATTGATCTGCGAAAGTTTTTTAAAGATATTATGGACTCATACACCGTAGTTGCTGAAAAGAAACACCTTCTTTTATCTCTCCAAATGAAAATTCATAATCCCTTCCTTTCCACTGATGAGGACAAATTGTATGAAGTTATTGGAAATCTTTTAGACAATGCTATTAAGTATACAAATCAAGGATCTGTTTCGATTCGCGTCGAAGATAAGAACTCTGAAACATTATGCTGTACCATTCAAGATACCGGTCTAGGTATAGATAAAAAAGAAATCCCGAAACTTTTTAAAGCCTTTTCTCAAACATCAGCTGTACACTCTCAAAAGACCGGAAGTACAGGATTGGGCTTAGCAATTTGTAAAGAGATTGTTCACTTGTTACAAGGCTCAATATCTGTAGAATCCAAAATCGGTGAAGGTACTACTTTTTTTGTCCTGATTCCTAGAAAAAAGGGCAAACGAAAAGAGTAGCCTTTTCACTTGTTGGTTTTTCACCTCTTGAAGTTGTGAATTCTCCTTTTTAGCGTATATTTATGCTTACAATCTTATTTACAAAGTGGGGTAAGTTATGGCAAGAAAAATGAAGTCCATGGACGGAAATACAGCCGCCGCCCATGTAGCATATGCCTTTACTGATGTTGCTTCTATTTTTCCAATCACACCTTCTTCTCCCATGGCCGAGTATATGGACTCTTGGTCTGCTAATGGAAGAAAAAATTTATTTGGACAGACAGTTGATGTTGTTGAAATGCAATCAGAAGCAGGTGCTTCGGGAGCAGTTCATGGCTCATTAGCTGCAGGAGCATTGACTTCTACGTTTACTGCTTCTCAAGGTCTTTTATTAATGATCCCGAATATGTACAAAATAGCTGGGGAGTTATTACCTGGCGTTTTTCATGTATCTGCACGAGCTGTAGCTGCACATGCATTATCCATTTTTGGTGACCATTCTGATGTTATGGCAACACGGCAAACTGGATTTGCTCTCTTGGCTTCAGGTGGAATTCAAGAAGTTATGGATTTGGCTGCTGTTGCTCATCTATCTGCTATTGAAGGACGAATTCCTTTTGTTCATTTCTTTGATGGTTTTCGATCTTCGCATGAAATTCAGAAAATTGAAATCTACACCGACGATGAATTGCGATCTATGTTAGATTTTGATGCTGTAAAGAAGTTTCGTGATAATGCTCTGAATCCTGATCATCCAAAAATCATGGGTACAGCTCAGAATCCAGATATTTTCTTCCAAGCAAAAGAATCGGTGAATCGTTTTTATGACCAGTTGCCCTCTGTAGTTGAAAGAAGTATGGAGAAAATATCTGCGATCACAGGGCGAAACTACCACTTGTTCGATTACTACGGGGCTCCTGATGCAGATCGTATCATTATAGCGATGGGATCTGTCACCGAAACAATGGAAGAAACAACTGATTATTTGCTACAAAAAGGTGAAAAAGTTGGTATTTTAAAAGTTCGTCTATACCGGCCTTTTAGCGTTGCACACTTCTTGCAAGTACTTCCCAAGTCAGTGAAGAAAATCGCTGTATTAGACAGAACGAAAGAACCAGGCTCAATTGGTGAACCATTGTATTTAGATATTCGTAACGTATTTTACCAAAAACCTGACTCTCCAATCATTGTTGGTGGACGTTATGGACTTGGTTCAAAGGACACTACTCCATCACAAATTAAAGCTGTATTTGACAACCTTTTGTCAGATACACCAAAAGATCGTTTTACAATTGGTATTGAAGACGATGTCACGTATATGTCTTTACCCATAAAAGATCGTATCGTATCTGCTCCAAAAGAAAACATACGTTGTAAATTCTGGGGCTTGGGTTCAGACGGGACTGTTGGAGCCAACAAAAATGCGATCAAGATTATTGGTGACAATACCAATCTGTATGCACAAGGTTATTTCGCCTACGATTCCAAAAAATCTGGTGGTGTAACCATATCACACCTGCGGTTTGGAAAAAAACCAATTAAATCCACATATTTGATTGATGAGGCTGACTATATTGCTTGTCACAACCAATCCTACATCTCTCAATATGATGTTCTTGAAGGATTAAAAACGAATGGTACTTTTGTTCTTAACTGCATGTGGAGTGAAAAAGAATTAGAGGAACATTTACCTAATGCGGTGAAATCTTATTTAGCTAATCACAATATTGATTTTTACACGATTGATGCAACTAAAATTGCAGAAGATATTGGTTTAGGCAATCGAATCAATATGATTATGCAAGCTGCTTTCTTTAAGCTATCCAAAGTACTTCCTTTAGATGAAGCAATCAAGCTACTAAAGGATGCAATCCAAAAATCCTACGGGTCTAAAGGCGAAGATATTGTTCGTATGAATTTCAAAGCTGTTGACGCCGGAATCGATAATCTACAAAAGATCAACGTCCCCGATTCATGGAAAAACCTTTCAAAGGACGAAGCAGCAGTTTCAAAAAATGTCCCTGCTTTTATACATGAAATTTTACAACCTATGAATCAACAAAAAGGTGACATTTTACCCGTTAGTGCTTTTGTTGGAAGAGAGAATGGTGAGTTTCCTTGCGGAACGAGTGCATATGAAAAACGTGGAATCGCCATCAATGTCCCTCATTGGTTACCAGAGAACTGTATTCAGTGTAATCAGTGTTCATTTGTTTGTCCGCACGCAGCTATTCGCCCATTTTTACTCAATGAACATGAAAAAAATTCAGCCCCTGAAAAATTCCGTACTATTTCAGCAAAAGGAAAAGACTTAGATTCTTTCCATTTTGTTATCCAAGTGGATCCCCTAGATTGTACTGGATGCGGGAATTGTGCTGATATCTGCCCATCCAAAGAAAAGTCGTTGATCATGAAACCTCTGGATACGCAAATTGATCAGCAAAAGAATTTTGACTGGGCAGTTTCTACCGTATCAGAAAAAACAGAAGCTATTGACAACATTAACACGATTAAAGGATCACAGTTTATTCAACCATTGTTTGAATTCTCTGGTGCTTGTGCCGGATGCGGAGAAACACCTTATGCAAAATTAGCTACGCAGCTTTTTGGTGATCGTATGTTAATCGCCAACGCAACAGGTTGTTCTTCAATATGGGGAGCAAGCGCACCGTCTATCCCATTTTGTAAAAATGCTCTTGGAAAAGGACCCGCTTGGGCAAATTCACTATTTGAAGACAATGCTGAATATGGATTTGGAATGCTTTTAGCTGTTGACCAAATAAGAAATTTCTTGAAGACTATTATGGAAGAAGCAATTCAACTAGGAATTGGGAACCACGAAAAGACAATTCTTCAAAACTGGATTCAATCAAAAGAAAATTCACAAGCTTCCAAAAAAGCCTCAATGGATGTGATGTCACTGTTTAAACAAAGCTACGCTGGACGTTTACAAGAGATTATGACAGAAATCCAGAATCGTAAAGATTTTCTTGTTAAACGTTCTGTATGGTCTTGGGGTGGTGATGGTTGGGCCTATGATATTGGCTATGGTGGATTAGACCATGTTTTAGCTTCGGGAAGAGATATTAATATCCTAGTATTTGATACCGAGGTATATTCCAATACTGGTGGTCAGTCTTCAAAATCAACACCTGAGGCAGCTGTTGCAAAGTTTGCTGCATCTGGCAAACGAACGAAAAAGAAAGATCTCGGACGAATGTTAATGGCGTATGGGTATGTATATGTTGCCCAAGTTGCTATGGGAGCAAATAAAAACCAGTTGATTAAAGCATTTACAGAAGCAGAAGCTTATCCTGGACCTTCTTTAATAATTGCCTATTCTCCTTGTATTAATCACGGTTTAACCCTAGGCATGGGAAAAACACAAGAACAAGAAAAACGAGCAGTTGAAGCTGGTTATTGGCATTTATATCGATACAATCCTACTTTGAAACAAGAAGGGAAAAATCCATTTGTACTTGATTCAAAAGAGCCAACTGCTGATTTCCAAGAATTCATCAGAAGTGAAGTTCGCTATACATCTCTTGAAAAATCATTTCCTGAGATAGCTCCTGAGTTATTCAAGAAAGCTGAAGAAGATGCAAAGGAAAGATACGAAGCCTACCGAATGATGGCAGAAGGTTGTATCTAATCAACTAATTTTATGCAATAAAAAAAGGCCGGGTATTTACCCGGCCTTTTTTTTATGTCTAAGTAAAAGAATCCACTAGAAAAGTTCTCTTTTTTTCTCTTTTGTTTGATAATAGTATTTGGTAAGTGTTGCTAACAAAATGGCAATACCCGCCAATGAAAAAGTAACCAGTAGAAGATGAGTTGTTCCAAGCACTTGAATCTGTCCTTGTGTAAACCATGAATTGGGCCATGTATAATGTCGGTGTGCAATACCAATCAAAGCCCAAATAAAAACCAATACAGCTATAGGATCAAATCGTTTCCATAAATACTTCAATCCTAGAATCAGAGCAACCATGAGTAGGATAACGGTCCATATTGCTGGAGACAATACCCCTAAAAAGGTCCAGTTATGTTGAATTTGCATTTTGGATAAAAAGGAAGCGATATTTAGGATAGTAGCTAATGTAATCCAGGCAGTATACAGGCTGAATGGTACCTTGATGAACCACTTTTCTTGATTAGTAAACTTCCTATCCTTTCGAATGTTGTTATACAGACGGAGCAAGGAGGTTAGCAGCGCGATCATCACAATGACAGATACCCAAATCAAATCATATTGGTAGGTAACAAGCCAAAGAACATTAAAAATACAAGTGTACAAGAAATAGTTTCCTATCAGCTGGATATGGTTCGATTTACTAACAGGTGTTTGAAGTTGATAAATAACAAACATAAACAGGAAGAGATATATGATTCCCCATATACCGAATGTAAAGCCGGAAGGGGTAATCCATACTTCATAACGAGCAGCAGCTTCAGTCATGTCAATACCGTTGATAAAGCCACTGGAAGACAACCAATTGAATACAATCGTCAATAAAAATGCAACAAAATTCACCCATTTTCGTACATGTGGTTTCATACATACTCCTTTATAATGAAGATATCCAAAGACGTAATTCCGAAATATAATCTTGCGGTACTTCCAATTGCTGTAATTCACGTAAAATGGATTCCATATAGTCCTTTGAAGGAGGGGTTGAAGTTTTATTTTGGGAGTGATAAAAGAATGCATTCACTTTTACTGGATTCTGTATACTTGGAAACTGTACAAGCTCATTTTGAGCGTTGGGTATCAGTTCAATGGATTGTGCATAATGTGATATACAGTTTGGAAAATAATTCTGAGCCCAAGTGGACAAGAAAGGGATGTCATGCTCAAAAACCTTCCACACTACACCATACACTTTTGAATGGTGGGAAGGTTGTATATCTGCTAGACCACTAGAGTTCGTTTGGAAGCGATATTGATAACACACCCCAACCCCATAAAACAACGCT
>DAIMET010000027.1:0-16110 GCA_036725105.1 Calditrichota bacterium
CCTTCGTTTTCAAGTTGTCTTTGGAAGACTTTTAATACAGATCCTTCGCTGCCAAGTACATTCCCAAAACGTACACTGGCTCCAACCATGGTATATTTTTGATCATATTCATAAATAAGCTTTTCGATTTCTTGTTTAGTTCTTCCCATCACGCAGGTTGGATTGACAGCTTTGTCGGTGCTGATGTTAATGAATGTTTTAACGCCTGTTAGTACGGATGCTTCTAGTAAATTGCGTGTACCTTCTACATTGTTGGAATATGCCTCGGTAGGGTTTAGCTCCATCAGGGGAACGTGTTTGTAAGCAGCTGCATGGAAAACTATTTCGGGTTTGTAGCGATAAAAGATTTCTAGCACTCTTTCGTTTCTTTTCATATCAGCAATGACTGGAATTCCTTTTTCAAAATTTTCTTCATTTCGAAGTTCTTGGTCGATGTAGAAAAGATTGTTCTCGCAATTTTCAAATAAAATGAGCTGCTTGGGTTTAAATCGAGAAATCTGGCGAGCAAGCTCTGACCCAATAGAGCCTCCGGCTCCTGTGAGAAGTACAATTTTATCTTGAATAATCTCTTGCACTTTGGTAAGGTCGGTTTGGATTGGTTTTCGTGGTAATAAGTCTTCTATGCTGATAGATCGTAAGGCTGCGAGATTAAGGTCTTTGTTTAAAAGTTCGTATATACCGGGAACGGTGATAATTTCAACTTTTGTACCTGCTAATTGGATGATCATCTCGCGGCGACGATTATTGGATATGGAAGGAATAGCAAAAATGATGGTTTGAATGCAGTGTTTCTGAATGATGGAAGGCATTTGACTGGAGTTTCCCAGCACGGGAAGTCCGCTGATCACAGTATTCTTTTTGGCGGGCTCGTCGTCAATAAAACCAATAACATGATATTGATTTTGAGCATAGTCTTGAATTTCTCGCAGGATTTTGTGCCCTGCTTGTCCTGCTCCAATAATGAGAGTACTCTTTTTTTCATTCCCTGATACATGTATTCGTTTGCACTGCTGCATACGTTTTAAAGGGAAATGGATAACACGCTTGATGAAGCGAGGAATGGACAAAGCAAAGACAAAAAGGCAAAATAGCATGACTGAGAAAGAAAAATCGGCATAAAAACCAGTTTCCGGGTAAAAGAAAAGAAGCAATGCAAGAAAAAACAGGGAAAAAGTTCCTACGCTGGCAATGAGCTTGATGTATTCGACAATACTGAAAAACCGCCATAGATGACGTGAGGTTTGAAAGACATATACAGAGAGAACAATATATAGAAGATTAAGTGGAATCCAGAAGCGAAGATAGGGTATCTTTATAAGAAAATCCATGGGACCAATAAATACCAAAATTAGAAAAACTGTATTTATGATGATCAAGTCAATGCATGTCACCATAAACACGCGCATTACAGAACTTTGTACCTTCATGATCACTCCCAATAAACCAAAACTATTGCCCCCAAAACAATGAGATTATGGCAAATTTTTGTTAGTTCTCTATATCCTCATCATCTTTTCTCCAGCCGATGTCCGTTACTTTCTGGGCTTCGTGGTCAAGGCGCTGGAGTAAGTTTTGATAGGTTTGCAAATAACTGGAAAGTTCACTAGAGAACTTTCGGTATAGATTACTAATCTGTTGTAATTTTTCTTCTGCTTTTTGGACGATCTGCTGGCTTTTCACATTGGCTTGCATCATGGTTAGATCTGCTTGTCGTTCAGCTGACTGCTTGATATCATCGGCTGTTTTTTGTGCCAATGTGAGAGCTTTTTGCAACTGCTCCCCCGTAGAGGTGTATTGTTCCAGCTCCTTTTGCAAATGCTGTTTTTCTTCTTTGTATGCAACAACTTTTTGATAGAGTTCTTCATAATCATGTCGAAGCTCATGTAGAAAATCGTCTACTTCTTTTCTACTGTACCCGCTTACTGCTGTTTTAAAACTTACATTTGTAATTTCAATGGGACTTCGCATGATTTGCTTCCTTTTTTAAAATAGGTGGCAAGCTACAAAGTGATCCGGTTCAATTTCTTTTGTGGGAGGTATTTGTTCTTTGCAAATATCCATTACTTTGGGGCATCGGGTGCGGAAACGGCATCCACTGGGGGGATTGATGGGGGAGGGAATATCGCCCATGATAATGGTTTTGTTACGATCTACAGAAGGATCGGGAACAGGAACCGCATTCAGAAGTGCTTGCGTATAGGGATGAGAAGGTTTGTTAAACAAAACAAAGTTGGGTGCGGATTCAACCATACTACCAAGATACATGACGCCTACGGTATCGGCCATGTGTCTCACAACGGCTAAATCGTGGGCAATGAAAAGGTAGGTTAAGTTGAATTTCTTTTGAAGATCTTGAAGCAGATTGATGATCTGCGATTGGATAGATACGTCAAGAGCAGATACAGCTTCATCGCATACGATGAACTTGGGATTCAACACAAGTGCTCTTGCAATACCAATTCGCTGGCGCTGTCCACCTGAAAATTCGTGTGAATAACGCTTCAGGTATTCAGGACGAAGACCAACAATTTCCATGATATTGACAACGCGCTCGAGTCGTTCTTTTTTTGATTTAACTCCGTGAACAACCAAAGGTTCTTCGATGATATCGCCAACAGGAATACGTGGATTCAATGATCCGCTGGGATCCTGAAAGACGATTTGCATTTCGGAGCGGAGTCTTCGGAGTTTATCTCCACGAGTATGAGTGATATTGTCCATTGTTTGGGTATGAAAATTACGTAGGTAAATATCGCCAGAGGTGGCATCATAAAGGCGAATAAGGGTTTTTGCAGCTGTGGTTTTTCCTGAACCGGATTCCCCAACAAGTGCATGGGTTTCGCCTTGTCGAATATGGAATGTGATGTCGTCAACTGCCTTTACTTCTGCAATTTTTCGGCCAAAAATGCCTCCATGAATAGGGAAAAATTTACGTAAGTTGTGGCAGGCAACCAAAGCATCTGATTTGAAAGTGGGTGCAGCTGGCTTTATGTCTTCAAAGATCATATCTTTGTCTTTTTTTGACGGTTTAGGTTGAAGGTTTTTTTTGCTCATATTTCGATTTTCTCCTTACTCTTGGACTGGGAACCAGCAACGGCAAAGGTGGCTATCGCTGCCGGGTAATAGGACGTAGGGTGGTTCTTCTTGTTTGCATTTGGGTTGAGCATATTTGCATCTGGGATGGAATTTACAGCCAGAGGGTGGATTGTAAGGATTGGGAACAACACCAGGAATAGCAGGGAGTAATTCATCTGTTTTGGGTTTGTCAACTCGAGGAATCGAATTTAAGAGGCCGTGAGTATAGGGATGTTTTGGATTTCCATAAAGCTCTTTAACAGGTGCATATTCAACGAGACGTCCATAATACATAACTGCAATGTAGTCTGCCATTTCGGCAACGACAGCCAAATTGTGTGTAATGAGAATAATAGACGTGTTGGTTTTCTTTTTGATTTCTCGCATTAATTCAAGAACTTGCGCCTGAATGGTTACATCCAGAGCAGTGGTGGGTTCGTCGGCTATCAGGAGTTTGGGATCGCATGCGAGAGCCATAGCAATCATGACACGTTGCCTCATACCTCCCGACATTTGGTGGGGAAAGTTATCGACACGGCGTTTAGGATCGGGGATGCCAACGTCATGAAACAGGGAAATGGTTTTTTCTTTTGCTTCGTGTTCAGTGACACCTTTATGATTCATTAAGACTTCCATGACTTGGTTACCAACTGTAAAAACAGGGTTTAAAGAAGTCATGGGTTCTTGAAATATCATTGATATTTGATTTCCGCGAATCTTTCTCATTTGCTCAGGAGTTTTTTTCAGAAGGTTTTCGCCTTGAAACCAGATTTCACCTTCGTGAATTTCTCCCGGAGGACATGCAACAAGCTGCATGATAGAGAGAGATGTAACAGACTTTCCACATCCTGATTCTCCAACCAATCCAAGGGTAACTCCGCTATCCACAGAGAAACTAACACCCTCTACAGATTTTGTTAGACCATCCATGGTATGGAAATAGGTATGTAGGTTTTTAACTTCCAATAAAGCCATACAATAGCCTCACTTTCAAACGACTCATCAAATTCAAAAATTGCTGTATTTTTTTCACATTATCATTTTAAGTTGATTTGTCATCATAGCAAATGAAAAGTTTACAATTTTAAAAACGGCACTAGCTATTCTCTGCAAGTCGAATAATTTGCAATGAAACATCGACTTTTCGCTCTTTTTGCAAGAAATTGAGCACGATTCGAGCTCTGCTTTTACGGCGGTTCACAGATTGTACAATCCCATGCAGCGTTTTTAGCGGTCCTTCAATGATTTCAATTCGGTCGCCCATATCAATTGCTTTGGAGGGCCTGATAATTTCACCATTTTGGAGTAGTTTTAATAGTACTGCAATTTCAGAGGGATGTATTTTACTTGGCTCGCCTGTAAAGTCACAAAGGACACGCAAAACATGGTTCATGCGGCGTATGGCGTAGCAATCATTGTAGTTCATGCACCCCCGGACTAAAATGTAACCCGGAAAAATGGGTTTCAAAATTTCTTTCCAAAGGCCTTCTTGTCTCTCTCGAAGTTGCCTTTTTGGAACGATAAACTCAAGATGAGGACAGAATTTTTGTAAATAAAAAGCTCGAATTTTGTCTTCGTATCCAGTTTGCACAAAAATACTATACCAAGGCGCTTTATCAGTTAAGGCAGTAAACTCGCTTTCTCTATCTTCTTCTTTAAATAGTGGTAACAAAGGATAAACCATGTAACCTCCTACTTATGTAAAAATCAAAACTCATTTCCAAAAAACCAGCGGACATGTCAAGCTCTCCATATATTAAATTCCACAATCCATCGGCAGGTTAGCGTAAAAATACGATGGTTGTTTTTTCTCCTGGGTTTACGCTCTTTGTATGCGGATGATTCTTCACAAACTCTTGAACAGCTTCGCGTAAAGCGCCTGTGCCTGCTCCATGTAATATATACACCTGGGGAAGCTTTGACATATAGGCTTTGTCCAAGAATTGGTCGATGGTTTGAAGGGCATCCTCAACACCAAATCCATGCACATCACAACGTTCGGGATTATCGGTTGGGTAGGAATCAATGAGCTGTGTGTCGACTTCAATATCGAGGGAAGTTTCTTCATCTTTTGTGATCAATTGAATATCGGTGTACGATAAAACTTGTCTCCACTGACCATACTGAACTTCTACTTTTTTCTTTTGGGGAATCTTTTTTACAACCAGAGCTTCTTTTTGAATGGAGGGAATAAATACAAAATCTCCTACATTCACATCACGAGCTCTTTCAACAGGTTGGGTGGTATATTCATCTGAATCAAGGAGCATTTCTTCTTCTGTGTTTTCTTTGGAATCGGTATCCAATTCAGTATCAGGTCGGACATTGGATACTTTCTCTTGAACTGCACTCATGGCTTGAAGAAGTTCTTCAGCTTCTCGGCTATGCTTTTGCTGGCGGGACAATTGCGAAAGAACATCTTTGGCTTTTTCCATGTAATCTTGCATTTGTCTCTGGAATCGAAGCCTATCTTTTTCAAATTTCCCTTTGTAATTGGTTTCGATTTTGTTGATCTCGCCTTCGTAGTATTCTTTTTGTTGCTGTATGGTTTTTTGCATTTCTTTTGTTTGTGTAAGGGTTTGATCAATTTCTTCTTTTTTGCGATGCATATTGTTCATGAGCTTGCGGGTGTATACCGCTTTGGTATCCAAATACTTGTTGGCAACTTCTAAAAGGTCTTTTTCAATGCCCAGGCGTTTGGCAATCTCAAAAGCCTGACTCGAGCCAGGGCTTCCGATATAGAGTTTGTAAGTGGGTGCAAGAGAGGCAATGTCAAATCCAACGCTTGCATTTACAGCATCTTCGTATTCATAAGCAAAGGATTTGATAAGGGGAAGGTGGGTAGACACCATCATGGGAATCTTTTCTCGGTGGAGTGATTCAAGAAGAGCCATTCCCAGAGCTGCCCCTTCTTCGGGATCGGTTCCGGATCCTAGCTCATCAATTAGTAGAAGTGTGGTGGGATTCGCTTTTTTTACAATCTCGATCAAACGTGTTAAATGAGCTGAAAAGGTACTTAAACTTTGTTGGATACTTTGTTCTTCGCCAATGTCAGCAAGAACATCTGTAAACCATCCAATGGTGGATTCTGGGGCGGTGGGAATCAGTAATCCTGAATATGCCAGGGCAAGGAATAAGCCAGCAGTTTTTAAAGTGACTGTTTTTCCTCCGGTGTTTGGGCCGGTGATAATCATGCTACGGAAATCTTTCCCCAGATGGAAAGTGATGGGGATCACATCGGTTACACTTAGCAATGGGTGTCGGGCATCGTGAAGATCTAGAAGAGGATTTTTACTTAATTTTGGCATCACACCATTCCACTCGCGACTGAGTTTTGCCTTGGCAAAGGCAAAATCGAGCTTGTGGATTTGCTGAATTCCTTTTTGGATGCCGGCTGCTTTTTCACCAATTTTCTGAGTGAGATGCGACAGGATCTTTTCTATTTCTTTTTGTTCCAGCTGCTGGTACATATAATAGTCGTTGTTTAAGCCAACAACGTCCATGTGCTCCACATACAAAGATTCTCCAGAATCAGATCGTCCCATAACTCTGCAGGGAAATTGATTGCGATACTGTGTTTTTAATAAAATGACGTAGCGATCATTCATTTTGGTAATGATGTCGTCTTGGAACATTTTCCCGTAGGTGGGTGAGTTGAGAAGCTTTTCGTAGGTATCTTCAATCTTGTTCAGGGTAGAGGCAATTTGTTTGCGTATTTTCATCAGTTCGATGCTGGCATCGCTTTTTACAGAACCATCATTTTCCAATACTTTTTCGATCTCTTGAATCATTTCATGGCAGTTTGGTATGCGCTGCGAAATAAAATACAAACGAGGATAGAACTCTTCTTTTCCGGAAAACAGATCTAGAATATCTTCAAACGTGCGAACATATCCGGTTACACGAAGAAGTTCTTTGCCTTGAAGCATGGAAGCAATGGAAGCTTTGGAGACCAGATCCTGGATTTCTTCAGTTTCCCGAACAGGAATATCGCCCTGTGCTTGTAGAAACTTGACAGCTTCATTGGTTTCCTTGAGAGATTCCTCAATATCTTCAAATGTAACCCAGGGATGCAATTCTTCGCAGTGTTTTTCAGATGCTTTGCAGCGTGAAAAGGAAGAAAGTCTGTGACGAATTTCTTCAAAATCAAGTGCCTCTAGGCTTCGTAAATCCATACCAACCTCCACCAAAAAGGTCCGTGTTCACAACAAAATTTTTTACAAATGACGAAAATTTATTCTCTTAACTCAATATTGTAATCATTCTGCAAGTTTTGAACAATTTCATCCATAATTTCTTGGATTTCTTCACTTGTTTTATTTTCTCCAAAATTAAACATGATGCGAATCGCAATGCTTTTTTTGGCAGGATCTATATTTTTTCCCTGATATAGATCAAAGATGTTTGTTTTTTTAATACAGTTTCCGATAGAATTTTCAATTGTTTCCACCAATTGACCTGCGGGAATTTCACGGTCGACTAAAAAGGCAATATCTCGCACTACGTCTTGGCTGATCGAAATTGGTTGATACTGACCATGTCGAATCAGATATTTCATGATGGGTTCAAGCTTCATACATGAATAAAACACAGTTTGGTGGATATCAAAGTGTTCTAGAAGTTTTGGATGAACACCGCCATAGGTACCAATGGTCTGGCCATCAACAATAACATCCAGCGCTTGGCAGGGATCAAATAAAGTTCGATCCTTGGAGGGTTGTGTAGTAAATGGAATGTGATAGCGCTGCAGAACAGAGTTTTCTTTGACTCCTTTGGCAAAGTAAAAATCCATGGTACGGGACTGTTGGCACCAGGTTTGATTTTGTGTATCTCCTGTAATAATCCAGTCTAGATACAAATGTTCACCATTTAAATAGTGGTTCCCAATTTCGTACAAACGAAGGTTTGAGTTTTTCATGGAGATGTTTCGCTTTGTGATTTCTAGAAGTGCTAATATTCGGTTGGGGGTGAGATAAGATTGATCCTTTCGAAGAGGATTTTCAACTTGAATCAAGCCAGGAGTATCAGGTGAATAGAGAAGGGCTACTTCTTCATCTTTTGCAAACGAATCGGATAAAACTTCGTAAAAACCCAGGGAACCCATTTGCTGGCGTACAATACGGCTCATTACAATCCATGGCTTCTGAGGTTTGTATTCAATTTGATACACGGGTTTGGAAGGATGGATATTGTCATACCCAGTAAAACGAAGAAGTTCCTCGATAACATCCACACTTTCCTGCAGATCTACACGGAAGGTTGGGGGATGAATTCGCAATCGATCTTGCAAAGTGTTTTCAAAGGGTATTTCTAGTTTTTTTAATATGCTGGATGCCTGGAATTTGGACACTTCAATTCCTGTAACACTGGTAAACTCTTGCAGAGACAATTCGATATCGGAGTAGGGTGGAATGGCAACTTTATGTGTATAAAACTCTCCTTCGATAGTACCATCGCAAACTGCTGACATAAGCTGAACAGTAATTTTCAGTACATCTTCCAATTGTCCATGATCAATACCACGGGCAAATCGCGACGAGGCATCGGTTACTAAATGAAGGCGAGCAGAGGTTTGACTAATTGTTTTGGGCTGGAAGTAGGCACATTCGATAAAAATATTTTTTGTGCTATCAATGATTTCAGAATCACTCGATCCCATTAAGCCAGCAATGGCTATTGGACGAACCTCATCGGAAATGACCAAATCGTTTTCGGTAAGAGTATATGTTTTTCCATCCAGTGCATCAAAGGATTCAGGGGCTTTGGGGGTTCGCACTTCAATATGATGTCCCATAAGCCTGTCTGTGTCGAAGGTATGAAGAGGCTGCTGGTAATAAAACATGATCATATTGGCACAATCTACGACATTGTTGACAGGCCGAACACGAAATGCTAGCAGACGCTTTCGAATTTCATAAGGACTTGGTGCTATTTTTACATTACTTAAAAGAGACCCTAGGTATATGGGACATCTTTCTGAATCCAACACCTTTAATCCTTTAAAAGTTTTGTTTTGAACACTTCTTTTTACCTGCAGGCCTTTGAAAGAAGGATAAATATGGTGAATGTGGCGACGTTCCAAAGGTGTCAGGTGTATATCGAAGGCGGCTGTAATCTCTCGTAAAATTCCTTCCATGCAATAGCAATCAGGACGATTGTATGGAATTTTTAGATCGAAGGTGGGCGTAGACAACCAAAACAATTTATAAAAGTTTTCTCCAATTGGTGTATCTGGTGGTAGTTCTATTGGACCTAATCGTTCCTGATTGGAAACAAGAGAATTGTCCAGTTTTAGTTCAATGGAAGAAAGCAGCATACCCTCGCTTGTTATATTTTGAAAATCCTTGCTGGTAAGAGTGATTCCACCAATGGTTGTATTGGGTGGTGCCCACACATATACACCCCCCACTCGAAGCTGCTTCCAGCTTGTGACTACCAGATGTGTTTGTTTTCCATCTGTTATGAGAGCTTGGATCAAATGATCCATGGAGGGGAGTTCTTGTATTTCCATAACCTTTACGGTGCACACGGTATTGTGGAGAGCGGGAAAGATGTTTTCGATTTCAAATCCAAGTTCTGGGAGTTTGGAAGTGATTTCGTCGATCGTGGGACAATCTTTCTTTAAAATGTCTTGTAGGTAGCCATAGGAGATAATCATTAAAATTGCTCCAGAAAATCAATATTATTTTCGTAAAAAAGACGAATATCATCAATTTGGTATTTCATTATTGCGATGCGTTCAATCCCCCAGCCAAAAGCAAACCCTCGGTATACAGAAGGATCAATATTTACATTGCGAAGAACTTGCGGATGTACCATACCCGATCCACCAAGCTCTATTTCTCCTGCTTTACCACATACACTGCAACCTTTGCCACTGCAAAATGGACAGGAAATAAAGGTTTCTGCACCTGGTTCAACAAACGGAAAATAGGAGGGAAGGAAGCGAACTTCAACGCGAGTTCCAAAAACACCCGTCATCATTTCAGTAAGAATACCGCTCAAATCGCAAAAACTAACATTTTTATCGATGACAAGACCTTCAATTTGATGAAATACGGGATAATGAGTAGCATCGCTTGCATCTCGTCGATAACATCGCCCCATAGATACAATTCGTAAAGGCAATTTACCATTTTCCATCGCACGGATTTGCACCGACGAAGTTTGTGTACGCAAAATATGTTCAGGGTCGAGATAGAAGGTGTCTTGAGGATTTCGCGAAGGATGCCACTTGTGAATATTCAGAGCATCAAAATTGTGGAAGGTATCTTCAATTTCATAGCCACTGACTACATCAAAATTTAAACTGCGGAAAATATCGAGAAGATCATCCATGATTTGGGTAATGGGATGCTGATGACCCAGTACAAAAGGAACTCCAGGAAGTGTAAGGTCACAAAAGGGCTTGTCAGGTGTGGAAGCGGTTGATTGCTGAGAAAGACTCTCTAACAGAGCATTAACTTTCTCTTCAATAGTGATTTTTAATTCGTTAATGCAAGATCCGTACAATCCTCTTTTTTCTGGTGCGATATTTTGGATTTTCCCAAAAAGCTTGCGGATTTCACCCTTTCTACCTAAATATTTAATGCGAAGGGCTTCTAGATCTTCGGTATTTTCCACTTTCTGAATTTTCTTCAGAAATTTCTCTTTGCATTCTTCTATGGCTTTTGGTTTGCCTTCTTCACTCACAATGTGTTGTTCCTTTCGTGGTTTTCATTAAACTGCTGTTCCCGCGGTGCACGGGGTTATTTGCAGGTAGAACAGCTTCCTCCGCTGCAACTAGAACAGCTAGAAGAAGATTCGGAAGAAGAGGATGAACTACAGCAGGATTGATCGGGATGCTTGATAAATCCTAAATGTGAAATCAATTTCTTCAAATTCTTGGATTGACATTTTGGACACGTTACTTTTGCTAATTCATCGTAGGTGGAAAAAACGTCGAAATTTTCTCCACAATCTTCACATTTAAACTCGTATATAGGCATATTTTGACCTCTTTGAATATTTTCTTTTTTTGTTTCCTGCATATTATAGCACATAGGGAAGGATTGCCCAAGTTTCTTCTTCATGGTTTGCTTTGGACGAAATGAATTATTGGATGAGACTTTTTTAGAAATTTACAAAAGATCAGATACACTTTCTTACAGTTTTTTTACTCTTTTCTCTTCCTTTTTCTCTGTTCTCATGATATAAGTTAGTATACTTTTACAGACTAAAATTCTCACGATTCGCAAAAAATTAACAAGGTGAATGTATGATTTGGTTGCCTGGTTTTTCTATCCTATTATTTGCAGCATCTGCTTGGTTCTTTCTTTTGTTTCTTACTACATGGGAGCGAAGAAAGTCTCCAGATAGTTTCTTTTTTTCTCTACTACTCCTTGCTGTGATTGCATGGCTTATTCCACAGGGAATGGAGTATCTTCTGCCCACCATAGAGCAGAAAATCTGGTGCTCTAAAATATCATACATTGGCGTTGTCACGGTAGCAGTTTTTATTTTTCAAACCATCCATGCCTTTGTCACCAATGCTCAAAAAGTAAATTGGCAGCTATTGATTAGCTTGCTTATTCTTCCTACTATTCTGTTGTTTTTTGTTTTTACCAATGGTACATTTCACACGTGGTTGTGGACAGACATAACCCCTATACCTGGAACCCGAGACCTTTTGTTGCATTATCAACATGGTATCATCCACACGTTGATTGCGTTTTATTCATATTCTCTGGTCATTGGTTCAGTTTTAATGCTGATTTACCATGCGTTTCAGACTGACATCGTTTTTCGCTTGCGCTACTACATATTGGGCATTGCCTGTCTTCTTCCGGTAATTGGAAACATTTTATACATCGGAGAACTGTTGCCTTTGCAAGGTATTGATTTCTCGGTAGTTGGCTTTATTGTCTCCTCCGTCATGTTGTATTTTGTCCTTTTTAAATGGCAGATTTTCGACTTACGCCCCATCGCATATGATGTTTTGTTGAAAAGCGAAAAAAGAGGAGCCATAGTAATCGACAACCAAGACCGCATTATTATGATCAATCACGCAATTCAAAACTGTTTTGAGATCCCCAAAAAAAGCATCGGAAAAACCATTTTTGATGTTTTTCGCAATCATCCTTCCTTTTTAAAAGCAGTCCAATCTGTTGATCATAACGTTATATTTCAACATACAAGCCCAATATTGGAACCGAAAGAACGTATGTGTGAAATTCAAAAAATGCCAATACTTTCAAGAAATGAGCCCCTGGGCACTCTTATACAAGTTTATGATGTATCGCAGAGAGTTCTAAACCAAAGAAACCTGGAAATGCAAAACCAACTGCAGGAAGCATTGCTACTGGTTAGTCGATCACTCTTATCACAAGATCAAAAGTGGGATGGACTCCTGCAATCCATTATTTATATTAAAAAATCCTTGCAGGTTGAATCAGTACGAATTGTGCAAAATGTTTCTCACACTTCCCACAATTCCTGGGTTTTCTTCTCACCTGATTCTAATTCTATAACAAACTCTCTTGCCCCTGACTCTCCAGCTAACGCTCCTTTTTTGGGGTGGGTTGATCCATCCTTGAAACCAGATATCCTGCAAACTCTTCAGAAATGTCTGCCTTATGTGTTTTCTGTAGATTCTGTTTCTCGCGTAGCACCTAACTCAGCTCTTCTGAATTTCCTTGCAAACCACAGTGTAGCTTTGATTCCAATTTTATCGAAACAGGTTGCTACCAAACACTCAACTCCCCTCACCGCAGATCAGGATGCAATATGGGGCGTCATAGAAGTCATTCGTACAAAACAACACCTCGGTGTATCCAATGACTTCTTACACTCAGAAAAACAAATGATGGAAATGGTAGGATCATTGTACAGTGAGTATATGATGCGAAAAATCATTCAAAATCGGCTTCAAGATAGTATGGAGCGATTTGAACAAGTGGTCAATCATACTCGCGAAGTAATCTGGGAAGTAGACGAAGAAATGAACTTCACGTATCTAAGCAATAACTTCAAAACATTGTTTTTAATCCCAGAATCCATCAGCGAGAAAGAGTGGTATAACAAGCAAAACTTCATATCGCAGTTTTTTCAAATCCAGTTTACTCCGACAGGTTCATTGGAAAATGATTTGGAGCATTTGGATTCAAGATATCGGGATCAATACAAAGAATTGATGGAAAGATTTGAAAAACAACAACCCATTGAGGACCTTTCATTCCGTGTCTTGGATTATCAAGGGAATACTCTATACCTGCTTTTAAATGCAACGCCCATTTTCAATGCCAACCATGTCTTTAAAGGATATCGCGGTTCTGCTTTTGATATCACTCCGCTGAAGCAACTGGAAATCATGAAGGATAGCTTTATTAATACCGTATCGCATGAATTTCGTACACCTTTGTTTGCCATTCGCGAAAGCATTAGTATGGTGTACAAAGGAGCATTGGGTAGCTTGCTTCCAGATCAAAAAGAAACCCTTGAACTCTGTTTACGCAATGCCGATCGACTTGTACGTTTGATTAACGACATTCTCAACCTGCAGAAATTCCAATCGGGTCGATTTACACCAAATCTAGCTCCCGTGGAACCCTTAGCCATTATTCGAGAGGCATTTTTCTCTATTGCCCCACTTGCTGATCAAAAAAACATTCGTCTGCAAAAAGCAGTTGCAGAGGATTGCCCTTCCTTGAATATCGACAAAGATATGATTGTGCAAGTATTGGTGAACATTCTCAGTAATGCTGTGAAGTATACTCATCAGGGTTATGTTAAAGTACATGCCTTTCCCGATCATTGGAGTCAAGACAAAGAACAAATAGAAGAAAAAAAGGCATATGTCCACATTGAAGTGATTGATTCGGGGATTGGCATCAAAGAAGAAGATTTACCAAAGCTTTTTAAAACATTTAGTCAAATCACCACTGTAGAACACCCCAAAAGTGAAGGTACAGGACTTGGATTAGTAATCAGTAAAAAAATCATCGACTTACACAAAGGTAAAATTTGGGTGCAGTCCTCGTGGGGTAAAGGTTCTACTTTCCATATTCTGCTTCCTGCAGTCATTTTGTAGTTTCCACGAGTGACTTTACTCTACTATAATAAAATGTAAAATGCATCTTGAATTGATTTTTACAACATATGTATAACTTTGGGAGGTTAATATGGTTCGTTTAACAAAAATTGGTATTTTATCCTATGGATACATTGCAGCTGTTATTTCTGCTGTTATCTCCTTTTTGTATGTTCTACTCATGTTTCCCATGATTCAAATGCTGGTCAAGATCTTTACCAATGGAGTATCGGATTCCATGGACTATGGCTATGGCATGGGAATGGGTATGGAAGGTATGGGTACTCCTGGTTTTGACGGAATTTCTACAGGTTTGTTTGTCGCACTCATCATTCTAGCCCCCATTATTGGTGCAATCAGTGGTTTTATTTTTGGCTGCCTAGGTGCAATTCTTTACAATCTTGCAGCAAAATGGACGGGCGGTATTGAATGCAATTTTGAAAAGGTTCCTGAAATTGACTATTCCGGAAAACCTTCTGCCTATAGTGAAATTGAAAAGGACTCCATGCACACTGAAGATACTTCCTCTAGCGAATAGAATTAGAAAAAACATTTCGATTTTTTTTATCGTTTTCTGTAACGATTTCTTTCTGCAGCGATATATATAGTAGAGATTCTTGTGAGAATTTTCTAATGAAATTTGTTTAGTGAGGTAGTAACACATGACAAACAATGAGAAAAAGATTTTAGTTATCGCAATCTGTGCCGTAGTATTGATCGGTATAGCTGCAACGCTCTTTACAACTCCATCTACTGCTGCAAGAAAAGGCAATGGACAAGGGAAAGCGATTGCATCAGAAAGCTGCGTAGCAGATTCAGATTGCTCTGTTGGATTCAAACAACGTGGTTGTGATGAGGCAGAATGCACTGATAATCCTGAAAATTGCAGTGGTGACTGTGACAACTGCGAAGATGGAGAACGCTCTTACAAAAATCGCACCCTGGAAAAAGATACAGCATCTTCTTCTGGACAAAGAACTGGTATAAGAGATGGTCGAGGATGCGGACAATCTGGTAGGACTGGCTGCGATCGTTAGTCCTTTTCTACGATATTTGGATTTTGTGCCCCCTCTAAGGGGGCTTTTTTTATATTGTTAAACGGATATTGGTATCTTTTTTGCTTTGCACAGCAGAGTACGAATCAAGTATTCCTTGCGAATACGATAGGAATCTTTTGCATAGGATCTACGGTATAATCTTTCCAACACAGGACGTATATACAAAAGTTCATCCTTGACCAAATCAGATTGCATTTCGCCTATCGCCAACAATGTATAATAAAAAGGAAATCGTTTCCATCGCCCTTTACCATCGCGAAGTGTTTTCAGGTCTTCTAGGCCTTTTACCAGCCTTGGTCGGCTAAACGGAATGCTTTCATGGATTAAATTGCGCCAGTAGGAAACCGTGCATTTCCCGCAGCAGAAGAAACCACACCACTTGCCTTCCACTTCATTTTGAAGCATAAGGTCGTGAATAATGCCAACAGCAACTTCTTTTGCCTTATCCACATGTGTGTTGTGGACATTCAGAAGCACAAGAGAGTGCAGTGCTTCTTCCCCTAAAAAATGTGCTTTTCCTGCTCTACTGGTGACTGGTTCGCCCGTGAAAGTACGGACTGTGTTTTCATAATCATGATTCGTTGGTGCGAATAAACCGTTGTATCCACCTTTTTCTTCTATCCGATCCGCAATCCATGTTGCCAATTCCCGCTTTCGTTTTGTTGGAATCGTTTCGCGAAAATAGTAACTATGATTGATTTGATCGACCGTATCCCATAAACTATTTGGAGTAGAATGATCCATCAGATTTGCCCCCCTGCAATGAACATTGTCCAACATGAATAAGTATATCGAACCAATGTAAAGGGTTCAATTGTTTATTCAGGGAAAAATGAGAAAAAAAGAAAAAAGATTCTACGATTGTTCTGTTTCAGGATGTTTTCTTCGATAATCTTGAATCGCTTTGTG
>DAIMET010000028.1:0-1141 GCA_036725105.1 Calditrichota bacterium
CACTCATAGCTGCTGTAAGGGCGATCATGCGAGGGTGTTTTTTTGCATTCTCAAGTAGTGCTTCCCCGAAATAAGTAGAAAAAGTTTTTTTGTTTTCTGCAACTCGAATACACTCGTTTTCCATAACAAATGGTGGGGAGCTGTGAAATTGAGTACAATTATCTTCAAAATGGGAGAAACCTTTTCCTTTTTTCGTAACAACGTGGACTAAACAGGGTTTATTCTGTTTTCGAATTTGGCGGAATATCTCACTTAATACTTCGATATTGTGCCCATTGTAGGGACCAAAATACGTGATTCCAAATTCTTCAAAAATGGACCGGGGAATAAAAAACTTTTTCATTGCCATTTTTGTTCGTTCTAGAAAAGATAAAACACTTTTACCCATAACGCCCATTTTACTGAGCTGACTTTTTGTCCGATTGTTTATAACTCGATAAAATACACTATTGCGAAGACGATCGAGTTCATGAGAAAGGTATCCCACATTCTTAGAAATCGACATTTCATTATCATTCAGAATGATTGTAATGGGTAGCTTATGATGCCCAATACAATTGATTGCTTCGAAATTTTCACCACTGGTAAATGATCCATCACCAACAACTGCTATTGTGTGGGAGGGATCTTGAAGAATTTTTTTTGCATATGCAAATCCGAATGCAACAGACAGGGAAGTTCCAGAATGTCCCGCAATGAATTTGTCACAAGAGCTTTCGTGAATATTTGGATAACCACTGATGCCTTCTTTGCAGCGTAGTGTATGAAACTGATCCCATCTCCCTGTCAGGAGTTTAAAGGGATAGCATTGATGACCGACATCAAAAAGGAAGTCATCTTTTTCGGGGTGAAAAACCTTTAGTAATGCAACAGTCAGTTCTACTACACCCAAATTTGAGGATAGGTGTCCACCATTTTTAGAAACTGCATCAACAATTTTCGTACGAAGACTAGCGCACAGCGAATGCAATTCTGAAGAAGACATGGTGGGAATAGACGAATAGTGCATATTATGGGATTTGATGGCGTAACCATTGAAAAATATCAAGAAATCTCTGTTTATGTTGAATGGATGCCTTATTAATCAAGGATTCTGCAGTATTTAATTCATCATTAAATACCTGGAGCATTTCATTTTGAG
>DAIMET010000028.1:1241-15728 GCA_036725105.1 Calditrichota bacterium
TGGTAACATTCCATTGCTTGCCCTTCAATCATACCTACCAATCCACCTTTTTTGCTTAAGACGTTGATAAGGCGTAAAGTAGAAGATGCTGGGAGAGTTTTTGATGGGATAGAAGAAAGGATTTGGAATGCAAATCCAAAAAGAGCATCTCCCGTCAATAATCCAATGTCTTCTCCGTAAAGGGCATGGGTAGTTTTTTTACCTCGACGGTACTCATCATTGTCCATACAGGGTAAATCGTCGTGAACAAGAGAGAAGCTGTGAACCAGTTCAAGGGCACAAGCTGCTTCAATGGCTGCATCGTTTGAGGCTGAAGATAGAGCTTCAAATGTATCAAGAACGATTACTGCCCGAAGCCTTTTTCCTCCAGAAAAAATGCTATGCTCCATAGGAGCATATAGAACAGATGAAGATTTCATTGATGACATCAACGCGAGCAATCGATTCTGTACAATATCTTTTTTTTGAAGCCAATCTTGGGTAAACGAATTATTCATCTTTGATCTCCTCTGGAGAAATGCATATCTCATGTTGACGATATTTCCTAAAGATAGAGCCTAGTATTCCATTTACGAATTTTCCAGAAGGAATTCCACCGTACACTTTCGCCAAACGAATAGCTCTGTCGATAATGATTCCAGTTTTCATTGTGGGTTCAAAAAGGAGCTCATAAATGCCTATTCGGAGAATGATTTTATCAATCAACATGACTCGCTCTACTTTCCAGTTGCTTAAATGCTCTGTCATTATTTTATCAATTTTTTCTTGATTTTTATAGATGTTTTCTGCAATAATGATCGGAGCATCCCCAAAGTCGATGCGATTTTCGTGTGCAATATCTTCTTCAATACGGCTGTTTAATGTTGGGATGGAAGCACTATGAAACTCCTTTTGATAAAGTAGGAGCAATATTCGATCGTGCAGCCGTTGATTAAAATGTGCTTCCAAATTTTGTGTCATATTAGGATAGTGAAACTCTTTCTAAATAGTCTCTTGTTCTAGTGTCAACACGTACAATGTTTCCTTCTTCAATAAACAAAGGAACCTGTATAACGACACCCGTTTCTATTGTGGCCGGCTTACTCCCGCCCTGGGCAGTATCTCCGCGAAGCCCTGGATCAGTTTGAACGATTTTAAATTCCATGCTGGCAGGGAGTTCTATTCCAATAGGACGATCTTCATAGAAAAGCATATCAATCGTTGAGTTTTCTAAAAGAAAATCAGCTTCTTCCTTACATTCTTCTTCGGTAAGGTGGTATTGTTCAAAGGTTTCCTGATCCATAAAGATAAAGCCATTGTCTTTGTACAGATACTGTACTTTTTTGTTTTGCAGGTAGGCATCTTTTATTTTTTCATCAGGTCGAAACGTTTTTTCCATTGTACTTTTTTGTTTCAAACTTCGCATTTTTACTCGTACAAATGGAGATCCTTTTCCAGGTTTAATATGTTCAAATGCAGTAACAACCCACAATTGATCTTCATATTCACATGCTTTTCCAGGCCGTAACTCGTTCGCTGTTATCATGATATCCTCCAAAGGAGCAGATTGTTTTCAGAGCATTATTATATCAATAAACACAATATATGGAAAAGAGGAAATTTACTATTTCGTAATGATTTCTTTACCTCATTATGCTTTAATATCAACAACTAGTAATAAAAACTTTCAGAATAAACTTTCAGAAGGGAGTTACTGCATGGTATCAAAAGAAAGAACTGATCAGAATTTGTCGAAGAAAAAAGACAATGATCAGAAGACAAAACAAAAAGAAAGAACACCAGGTATCTGGTATCTTGTTGCAGGGCTGATTGCTATTTGTTTTATGATCATTGGAACTACACACATTTTCCCTGGTGTTGAAAACCAACTACCCGAAATTTACAATACCGCTCTTACCTTATGTTTATCCTGTATAGGACTTGGGCAGATCAATTTTATGATTCTAGGAACGATGTTTTTTGCCTTTGTAGTATTCATGCTTTTGTATGGCTTAACAAAACATGATAAATCAGGAGAATGCAAATGAAATCGAAAGAAATTCGGAAAAAGAATACCAAAATACTACATGCCGTCCAATGGATTGGCTTTATCTTTGCTACATTTGGATTTTATTGGCTCGCAACGCTGAATCCTATTTATTTGAAACGTTTTCCAATGCCTTGGATGGTCTGTTGGTCTGATCCATTCACTCCTGGAGCTTGTCCGGCTGGTACTTTACAGCATTTTTTAACCATTGGGGGTGGAGCAATACCCTTCTTTGCCATAGGCATGCTAGCCTTGATTGGAGTTTTTTTCGGTAGAATGACATGCGGCTGGTTATGTCCTTTCGGTCTTTTGCAAGATCTCAACTACAAAATGAAAAAATATGCAAAAATTATCGTTTTAGTTGTTCTTGCTGTCATTATTGGATATCTTTGTTGGACTGCCCCGATGTTTTCTGGTTATATTAGTCCACGAACAGGAGATTTTACTAGCCTATCCTTACGAGATTTATGGGCTTATGAAAGATACTCCAAGTTTTGGACTTTCTTCATCGTTCATATTCTTCTTTTCGGAGCCTTATTTTCATTATTTTTCTTTAAGTTTAAAAAATTCACCATCAGTAATAAATTAGGAAACTGGGGTCGGGCTTTCTTTTTCATCGTTCCCTTCATTATATTCCCCTTGTTGGTTTCAGATCCCCACCTAGCTACTCGAGGACCTTGGTTCTGTAAAATATGTCCTGCTGGCAGTGTGTTTGCAGCAATTCCACAATTTTTGATTAATGCTCTCCCAAAAAGCAGTTTTCCTTTCCTGGGATTACCACAGGGATCACCCTTTATTCCCTACGGTATGTCCAGCTACCAAGATATTCGCAGCATGGGACAGGCAATGTTTGCTATTAAGATTTCAATGCTGGTATTGTTGTTATGGGTGACTACTCTATCCAAACGAGTTTTTTGTAAATTTGCATGCCCGATTGGAACTTTCTTCTCCTTTTTCACCTATTTCTCTTCTATACGAATTATCGTTGACAAAGAAAAATGCCGTGGTGAAAGCTGTAACATTTGCAAGGCTGTTTGTCCTATGGATATCAAAATTTACGAAGAAGGATCTCTGTCTCATTGTATTGGGTGCCTAGAATGTGTTAATCGATGTCCTCATGAAGCAGCTCAAATTATCCGTCCTTCGTATTTCAATTTCCTTATTCCTCGATCACGATATACCATAGCCACGGTGCCTTCTCAAACAGACGATTCTCCCGTTTCTACTCAGTCCCAATAACACACAACATATATGAAACTTCGCTTTGCTCCATCTCCCACGGGCGCTCTCCATGTAGGAAGCGCCCGTGTGGCTATACTAAACTTTTTGTTTGCTAAGCATTATCATGCTAATCTTGTTTTACGAATTGAAGATACAGATTTGGAAAGATCTACGAATGAAAGCGTACAAGATATTCTCCAGACCCTTCACTGGTTAGGAATCTATTTTCAAGAAGGACCATATTATCAAAGTCAACGCACAGATCTATATCAAAAATACATCCAAATTTTGCTAGATAAAAATCAGGCATATCGCTGTTTTTGTTCTTCTCAGGATTTGGAAGAAATGCGCAATAAACAGATAGAAAGACATGAGCCTCCCGGGTATGATGGTACATGTAGCCATTTAGCAGTTGATACTGTACAAAAATATTTATCTGAAGGAAAGCCTTTTGTAGTTCGATTGCGCGTTCCCAATCGAATGTTGGAATTTCAGGATTTGATTAAAGGAACGGTATCTTTTGATGGCTCATTAATCCCAGATTTTGTCATTGCCCGGCAAGATGGATCTCCTACCTATCAGCTAGCTGTTGTTGTAGATGATTATGAAATGGGCATTACACATGTCATTCGTGGAGAAGATCATGTATCGAATACTCCAAAACAGATAGCCATCTATCAAGCTTTGGATTTACCTCTTCCACAGTTTGCCCATATACCTCTAATAATAGGGCAAGATCGCTCTAAGTTAAGCAAGCGTCATGGAGATACATCTATCAATGCATACCGAGAAAAAGGTTACCTTTCCGATGCACTTGTCAATTATTTTGCACTTTTAGGAAATTCTCACGATCCGAATCAGGAAATTCAAAGTTTACAGGAAATGATTGATCAAACCAGTTTTGAAAACCTATCTAAATCTCCTTCTATGTTCGATCTAAACAAATTAACATGGATGAATCACTGCTACATTCAAAATCTACCTCAAGAAGCTTTTCTACAAATAGTAGAACCGTTCACAAATGGCATTGCGCTACCAGAATCTACCATTCAAGAAATTGCTGCTTTGTCACAAACCCAAATGAAAACACTTCAGTCAATCCAAGATATTTGTGAACCATTTGTTCAGTACAAAATTGATTGGTCAGAAAAGAATACACAGAAACTATTAAAAAAATCGGAGCTAATTGGTTTTTTAGAGCAGTTTTTGAAGTCTATTCAAAACCTGGAAGAATATTCGATTTCTCAGCTAGAGGAAAAATTTGACAACCTTCTTGCAAAATGGGAAATAAAAAAAAGAGATGCTGTACAAATTATTCGGTTTGCTGTCACTGGTAAGTTGATTTCTCCACCTCTTTTTGATACTTTATTCTTGATTGGACAACGAGAGAGTATAGAAAGAATGAATCAATTTTTACAGGAAGTAGTATGCCAGAGACAAGAAATCCGAACGGAAAAGATATAGTTAAACAGAAGAAATCTCGGTGGAGAAGATTTTTTAAATGGTTTGGAATCATTGCTGGTATCTTGTTTGTATTGGGAGTTGTTGCTTTTTTTGTTGTAAAAAATCGACTAGAAGTCTCTCTACCAAGCATAAAAGATATTGCTGAAAATCCTCCCGTTGCTTCCCAGATCTTTGATCGACACGGTCGATTCATAGCAAGTGTTCAACTAGATGAGTATCGCATTAGTGTCCCCATCTCAGAAATTTCTCCCTACATTCAAAAAGCTGTTGTAGCTTCCGAAGATGAACGTTTTTATCGTCATACCGGATTTGACTTGATAGGAATAGCCAGAGCTTTTTACTACAATATTAAAGAAGGTGGTATTGGTCAAGGTGGCTCTACGATTACTCAACAGCTTGCCAGGGATTTATTCCTTAGTCTGGAAACTTCTTATGTTCGAAAGATTAAAGAGATATTACTCGCCCTAGAGCTTGAAAAAAAATATACCAAAGATGAAATCCTAGAATCCTTTTTAAACTATCAGTATTTTGGCCCTAGCCCTTCTGGTAGGTGTTTTGGAGTTGAAACAGCTGCGCGGAATTTTTTTGGGAAGCATAATCGAGACGTAACGTTAGCTGAAGCAGCTATGATTGCAGGTACTTTAGATGCTCCCTCTTTACGATCTCCATGGTACGATCCTGAAAATGCAATGAACCGGGGAAATCTTGTGCTAGAAAAAATGCTCCGTAACGGTTTTATTTCCGAAGAAGAATATAACGCAGCATATATCAAAGGTATTCAACAGGATATACCAAAGGATTCTCAAAAAACACCCGGAATAGTATATTTAGGTTCTTTTTCTGTAGAAACAAAAACAGAGTCTAAATATTATTTTGTTGACTATATCAGAGAAGAAGTACAGAAGCTGTTTCCTGAAGGGGAAAAGGCTCTTTTGCATGATGGCTTAAAGATTTATACAACGCTCGATATCCGCGTGCAAGATATTGCCGATGGAGCGATGCAAAAAATTTTTTCTGAAGCAGAGAAAAAGAGTCAATTCAACCCAAATCTAAAAGATGTATTTAATGTTGTTCAACCCCAAGGTCAGATGGTAGTTCTAAAACCTGATTCTGGTGAGATATTAGCAATGGTTGGAGGCCGTGATTATGCCAACACAAAATTCAACCGATGCACTGCATTACGACAACCAGGCTCTTTGTTTAAACTTTTTGACTACACCACTGCAATTGAATCAGGAGTATGTGGTACAGGGACCATCATTACCAGTGAATCATTCCGTATGCAAGATAATGAAAGTGTATGGGTTCCCGAAGAATGGACAGATGGGGATACTTTTTTTGGACCCTTAACTGCAAGAATGGCTTTGGTAAAATCTTCCAATATTTGTGCAATTCGTGTTGCACAGTGGTCTGGATGGTCTCGTGTAGCCTATTATGCTGAAAAAATGGGTATTCAACGATCTGTTTTACCAGTGCCGTCTATGGCGATAGGAAGCTTGGAAGTTAGTCCAATTGAAATGGCCACAGCCTTCGGAGTTTTAGCCAATGAAGGTTTGCGTACTGATCCAATCAGCATTACTAAGATAACAACCCATAATGATCGCACTCTTTTTACATACGAAAAGTTTCCCATACGTGTGATACATGAAAGCTCTTCGATTTTGATGAACGATTTGTTTCAATCTGTTTTTCATAATACCGCTGGGTCTGCTGTTCCTTTTGATGCTGCTGGAAAAACAGGAACTGCTGAGGATTTTTTAAGTGGTTGGTTTACCGGTTACACTCCTGATATTGTCGCTTGTGCTTGGGTTGGTCGCGATAGTGCTGATGTCAAAGTACCAAATGCTCGCATTTGGGGATCTTCTTTTGCAGCTCCTATGGTGAAGGAATTTCTCAATCAATTATACAAAGCCCAATCTTCTTCAAATTGGGATTCTACAATTTACTTAGAAAAGACTCCATTCAAGAATACAAACGAAGAAATTGTCGGGGCAATGCTCTGTAAAACCTCAGGCTTGTTAGCAAATAATTTTTGTCCTGAAGAATTGCGTATTGAAAGTCGTTACAGGCAAGGTTATTTACCCTCGTACTATTGCAATGTGCATCAAGAACAATTTGTAGTAGTCAATATATGCCCACTATCGGGAAAATTAGCAGGTGAGTGGTGTAAAAACCCTATAGAGAAAAGATTCCTGAAAGGTACAGAACCAAAAGATGTTTGTGACTGTTGCAAAGTACCCCTTGAGCTAGAAATGTATTCTGGCATCTTAGAAGAGAATAAAGTGTATCAAGTGGGGAAACCCGTTGAAATGCACTTTAAAATTAACGAGGAATTAGGCAATCGAATCGAAATCTATATCAATAACCGAAGGGAAGTTATTCTTTCTGAAGAACCTTGGTTTTACGAATGGATTCCAGAACAAGCAGGAGAAAACAAAATCATTGTGATTCTTCGAGATCAAGAAACATTTTTGTATCAACTGAATGTCAATGTGGATATACCAGAATAATTCTTACCATAAACTAACCAAGAAAAACGGTAATGTGCTTCACACGATTTTTATTGTCTTTCTGTCTTTTTTTTGTATTGCAATTGTAGCGTCTGTTATTCTCTTTGTAAGAATTTATGATCAGTATGCTAAAGAACTTCCAAAATCAGAGGACATTGTTATCACCCGAGAAGAATCATCCAGTGTATATGATCGGGACGGAAACTTAATTAAAGTTTTATACATTACAGAACAAAGACTATATGTTCCACTGAAAGATATATCCAAAGCTGCACAAAACGCTGTTGTTGCTTCTGAGGACGAAAGGTTTTTTCTACACGAAGGAGTTGATCTTCGAGCTGTTCTCCGAGCTATATATGTGAATTTTCTTTCGGGTGATTTATCGGAGGGTGGCTCAACAATAACCCAACAGTTAGCTAGAAATGTATTTTTAGGACAGGAAAAAACATTCACCAGGAAACTCAAAGAAATGATCTTGTCATTGCGAATCGAATCTGTATACAAAAAATCAGAAATTTTAGAAATGTATTTGAATCAGTGCTATTTCGGAGAAGGTTGCTATGGTGTTGAAACTGCTGCAAGAAAGTATTTCAATGCAAATGCGTCTGATCTAGATATCGCTCAATCTTCAATATTGGCTGCAGTTCTTCCATCACCTTCCACATTGAACATCTATAACTCTTTCGATCAGGTAAAACTTCGTCAAAAAGTTGTTCTTCAAAAAATGGTAGCTAACGAGTTTATTACACAAGAAGAAGCTGATCATGCATACCAAAAAAAGATTTCAGTCTTCGAGGGGGTCAGCATAAAAAATAACGACATTACTATTGAAAACGGACTCGATTACTTTATCGATTACGTTGAAGAGTATGTTATTGACCAATTGTCTGCTGATGAACTATACAAGGGTGGTCTAAAAATATACACGACAATTTCTCAACCCGTACAAAAAGCATGCTATGACGCTATGCAACAAGTATTTGCGGAGGGTGAATCAAGTGGAGTATTACCAAAAGAACGATATGACTCATTAAACGTGATCCAGCCCCAAGGTGCTGTTATTGCTATTGATCCTCAAACAGGAGAAATTTTGGCAATGGTAGGTGGTCGAGATTATGAAAACACCAATTACAATCGATGTTTAGCATCTAGACAACCAGGTTCCAGTTTTAAAGTATTTACGTACACTGCTGCTATCGATCGAGGTGTTGTAGCACCAGAGAGTCGAAGAGTGAGTGAATATATTAATATTGATGGATGGAAACCCAAAGAATGGTCGGGTAGTTTTTTTGGAGCGATGTCAATTGAACGTGCAATTCAGATTTCTTCCAACATTGTTGCTGTTAAAGTTGCTATGGAGACTGGTTTGAATACCATAGTCGAGTATGCCAAAAACATGGGTATTAAAACTGACCTATTAGCAGTTCCTTCCATCACACTGGGGTCTGTTGATGTTCGACCAATTGATATGGCGTCTTCTTTTGGGACAATTGCAAACAACGGAAAACACGTCGACCCTGTAGGCATTTTAAAAATTGTTAAATCTGGAAATGTTGACCCCATAGTTGTTCATCAATCAAGTGCAAACCAAGCTGTTTCTCCTCAAGCTGCATGGATTATGACACAGCTTCTTCAAAAACCAATATCGCCTGGTGGTACAGCTTCTTCCATTCGAGTGCCCGGTATTTATATGGCAGGAAAAACCGGAACCACCGAGAATTATAAAGATGGGTGGTTTGTAGGTTTCACCAAAGGTATTTCTATTGCCACTTATGTTGGTTCTGATTCAAAAGAAGTTGATCTATCGTATATTCGAAACTACGGTTCTGATTTTGCTGGACATATTTTTAAAAAAGTGATCCAAACTATTTATGATCCATCCTTTCCAATTTCATTTCGTAATGAGCCATGGGAAAAACCAGAAGGAATCGTATCGATCAAGATTTGTAATGAAACAGGTAGGAGAGCAAACAGCACCTGCCCCTATCATTGGGAAACTCGCATAAATGGACTTTATCCTTTGATCTGTAATAAGCAGCATGTAACTGTAGAAGAAAAGGAAGATGAAAAAGACAACGAAAAGGAAAAAGAAGATCCTTCAAAAGATAGTAAAACAGATCCATCAAAAAAAGATCCTAATGCTAATCAAGATAGTAACCAACAACCCTCTCCAACTCCAAACGATCCACCTGTAGATAGCGAAAAACCAGCAGAACCAAGTCATTCCTTTCAAAAACCTTTTATTTCAGACACTGGAGATTTTTCTATTAGTTTTTCTTCTCAAGTAGTACAAACTAATACACCTATCTCTGTTGAGTTTTCAGTGTGGGATCCTCAGGGGAACAGCATCGAGTTCTATATAAATGGTTCTTTGGTTGCTATTTTAAATGAGTATCCCTATCGTTACACTTTTATACCTCAAATGCCAGGAGAAAACATGGTGCAAGTTATTTTGCGCGATGCTTCTAATGGGATCCTTGGCAACAAGATTATTCCTGTATATGTTTTTGCAAAATAGTTCTACTCCAAGATCTGGGCTTTTTATTGTTATAGAAGGTATTGATGGTTGCGGTAAAACGACGCAAATTCAATGGATACAACGATGGATGGAACAGAAAAATGTAGCTTTGTGGAGTACGAAAGAACCAACAAATTCAATGATTGGTGAAGTAATTAACGCATCACTTAAAGAAAACCAGAACCAATATTCTCCCCTGGTGCAATTGTTGCTATTCACTGCTGATCGTCTGCATCACGTTGAGGAGATTATTCGATATCTAAGAAAAGGCATACATGTGATGTGCGACCGCTTTTTAGATTCTACATTTGCATACCAAGCTACAACAGATTCGTTAAAAGAAGTTTTTTTATTTCATGAAAAAATAATCTTGGAAACATGCAAACCGGATGTAACATTATTTTTAGATGTACCCGTGGATGTAGCTATTGAAAGAGTTCATCAAAGAGGTTTCGTAGAGTGTTTTGAAAATCAAAAATTTTTACATTCTGTCCGAGAACGTTATTATGAAAGAATTCAAAAGAATCCACAGTTGTACCAAGTAATTGATGGTACTGCGCAACCTCAAATTGTATTCTCCAATATTCAGAATATTTTGGTACAATATATAAAAGGAGACAAGTAATGAAGCTATTGATCTCAATCATTCAAGAAGAAGATACAAAAAACGTTGTTGACATTTTGCTGAATGATGGTTTTAAAGTGACTAAGCTTCGCAGTATGGGTGGATTTTTAGAAGTACACAATACCATTCTACTCTCGGCTGTTGAAGAAAAGTGTGTCGACAAATATCTTGAAATCATTAAGAAAAACTGTAAGAGTAGACAGCGTTTTGTAGAGAACCTTCCCTTGAACATTCTTGAAGGAAGTCCTGGGTATACTCTGCCTGTTAAAGTAACAGTCGGTGGAGCTCAAGTCTACATCATTAATTTGGATGATTACAAAAAGTTTTAATGGGTCTAAAAAACGTAACCATCGGGCATTGTGATTTAAAAGAGTCATTGCTACGTTATTTACAAAAAAAGCCGCAAACTAATACCCTCCTTTTTTCAGGTCCACCGGGTTCAGGAAAAAGCCATTTTCTTAAAGCATTTGCACAAGATTTCTTATGTGAATCTTCATCAGCATTTTCATGCGGAGTATGTAGCAGTTGTAAAAGTTTTCATATGGATAATCCCCCCGACTTAAAGGAGTACAACAAAGATAAGGGCTTGTTAAAAATTCAACAGGTGCGTACTCTCCAACAAGATGCTTTTCTGCATCCAGTCTATGGAAAGAAAAAACTGATTGTCTTGTATGAAGCGGACGCAATGACATTAGAAGCAGCAAATGCCCTTTTAAAAATTCTAGAAGAACCAAACCACTCGACATGTTTCATTTTAGAAACGAGTAAGCCTGATAAGATTTTAAGCACGATTCGATCTCGATCTATCTCATTTCGTTTCACGCCCTACACAAACGAAGAGATAAAAGCTATTTTAGAGTCCACTAACCAGACATTAGATCCAGATTTTCTCCATTTAATTTCAGCTCTATCTAATGGGAATGCTCATAGAGCTTTTCAATTGCAAGATCAGAATTTTTTTGCCAAACGAAATGAATATTGTAAAAAATTTATTTTACTGTTATCGGAAGAAAATGTTCTTCCAGAATTCCCCAAAAAAATGGAAAAAAAAGAAATGTTACATTTTTTAATCGAAGCTCAATCATTGATAGAAGATATCCTCTGTTACTCTTATTATCGTCCTGAAAGAATGAAGAATGTCGACCAGGAAGCCATCATTCATGAACTAGCAGAAAAGTGGGATCCACAAATCATGATTAAGCTGCAAAATCTATTGCTTTCATGTGAAGAAGTCCTAGATTCTTCCATAGTTCAATATGATAAGCATATGTTAAAGCTAATCATGGATAGTAAAAAAGTTCTTTTTGAAAGAAAATTGTAACACTTCACTACAATGATGGGTATACTAGTTGTATACTCTTTTAAAAAAAGGAGCCCATAATGAAAAAACAAACCATATTTTCTATGGTTTTGGTTGTATTTGTTTTTTTGGCTGGTATTTTCCCGACAACTGTAAAAGGAAGTACTGAACGAATAAGTTTATCTTTTTATTCCGATGTTTGTTCTACTAGTCAACTAATTCCAGTCGTGATAGAATTTCAAGAACCCTGTTCTTATCGATATATACGTGATTTTTTTCATGTCTCTTCTATATTTCAAACTGAAGCCGAAATAAAAAAAGAATATGAAAATACCTTACAAGACAATCAACTTTTTTCCATACAGAAATGGCAGAAGCAAGGTGTTGGTATTTACGTAGATCACCACATTACACATGTGATGAATGCAATTGTTGGGCAAATCCGTGGAATTGATTTACAACAGATCATTAAGGATTCTTCCGTTAAATATGTTTTTGACAATCGAATTCAGTATTATCCAAATCGTTCTATTGCTGCATATACTACACAAGTTGAAGAACTACGCGAAGAATTTCAATATACGGGAAAAAACATCCGAGTTGGAATTCTTGACTCTGGTCTTGATAGAACCCACCAAGACTTCAGCCTAGACTTATCTGATGCAAATAGTATTGATGAAAATGGATATGTAAAACAATCCCGTGTTTACACCGGAGAAGACTTTGCTGATGGAGATTCAGATTGGCATGATGATCTTCCTGCCGGGATGCATGGATATGGCCACGGAACCCATGTTGCTGGGATTGTGGGTGGAAACTCCTGGATTCATGATGACTCCATGGGGATGGCTCCAGCAGTAGAATTTTGTATTTACAAAGTTTTTTCTAAACAAGCATCTGGTGCTAGAAATATTTTAGCAGCAATTGATCGGGCTTTTACTGATGAATGTGACATTATCAATATGTCTCTTGGGCATAGCGGGGGTTCTGCAAAAGGCTCTTCCTATTACACATCACTAACGGAAAACATAAAGGAAGCAATTGAAAGTGGAGCATTCTTTGTTGTTGCCTCTGCAGGAAATGATGGAACTAGAGGAAGGAAGCTAAACTTTTCTGCTGGTTCTCCTGCTAGTACCTATGAATTTTTAAGCGTTGCTGCTTCTAACGATAGACCTTTTGAAACTTTTCTGGTCTCTTACGACGGAGAAGAAAGAAGTATGAATTTTACACTATCCCCTCATTGTGGTCCTTTCACGAACGATACTTTACACCAGCCCATTGTTCCCTGCGGACTTGGGAAAAAAGAAGATATTCCAGACTCTGTTCAAGGCAACATTGCTCTTATCGAAAGAGGCGGGATGACGTTCCGCGAAAAAATGGACAATGCTAAAGAAAAAGGAGCTATTGCTGTCATATTATACAATCATAGTGCTGGATTGATTACTCCAGCTCTTACAACCGGTGATGAAACCATTGAAGAAATTGATCCTATTCCCGTATGCATGATTTCGAAAATTGACGGTCATTGGATCCTAGATCATATTGAGGATGAATTTGAAATGCGGCTTAAAGAAGGAAGACAAATGACCATTGCCACATTTTCTTCATCTGGTCCTACAGTGGATGGTTTTTTTAAACCAGAAATTACTGCACCTGGCACAGCAATTCTATCCTGCTTTCCTCAAAATACCTACGCGAAAGCCGGAGGGACATCAATGTCAGCTCCTGTTGTCACTGGGCTTAGTGCGATTATGAAAGAAGTACATCCCCAGTGGAATTTAATGCAAATGAAATCAGCATTTATGAATACTGCTGAAATTCTAATAAATCCTTTAACGAATCATCCAATAGCACTTTCTATGCAGGGTGCAGGAGAAGCTCGTTTGGAAAATGCATTACATACTCCTGCTTTCATTGAACCACAAGCTTGTGTTGTTCAACCCTCTATTGTCCAACCTCAGGGAGTATCCGGTAAGGAACCTGTTTCATTCACTCTTCACAGCAACTCAGATCAAACTGTTACCTTTCAATTGTCAACTGAAATCTTTGCTCTTATGCCTCAAGAAGAGTTTCCTTTTACAGTAACCTTTGATAAAGAGATAATCACACTAGAACCTGGTGAAAAAGAAAGTTTTGCCGTCCATTTTGTGATCGATGATAACTTATCTCCAAGAGACCATTATGATGGATTAATATGGCTCCAGGATGAATTGCTTGATCAAAAACTACACATTCCCTTTATTGTATACCCACAAGGCATTCAAAGCATTAGTTCTCCCATAACCAATCTGCTTGTTGAACCAAAGGAGTGGGATTATTCTAGTGATTCCGTAGAACCATTAAAAATTGGTTTCTATTTACACTCAGGTACAGAGCAAAGTATCGATGGAGAGACGAATTACAACAATTTTGCTAATGTTATGGTATCTTTAGTGGATGAATCTGGACAGGAATGGGCTCTTATTGACACTCCTTCCTCACTATTGGCTGGAGATTGCTATTATTTTGAATGGTCTGGTAAAACTAGAACAGGAGCTTTCCGCTTGTTTGATGGCAAGTTTTACATCAAAATTACTTTAGACGGATTTGTCTATAAAAATGGAGAACTAGTTCGAGAAATATCGTACGACTCTATGTCTAAGGATAAAGATAAAGTTCATTTTGAAGTTCAAAATTCCCCTGTTCCGCTACCTGAAAATATTATTATTTCAGCGAAACGCTTGTACCATATCGATGAAACCATAGATATGAAACTTTTACTAGAAGATGCAGATCAACTGAATGGTATAAGTTTTACTTATCGATATGATGCTACTGCTTTGG
>DAIMET010000029.1:0-14999 GCA_036725105.1 Calditrichota bacterium
TTTACAATCGAACGATTTCCATATAGAGTAGAATGCGAAGATGCATTTTGCAACATCAGCATGTAACAAATCTAACATATTTTGTGTAGCAGCTGATTTGGTCAATTTGATGAGGAATCGTATTACTTGTTTTTATTAACATTTATGTTAATATTTTCTTATGGCTAATTACGAATTGACCCTACAAAATCTTAAAAACAAGAGTCTATTCATGCACACTTCGTTAGAAAATGTTCTTCGAGAAGAACTTCAGAAATGTGTACTATTCCTTCTTGCAGAAGCAGATTTCTTTCATGAGGGTGTGTTTCAGGGAGGCACTGCGCTGCGGATTGTATATGAGAATATCCGCTATTCTGAAGACTTAGATTTTGTGTTTCAAAGCAAGAACACCCGTACGTACATACATCTAGAGAATGGGATTGACACGATCCCATCAAAACTTAAAAAATGGTTTCCTTTTCTCCACATTCAAAAAGGGAAATGGCAAAAACAAAATGAAGTATTGAAACGATATCAATTTGTTTCCACACATGAAAGCCTTCTCGCTAAAATCATGCTTCAGCTAGAATTTGCAAACATTCCAAGTTACTCTTCCTCTATCGCAACCATTCAATGGAATATGTTTCCCTTTCCTCTTCGCACAGAAAGTGAAACCGAAATTCTTGTTGACAAATTGGTTGCATTTGGTCTACGTCGCTACCTGAAAGGTCGTGATCTTTGGGATCTGTATTTTCTTCTCCATATCCGCAAAATAGAGCTTAATCAATCTGAACTGACACAACTTGTTGAACAAAAAAGCAATGACTATGGATTCTCCCCTATTGGTTTTCATTCGAAGTTTAGACACAATGTGCTGCTTCTAAAAAAAGAAGGATTGTCCATTCTGAATAACGAAATGACAAGATTTATGAGTCAAAACATCTATGCTGCCCATTCACAAAACTTAACATCCATTCATAAACTACTGATTGAAGATCTCACAAGATTTGAAATCTGGTTGTCGTATGAGTATTAAATCATTCCTTGAACTTTTTCAAAGTCACCCTGAAATGAAAATCTTTCATGTCAACGAATTGGCATTGTATCTGGATCAAAAAAAAGAAGTTACTCAAGTAGAGTTGCATCGATTAACAAAAAAAGGAATTTTGCAAAAGTTAGCCAATGGTTACTATGCGAATCCCTTCCATCAACCCAGTCTTGATGAAATCTCTATGATGTTAAAAAAACCAAGTTACATCAGTATGGAAACTGCCTTAAACAAACATGGTATCCTTCCACAAACAGTTTATACCTATACAATGATCACTACCGATCATTCTCATCAATTTAAAGCATTGCATACTATTTTTGAATACCACCAAATTCAACCGCAGTATTTCTTTGGATATCAAACTGCACTTGATAAGGTTTTTATTGCTGACTCAGAAAAAGCATTGCTAGATCTTATCTATCTACGACATTTCAAAAAAAGCAAAGAAAACCGTCATTTAATCTATAGTCAACTTGACAACATGCTCTTAGATGAAATCCAAAAAAACAGACTTCAGCGGTACGCAAAAAAAATGAATCTAACAAACCACCTGAAAAAGCACTTCCCTTTCCTCATTTGAAACACTAGACCAACCACAAAACAAAATAAAAACCTAATCAAAAAAAGGAGACTTCGTCTTAAATCTATAGTGTTAGTTTGAGGACTTCTTCATCTTCTTCAATTACACCGTTGTCTAGCATTTCCTTGTTTTCAACTTTTCTTTCTATGGTACACTATTTTCGTAACAAATCTATTATAGAAAGATAGCCTATGAAACAATATAAAGGAACAATCTGCATAATAGCAGGTTTTTTCATGATGTTATGTTTGGGTGCTGTATATTCTTGGAGTGTTTTTCGAACTCCCATCGAAAGACACTTTCAGATTAATTCTTTGTTGAGTGGCTTACCATATATGACATCACTTGTCTTTTACTCTGTTTTCATGGTTTTAACAGGAGAAAATCGAACCAAACTGCCCTTCAAAATGTGGATGTACATTGGTGCATTCTTAATCAGTGCTGGATGGATTCTGTCTGCTTTCTCTACCCACATTGCCACCCTGACACTTTTGTATGGTTGTATGGTGGGGGCAGGTGTTGGCATCATGTATGGCATCCCCATGTTGTTGGTTGCCCAATGGTTTCCAAAGTTAAAAGGAGTTATGGTTGGACTTGTATTGGCTGGTTTTGGTGTTTCACCCCTGATCAGTGCTCCTGTAGCACGAGCTTTAATTGTCAACAAAGGAATTATGCCTACCTTTCTTTACATCGGTATCGCATTTGCTGTACTATTACCCTTACTGAGTAGCCTGATGGATTCTCCAGATACCGCTTCTGCTCCTGTACAAGGGCAACCAGTAGAATTATCCGAAATTCAAGTTCCGTCCCACGATATGCTCAAACTTCCAAGCTTCCGACAACTATACATATGCTATTTTCTAGGCACAGCGATTGGTCTTACTATGATTGGTCTCAGCTATCCTGTTGGTGTTGAATATTTACAAGCGTCTCCTCAAAGCATCGCATGGATGATTTCTCTTTTTGCAATATGCAATGGTCTTGGCAGACCTTTCTTTGGATGGTTCACGGATCGCTTCTCCCCTATTTCCAGCATGCGGCTTTCATTTGGTTTGATCGTAAGTGCTTCCTTGCTAATGCTGATTTTTAGAGAAAATAGTTTGGTTGTTTTTGGGTTGAGCTTCTGCGTTTTTTGGTTCAACCTTGGAGGTTGGCTGGCATTAGCTCCAGCAGCTACCCTTCGCTTTTATGGAGTATTGCACTTCAGTCAAAATTATGGCTTTTTATTTACTGCCTACGGAGCTGGCGCATTGTTTGGCGTTTTGGCATCTGGTTTCTTGAAAGACTGGCTTGGACACTACCAAGGAATTTTCTGGTTTGTTTTAGTCTTAGCTTTTCTTGGAATCCTTTTTTCTCGCCGCCTTGCACAAGATCAAACATAAATTACAAAAACATTGCCATATACAGAGGAAGAGTTACCTTTTTACCCATTACACCAACATTTCCAGAGATAAATTTTATACCTTTTTCAATCTCACTACGCTTAAGTATTTCATTAAGAGAAAGGGTTGAGCCATTTCTAGCTTTCACTTCTATGGGTATTACTTTTGCCTCCTTGGTCAACAAGAACTCAATTTCTTGCGAATTTCGTTCATTTCGAAAGTAATGCAGATCATATCCCTTTTTTGTTAGTATGTCTGCAATCAAACTCTCATATATCCCACCTTTAACACTTCCTTTAAGCCCATCATCCAGGATGGCGTTTTTCATGTCAAAACCATACATAGCAACCAATAAACCAACATCATTTAGGTATACTTTGTATTGATTTGATTTTTCATATGCATTTAATGGAAAAAATGGAGCAGAAACATTGAAGCAGAAACGAATAAGATTTGCATCTCGTAACCATTCTAAGCTATTCTCATATTTTCTGGCTGTTGATCCCTTTTCTACCACTGAAAATTGAAATTTCTTGTATTCTTTGACCAACTGCTTAGGGATGGCTAAATAACAACTTCTTGCTTTTGGTTTCTCATGGGTAGTAGCATATTTAGCAATGTCATCTAGATAGCTATCTAGAATTTTCTGTTGTTCCAGTTGTACTTCTTGAAAGTTATTGGTTTTCACAAAACGATTTACAACTGATGGCATACCTCCAACAACCATATACTCGCGTAGATACTTTATCATAGCAGAATGTATCGCTTCGGGTACTCTTTTCAAAGTCTCAAAGTATTCTCTCACATATCCTATGGATTCCTCTTGAAATCCAATTGCCCACAAAAATTCTTCAAAATCAAGTGAATGCATTTCTACTTGAGTTTCATACCCGACAGGTATTGAAGAAACCTCCTTATATCGAATACCCAAGAGTGATCCAGAGGCAATTACATCATATCTAGAATCCATTGCCATGAATTTCAAAGCTGTTCTTGCCTGAGGACAAGCTTGTATTTCATCTAAAAAAATAAGGGTTTCTCCCTCTATAATCCGCATATCTGGAATAAGCAGTGACATTTTTTTGATGATTTCTTCGGAAGATAAATCTCCATCAAAAATCTCTCTCATCCTTGGAATCTCTTCGAAATTTATAGAAATATAGCTGGTATAGTATTCTCTTGCAAACCAATCTACAATATAGGTTTTACCAACTTGTCGTGCTCCTTTAACAAGCAAGCATTCTGTATTCTTGTTATTTTTCCAGTCTAGCAGGTTTTGCATGAATTTACGTTTCAGCATGCATCACTCCTTTACAAGCAAAAAAAGAGGAATGTAAAAGCCATATGTGCATTATTCATTTTACCTTACATAGAAAGCTTTTGCAATTCTCCATGCATATTTTCAGACAATCTTTAATATCGAACATGCATATTTTTGGACCATAGTTACTCTTAGTTTTGCATATTTATAGACATTATTTTTTTATGTGATGCATATTTTTCCATGCAAATGTATGTAACTATCAGGATGGAAATGCTGTATACTATATACATCCCGTTCGCAGGAGGGCAATTCATGAGATTGAAATGGATCATTACTCTTCTTTTGATAGCAGTTTTTGCATTGTCAACACTTTCCTCTACTCACTCAATGGATTCTTCACATTTCAGTACTACCAATCCATCAAAGAAACCCCCTAACTATTTTATAGCTATCCACAACGAACCTTTTCAGCATGAAAACCAAGGAAATATAGAAATCCTCGCTGATATGGTTGCTTATGCGACTGATCGAAATATCAATCTAACCCTTATGTTCACTCCACAATGGATTCCCTTACTGACAGAACCTGAGAATAAACCTTTCCTTGCCCAGTGGAGGGAGCAAGGTCACGAAATTAGTGCCCATCACCATGGTATAAGGCATAGCGGATGGGATGGCTATACAAATTACTCTCCAGAAGTAGCACAAAAGCAAAGATGGCAAGAAATTCATTTTGGTCGATCTCAAGTGAAACATCCTGAAACCTATCTTGGAACCCTAAAGGATGCCATGAAGTTATGGCAAGCGATCAACCCCGATATACACACGGGATGCATGAATGCTGAATTTGACAAAAATGAAATTCCAACAGGAATCACCATCGACACAAGCTCAGGATTCATGAACACAGGATTAGTAGGCGTTAGAAAACGTAATGATGGTGTTTCTCCACTCATTGGTATCAATGATTATATTTTACAAGGATCTGTAAATGACCAAGAAATGCACTGGCTATCGCATTACTTGCCAGGAAGAAATCCCAGGGTCCTCCCTGCCTTGTTTTCTACCTTCTCGGGTTGTTCTGAAAACAGCGTATATGGAATTGTGTTTCATAGTTCTTCGGGTGAGTTGCCAATTTTTCAAAAATGCATCGATTTTCTACACCAAAACGATCCAGAAGGAAATCATAGTTACACACTCCTTGAAGTTGTACAAAAAAATCTTTTACCAATAGAAATTCTACCCCAGCCGTTTTTGCAGAATTCCATGCAAGACACCCAAGCACCACCTATTGGTATTCACCCCGCGAGTATCAATCATCCTCATTGTTTAGAAAATGGTTTTGTTCATGCCCACAACATTGGTATCAACATGACTCGTGAATCACTGTATGCATTTTGGACGCTAGTGCAACCAAACATTCAAAGTCCTTTGTATAACTTCCAAAGCTACGATTTGCAATGGTTTTCTATCCCGACCAACATCACCATTCTAGGTAATATTTCACCTCAGCCTTTGATTGAAGATCAAGGACGACTTCTACCAAATTCCTGGATTCCCATCGACATTCCCGCATATAAAGAATTTGTGAAAGCTGTTGTAGAACGATACGATGGGGATGGTATTGATGACATGCCAGGGCTTATCAATCCTATACAACATTGGCAAATTGGTAACGAACCCAATTTATCCAATCAACTGCGATCCCTTCGATCCGATTATGCAACCTTCCATCAAATCACATACGAAGCTATCAAAGAAGCCAATCCCAATGCATTTGTACTAATGGCGGGAGTAGCAGGTTTTCCTGAAAGCTATATGCGAGGTTTCGATAAATTCTACCCCTCTGTACTTAAAGAGTTAAATGGAAAATACATCGATGGTTTTGATTTTCACTGGTATGGCAATGCTTTTGGTGAATACCAGTTTGTGGACACCGTTACAGGCCAAAATGTTCTCACAGAAATTCGGAAAACTTTAGCAAATTGCGGTTATTTGGAAAATCTACCTATTTGGATCACAGAAATGGGAACATATGCAGGAGTACTGGAGATGCCTCCTAACTGGGATACTTACCAAACCGAAGATGAGCAGGCAACAGATGTAGTAAAGCGATGTTTTTATTCGTGGGCAAGCGGAATCGACCAAGTATTGATGGCATTTGGGTTTATCGAAGGATTCAGACACGACAATGGATATTTTGATAACACTGGATTCATTTACGATGGAGAAGGCTTTCTTGATTACGGTCTGGGAACCAAAAAGCTTGCTTACTATACATTAAAGCTTATTACTCAAGAGTTTCCAGGTCTCCAACCCTCACAGGTTACACTGATGCAAAGCAATGACAACATTTCCCTGTACAAATGGAATACCCCTAATGGAAAACCTGTCTACATTCTTTGGCGAAATGACAATCCCAGTATATTCACAAAACCTTTGGATATCACACTTCAGCTTGAAGATTATTCAGATGTTAGCTCCATCACCACAACCGAGATGGTACCCAATGCATTCACTGCAAGTAGTCTAGAAGGTAAGGATTTTCACTCTATGTTTCGTACTCAAACGCACACTCCCAGCTCTTCTGGAAACTTTGTTATTCCCGTTCAGAGATCTCCATTACTTATCAAGCCCACCAAATAATCTTCTCTTACAAATCTGCTACAAATTATTTAATTTTACACTATTTTTGTGACTCACATATTATGTGTATATTAAATTTTACCACTCTGTGATGATAATGGGGGTATTGGTGAGTGGAATAGAATGAGAAGATACGCATTCACTATGGGCATCAAGATCAGTGAAGCCTCGCTGAGTTAGAATGTGGGTCACTTTTGCAATGGAAGGGAATTGTTTAGATATATCAATTCTCATGTCTCCACAAGATGACCAAGCAATATACAGAGTAGGTCGATCATCAGAAAAATGAACAGCATACACATGCGAAACAGACGATCCTTCCATCTCTTCTTCAGAAAGTTTCTCAATATGGTTGCACCCGCGAAGGTTTTCAATGAGTAGCTTGTAGGTATAATACGATGGTTTGTGGTTTCCTTCGCTATCCATAAGTCCCATCATTGCAAAAAACCAATCTACGGGATTTTCTTTTTGGTTCATCATGACAATTTGATTGAAGGATTTTACTCCCTGACTAAACGTAATCATCACCCTTTTCACCAAGTTTTCTGCTTGGTATTTCTCCAAAATGGGACGAGACTCGGGGTTGTCAGACAGAAAGATGGCAAAGTCAATCCACTCTTGTTCTGTAAGTCCTTCTTCCAGAAGTTCTTGTAAGTAAGCTCTGACTTCTGGAATGGAAAGAAATTGTTCTACAATGGGCACAGGTGGTACTAAACCATATAGCAAATATTGAATATGCCTGCCAAACAAACGAAGGTCCAGATCCCCCGCTTCGGTAGAAATAAGCTCTTTGTGAATGCCATGTTCCGCCATACCCTGCTTCAGAATACTCACAATTTCTACCACATCACCAGGTTCATAATACTGGTGAAAGTCAATTGCATCAAAATAGTCGCTCTGTTCCAGAAGCTCATTGAAATATTCTAAAGCATCCGAATTGCCAGCTTCTATTTCGCGGAATACTTGATTGGCAAATCCTTGGAGAACAATAATAGCATCTTCATCAAGGTTTCGAATGGTTGTCGATGCAATTTGTAAAAGGGAGATGTATTCTTCCACAGAACCATTCCAATACCTTCCGTAGTCATACACTTCATTTTCAATCTGGTAATAGGTAACTTTATCCTTGTAACGAATCACAAAATTGGTTAAGAATGCAATATAGTCTTGTTCATCAATGGGTGGACTTGATGCTGTTTTAGTAGGATCAGGTGCTTTTGTTCCCCAGGAAGAATCGCACTTTACAGTGACAATGGGTGACATCCCTGCCTGGTGCATTTTGTGAAGATTCCAATCGTATAACATGAACTTGAACTGCCCTTTACTTGGTTCAAGCTGATTCCAGGAAAGAATAATGCGAGGTTGCGTTATCCCCAAATTGATTGCAGATTGCAATTGATCCACTGAATTCCCAGGGGGAAACACCCCGAATTTGTATTCTTCTTCACTATGGCTTGTTGATGTCAAAGGAAATCTGGGAGAAAACGACGAAACCACATTTTCATTTGAAAGACTCCCTATCCAAACAACTATCAGGGCAAAGCAGACCGTTGTAACGACAACCTTACACCAAAAAAGGGAGTTCATGTGACACATAGCATTTTTACGCATAACTCAATTTTATCTTATTTTCTCCCAAGGAAAAGATAATGTGATGAAAAATCACGTTATTAGCAGACCATGTGTACAGTAGAATCACATTCTGGTATTTTTACCAATATTTAACACGGATAAAGCTTTACTACATTTTATCAAATAGACTTCTTATTTGTAAGTACTTTTACCGCAGATTGACGGGAATGATTAAAAATGGTCTTTATGGTTAAACAATATATCTCAGCATGGGGTTTCTTTCTCTAATCATTGATGTAATATTGTCCTAACTGGTTGTATTGGTATGAAAAATGCAGATACAATGTTTTTGAAAGTTATTATGATAACTTACTAACAATTGATCACTAATCTAAACAGTATTGGGAAGATTGAAAGGTTTGGTGGTTCGCAGAATTTGATTCATTACATCTGAGAATTGTACTGATTGGTCAATCCAACAGACATGCCCTGCATGATGGAGGATATGCATATCAACTCCTGGATAAAGACGATAAAAATCGAGATTAGGCTGAATGGGTATATAATCATCATCTCCCAGAATAACAGATAATTTCTGTTCAATACCCTGGATCTGAGGGCTGAAATCCCAAGATTCTGGCATACTATTAGCAGCTGATTGACCTGCTTCATTTTTAAAATAAAAGCAACTTCGTAATTGTTCCCAATGGGATACATCATGAAGATTAATTGCAGAAAAGGTAATCCGATGCCACAATGCTCTTTCTTTATCAGAAAACTCTGAATTCTTTTTGTTTTGAAGATGATATTTCTTGAGCAAATCAACAACATTTTCTCTTTCCCATCGTGCCAGGGTGTTTGATTCGATATCTTCCGTTAAACTAGATATAGAAGCTTTGGCGTAGACAGGTGAAATTAGAATCATATTCTTCACATTATTGGGGTACTGCTTAAGGTACTGTAGTGCAAGAAAAGATCCCATTGAATGACATATAAGAGACATTTTTTCTAGATGCAAAGATAAACGAAGCTTTTCAAGATCTTCTACATGTCTCTCAAGTGATATACTTTCCTTTTTACAAGAAGATCGTAAAGATCCCCGTTGATCGTAAAAAATCAAATGGATCTGATTTTTAAATGGAATCAAAGGATCTAGTAAATAGCTATGTTCAGCTCCCCACCCACCATGTAAAACAACAAAGGTCTCTCCAGTACCAATTTCTCTGACAAAAATAGTTCCGTCTGGAACCTGCAATAACCACTCATTAAAATAGTTCATGCGATTACTCCACATTTACTTAAATTAAAACTTAAGTTTTTGTTTGGGTAAACTACACAGTATAATTCACCTTGTTAAGCAATATAGTGTTTATTGTGACTTCTTCAAGACAAAACCAGTAGATAGATATGTGCGAAATAGAGCGAGGAAAGTCAAACACTTTCCAAAGCGATTCCAATGAAACGATCTGCTTGATCGGCCATGAAAAGAGGAATATTCAACATGTCATTGTCTTTGTGTAGATTATTGAGAGAAAAACGCAGTCTTAATGGTGTTTCTTTCGGGTAGTTATTGGCGTATCTTTTCAAACTAACACTAGTGACACTATTTTTGGATTTCACCTCAATAGGCAATACGTCATTTTCTCGCTGAAGAATAAAATCAACTTCATTGCGTGAGTCGTCTTTCCAATAACGAAGAGGCACTTCGTATTGGTTTCGCAAGGCTTGAAGAACATAGTTTTCTGTCAAAGCACCTTTAAACTCTTCAAACAACCTATTTCCTTCACTAAATGCTGTTGGAGCTAATAAAGACAGCCTCCTAAGCAATCCAACGTCTGGTAGATACACTTTAAACGCACCAAGATCATCATAAGCAGAAAGTGGCAACTCTGGTTTTAAGCACCTATAGACTTTATGTACTAAACCAGAATCATAAAGCCACTGTAATGCATATCCATATTCTCTAGCTCTAGCTCCACTTTTCAATGTAGAGTAAAGGAATTTTTTATTTTCTCTAGCAAGCTGTGACGGTATACTATTCCACAATAATGAGATTTTTGGGAATTCGTTTGCATCAGGATATTTCGCGAAATCCCTTTCGTAAGCTCCAATAATTGCACTGAGAACTTGCTGTACTGCCTCAATATCTCTTCTTTTAGTCCAAGCACTAACGGATTCTGGCATACCACCAGTCACAAAAAACATTTTTAGTTTTTCGTATAGAGGATTAAAGAATGCATCGGGGATGGTTTCAATCGTTTCAATGCTTTCTAAATAAAGATAAAGATTCTCATCTCCATTTGCTACCAAAAACTCTGAAAAAGTCATCGGATTAATATCGATGAAGTCAACTTTTCCAACGGGAAAAGAAGCTGGCTTACTCAGTGCAACTCCAAGCAATGATCCAGCGCAAGCTACGTGAAACTGAGGAGCATTTTCATAGAAGTATTTCAGTGTATTTAAAGCCTCGTTACACTCTTGAATCTCATCGAAAATAACAAGAGTAGTTTCTGGTTGTATTCTTTGACCACTTGCCATGATGAGATTTTGTACAATTCGATCAACATCTTTTGTGATCTGAAAAAACTGCTTGTACTCTTTGTTTTCGTCAAAATTGAAATAGGCAACATTCTCATATTCCTTGTTTCCAAACTCTCGGAGAAGCCATGTTTTGCCTACCTGTCTTATTCCGTTCAGAATTAATGGTTTGCGATATGGCAAATTCTTCCACGTATACAGTTTTTTCATAACAAATCTTTTCACTACATCACCTCATCACACAATATGCATATAATATGTGATTTTAATCACGTTTTTTACATTATATCTGTGATTTCTGGTTTATCAAAGACTTCTAACGAAAAATGCAGGTGATTCATTTCCATTTGATAAGTAGTTCTCCATCTGTACCCTTCATGAAATGGTCCGATCGAAGTTTATTCTTCTCTTCTTCGTTTTTTTTCAAGGATGCATCCCAAAAAGCGGTAGTCACATTTTTTATCCACGAAGCAGTTTCTTCGTCAATATCAGCACCAGTCAAAAGACCTGCATAGCTTCCTGTCATTTTTTCAATCCAAAGTAGATATTTGTCTCCTGGTTTTGCAAATTCGTAGGGTTCAGTCCGCCATTCAGAGGGGTTTGAGGTTCTCCGACTTGGATTGTTAGAACCAGCTGCTACAAGCATAGGTACATGAATATCTTCCCAGGATTTCTCAGTTAATCCTTGTCCTCGACCCTGGGGTGAAAGCTGCAAAGATGCATCTACTCTTTCATCATAAAAAGTATCTTTTTGAGGATTCCCATCAATATTAAATCTCTTCATTCCAGCTAACATGCTCGAAGCATACGCACCCACCAAGTGCCCACCAACACCAATGACTTCTTTATTCATTTTTCCATCAATACTATGGGCTTGTTTTTCTATGCTCTCAAGAGAGTCTATGATGCAAACTATATCATTTACTCTATTCTTCCAGCTCTCTTCCATACTTGGTGTATCTGTGCTGTCCATTTGAATTACAATATAACCGTGAGAAACCCAATGGTTCACTAAAAACTCAAAATTCTCCTTGCTTCCTCGTATGCAATGAGAAAAAATAATGATCGGATATGTTCCGTCCTCCATTGGGTAAGTGATTCTAAGTTGAATGTCTACATCTCTCTTTTTATCAGGTAATGTCATTTGTGAAATTACACCAACAGAATAGGTACTTTCATCCTTATGTTTTTGTTCTTGTCGGCACTCTCCATCTGTTTCATCTTCCAATTTCTCTTTTTGGAGCCAACTACGTGCCTCTTCATCTCTTTTTAAATACGTATCAAAAAATGCTGTGCTAGCTTGTTGAATCCACTGGTGATGACGAGGATCTCTTTCTCTGGCAGGATAATAAGGTTCAGAATCAGTAAAAGCATTGTGCTGAGCATCTTTTATTTCTACTAAATACTTGTCTCCAGGAGGCATGCTGTCATATGGTAATTGAAGAAGACTAGGATTTTCTTTAATTGCTGGAATCCAGTTGAAGTCAGCAGTACCGGTCATAACAAGTGTGGGTACGTTGATATCTTTCCATGAATCTTCGTGAAAAGATGATTTTGGACTTCCACCACCTGATTGAGGGGACATTGCGAAAGCCACCTTAAAACGATCATCCACAAAAGTTGCACCTTCCTGATTTGGAAGGTTCACGTTCAAACCAACCATGGCAAGTGCGGTTGAAGAACCAGCACACTGTCCTCCCATGCCAATGCGATTAGTATCTACTCGTCCTTTTAACAACGGTTGATTGTGACCATCAGCTACTAACTGATCAGCAACAAAAGAAACATCCTCAGGACGAAGATGAAACTTCTCTGGGCCATCCAAAGCAGCCATAAGCTTCAGAGGATTAGTTACTCCTCTTGCTTTTTGTTCATCTATAACTGATCGATCACTTCCAAGATGAGTTAAGAAGATAACAATGTAACCTCGTTCTGCCCAGTAGGTACCCAAAAAAGTAAAAGCTTCGCGAGATTCACCCCCACCATGGGAAAAAACAATAGTTGGAAAAGGTCCTTCTCCATGCTTCAAGTCAGGTGCATAAATTCGTATTGGAACATCACGATCTCTGGTATCGTCATGCCAAGTTGCATCCTCCATTACATATTGAAATGAATCTTTATTTTCATTCTGCTTGTTTGTATTACTGAACAAATATTGAAGAAAAGTGTGATCAACAAAAGCATCATTATCTTGTAGAGTCTGTCGAACAATCACGCAATCAAGCGAAGGAATTAAATACATTCTATTCTTGCCTGCTCCCATGATACCAATAAGATCGGAATATCCATCATGGTAGATAAAACCAGCATTTGAATTATTTGGTGCCTTCATAATTTGACTAGCACCCCATCCTCCTGTTTGGTTTAGCCACATAAACAAACCAAAACCTGGATTCACAGGCGAAGGTTCAAAGAGTTCCTCCATTAAATCTTCTCGTATCAGTTGTTCCCCGTTCCAGTTTCCTTTTTGTAAAACAAACTGTCCCCATGTAGCAAAATTTCTTGGAGTTAAATAAGCTCCATTTGGTATGTGGGGATTACCAACATCATCTCTGGTCCATTTTTCATATTTTACTCCAATTTTATCCAAGATACGTTGCTGCAGGTAATCCAATGGATCAATATATTCACTGTTATGGTTCTTCAATAGCCTATCCATGACAGCTCCCATCACATAGAAGTTGACTGGACCATATTGAAAATGTGTACCTGGTCTCGTTACAATAACTGTTTCATTTACAGCATAATCGTACAAATCTGGGGCAGCTGGGTCTTCTCCTTGGATCTCATTAATATCATTTTTTAAACCAGAAGTAAGTTGCATCACTTGTCGTATCGTAACATCCTTTTTATTAGTTCGTTTCCATTCGGTAAGAATATCCGATACTTTTTGGTCGTAGCTTCGAATCATCCCATCTTCAATCATGGCTGCAACAACAGGTCCCCAAAACCCCTTTGTAGCACTATGAAGATGAGAATCTGTATTCATATCATGAGGAGATCGATAGTTTTCATATATTGTTTTGCCGTGTTGTTTAACCAATACACCAAACCCATCTGTCTCGTTGGAGTATTGGGTGGCAGCATCAAAATTAAAGGAAAAATCTTCATTGAGAGAAATGTTCTTCTTCTCTTTCAGAAGAAGGCTTAAAAACTCAATATCACGATACTGATTGTCATTAATTGCTGGTGCTTGACGCACAATAACCAATTCCAATGAAGGAATAACATACAACATTTGCTTACCTGCTCCAGCAGCCATAAACATGTCTTCAGGGAGCCAATCAGAGTTCATAATATCCTTCATATCCCTCTGCAGTTGAGGTATAGCTTCAATATGTTGTTGGGTTACAGGTTCTTTTAACCACCAGGTTAAACCATACCCTGGGTTCTGTTCCGTACCTTGCGTAAGCAAAGGGAAAAGCTCAGAGGGTATAAGTTGCTCTCCGTTGTACAACCCCTGCTTTCGAACTAATTCGCCAAATTTTGCCCAGTCTGATGAAGTTAGCATCATCCCTCCGGCTATTTGTGGATTATTGACTTCATCTCGCATCCACCATGCAACATTTATATCAAGCGGTTTAAAAATCCGTCGTTTCATATATTCTTCATATGTTTCATCGAACGTGTTTAGAAGAATACGTTGTAATGCTTCTCCAAAAGCTAGAAATTGATAAGGGCCATATCCGAACTGCTTCCCGGGTTCGCCAACCATTGGGCTTTGGATAACGTCTAGCCAAGAAACACCACGAGCATGGGGATGGTTATCGTCGCCTGTTAACAATCCACTAGTAAGGGTTAACAATTGACGATAGGTAATGGATGACTTTAACTTGTCATCTTTCCATTCAGTTATACTCTCACAAACCTTATCGTCCAATTTAATTAAACCATCATCAATAGCTGCAAGAGCTACTACACCCACAAAACTTTTGGAACCACTGGCAAGAAGCATCCATTTGCCCTTCTCGCCACCATTAGCATAGT
>DAIMET010000030.1:0-14755 GCA_036725105.1 Calditrichota bacterium
TTGGGAAACGAAACATTAATGTGATTGCAGCAATATATCAGGATTGGGTTATAGCCGAACAGAAGAATGGTGAGTATCTCCACCGCCACGTAGTTCGCAATATGCCGTATGGAGTTAGTGGTAAACCTGTTCGTTTAAAAACAGATCAGATTTACGAAGAAGATAGAAAATTTGTACTTACCACAAGAGCTGCTTCTCAATGCGGGATTGTAGTTTTTCTTCAAGATCAAGATACAAAAGAAATCGTAGGTTCAGCACTTTTCAAGTACTCAGATGAAAAACCAGCGATGTTCTATTGGAATATACCTCAAATGGGTTTACAACAGAAACATTTATCGTTGGATATCATGACCTATAAAGTTAACAATACTCGAAATTTAAAGAAACTTGTTGTGCAATTATGGGCTGTCAATGATTATTACACCATTGAAGCTGCAAAGCTTCCCGATTCAATTAAGAACAATGCTACGATTGAATTTCACCAAAGAAAAGGGGAGATTGTCGTTACATTTGATGAACCTTTTACTGGATCTGGAGATCTTTTTGACTTGCTTGTAAATTTTAAAAAAGATACTGGTAATGGTGGTGTTGTCTTTAAGATTATTCAATTTTCTGCTTCTGATCCAGACAATAATGTAGTTCCCTTCGAACTTATCGATCTGTCTTTCTTTAGCGGAGTACAAGTTGGTCCCAATATTTACGATCTTGATAATACCGGTACTGTCGATGATAATGACGTCATCTTTTTAGGAAAATCTTTCGGTACTCTACGGGGCGATAAGGGTTTCCTAAAACAAGGTGATTTTAATGACGATAGAAGAATTGACCTATTGGACATCAATCACTTAATGATGAATGAAGATTGGCGGATTCGACAATTATTCGACTAATCCCACTGAAATATAACAATCGCAATCGCATATTCTTTTTCGTGCGATATGCTGACTTGCAGTTGATTTGAAGGTAAATCACTGCGATTTGATTGAATATAAGGCCTGCCCTCGGGTGAATGAAGTATCTCGATATCTCGAAGGGCAGGTTTTTTTATTTGACAGCTTACTGCCTTTATGTATGCTTCTTTTGCTGCAAAAAAACCTGCTAAGGATTCTGCAAAATTTTTTTTTCGTATGGAATACTGCCATTCCTGTTCGGTACCAATATAGTGAATCCACCAATTGGATTGGTACTGATTGCACATTTTTTCAATACGATCAATTTTCACTATATCGATTCCACATGAAATCATTTTTACCTCAAATCATTTTTTTGCATTTTGACACATTATATTATATAATGAATGTTTGTTAAATTGATTTTTTTGTTTTATGGATTGCAGGGTTTCTATGGTTATTTATAGCCTTGTGATTTGTTTCACATGGTAATAAGGAGTTTATTGTGTCACATCAATCATTTGTGTTGAGAGATTTGAACAAAATAAAACAAGACTTTCAGGCACCTGATCTTCTTGATATGCAAAGGAAATCTTTTGATTGGTTACTCGAAAAGGGCATCCAAGAACTATTAGACGAATTTGAAGAAACTGACACAACGTATGAGAGTGGGAAGGTGCTGGTTCGTTTTCTAGGATATGAAATAACGAAACCAAAAGTAACACCTGATGAGTGCAAAGTTAAAGGAAAAACATACAATGGGGAGTTAAACTTATCTATACGTCTGACCAATACAGAGCTTGGTGAAGAAATTCACTTGCAAGATAAAAACAAACGAATTGCTGTTGGTGAATTTCCATATATGACTCCTACAGGCTCTTTTATTATAAATGGTGTAGAAAGAGTGGTTGTCGGACAGCTGACTCGATCACCTGGTGTATATTTTGAGCAAAGCCTTTCACTTAAAACAGGAGAACCTTTATACAAAGCTACTATTATACCAGATCGAGGTTCTTGGATTGAATTTGAAACCAATGAAAATGGAGTTGTTTTCGTTTATCTCGATAAAAGAAGCAAAAAACTTCCAGCTACCGTTGTATTGCGCGCTATGGGTTTAACTGACGAAGAATTACGAGAAGCTTTGAAAGATGAGACCGTTGTAGAACTTCGAGTAAACTCCAAAGAGTATTTTGATGCAGTTGGAAAAAAGTTATATGATGATATTTACGATTTGACAACTGGAGAAGATCTTTATAAAAAAGGAACCACATTAACATTTGCAATTCTGGAAGAAATTGCCAAAACGAAAATCAGCAGAATTCATATTTATGACCGCGCTTTATCTCGTTTTGCCATTGCTACATTAGAAGAAGACAATACCACCGATGAAGAATCTGCAAAGAAACTGATCTTTTTAAAATTAAGACCCGGCGAACGATATACAAAAGAAAATGCTGACATACAGTTTAAACAAGTGCTGACGGATCCACGCAGAAACGACCTGGGTGAAGTTGGTCGCTATAAAATGAATAAAAAATTAGACTTAAATGTTTTAGACCGTACTGTTACTCAGGATGACTTACTAAAACTAATCCAATACTTTGCTAAAATTGAGCACAAAACTGGCCAAACTGACAATAGAGACCATTTGGGTAACAAACGACTTCGTCTAGTTGGAGAATTATTAAAGAATAATATGCGAGTTGGTTTGCATCGTGTAATGAAGAACACGTATGAGAAAATATCAGTAACCCCATGGGAAGAAATCCATAAACATACTTCGAGCATAATCAACCCAAGACCTCTTGAAGCATCCATCAAAGAGTTTTTCAGCATGGGTCAATTGTCTCAATTTATGGATGAAACCAATCCAATAGCATCCTTAACCCACAAGCGTCGAATTTCAGCCCTAGGACCCGGTGGACTTCACCGTGAGCGTGCAGGTGCAGAAGTTCGAGATGTTCACTATTCCCACTATGGAAGGATTTGTCCCATTGAAACACCTGAAGGCGAAAACGTTGGACTTATCAATTCATTATCGGTGTATTCAAAAATAGACGATAGAGGCTTTATTGTTGCTACGTACAAGGTAGTCGAAAATGGAAAAGTTACCGATAAAGTTGTTACTTTGACTGCTGACGATGAAGATGACCGATATATTGCGCAATTTGATACCCCTGTTGATGAACATGGAAATATTACAGCGGATCGAGTTCTTTGCAGGTATTATGAAGAATATCTCACTGTACCCAAAGAAAAAGTGAATCTTATTGATATTTCTCCGTTACAAGTCTTTTCAGTATCTGCTGGTCTTATTGCCTTTTTAGAGCATGATGATGCAAACCGAGCATTAATGGGCTGTAATATGCAACACCAAGCAGTTCCTCTTATTCATCCGGAAATTCCTTATTCTGGTACCGGATTAGAAGAAAAAGCAGCCATTGATTCTGGAGCATCTGAACTTTCTCCCCAAGAAGGTATTGTCTCGTATGTCGATTCTACATCTATCTATATAACCTCTCCCGATAATGGCCACGAACAAGTTCAAATTGGTAAATTCAACGCATCTCTTATTGAAAAAGTTTTAGCAGAAACTGTACCTGATATTGGCGAAGTAGGACAAACTATTGACGGGAACATTCTCCATAAGCTTTTCTATAATCAAAATTTATCGATCGCATATACAGATTCGGATGTTTTTGAAACCATTGATTTGGCTGAGTTAGTTTTGTACGAAAAAAATGAAGCCTTGATTGGTAGAAAACTTGTAAGCGATGTTTATACCAAAACAAACAAAGTTCTTATCAATGCCGGCCGTGAGATTACAAAAGGACTGATGGATCGTCTCATTGGAGCGAAAATCCCCGAAGTCGATGTTTTAGGATGGACCGGTGGAGTTGAAAAAGTTCCTGTATTTGAAGTAAAATATGTTCACAAAGATAACATCCCAGTGGAACGAATTCTTGTGTATTCTGATCCATATTATCCCGACATAGAATATGGTAAACAGATTACACCCAATACTTTCACAAAGCTAAAAGAACTCAATGTTAGAAAAATAACACTTGTATCAATAGAAGAACTAAAGTACGCTCAAACCTTTATTCTTAATCCAAAACTCAAAAAGACAGTGATTCTTGCCAAAGACGTTTACATTGGTGGGAAAATAGCTGCACACAAAGGTGATACTGTAGACCTACCCTTGATTGTTGATCTTGTAAAACACAATGTTGAAGTGATTGACATCTTTAAATCCACAAAAGTTCCTGTTACGAAGTTTAGAAGAACAAACCAGGATACCGTGGTAAATAAATATCCTTTAGTTACACAAGGAGATATTCTAACGCAAAAAACCACAATTATTAATGGAGAAGCTTGCGATAGAGGAAGATTAGCACTGGGTCAGAATCTCCTAACCGCCTATCTTCCCTGGAGAGGATATAATTACCAGGATGCTATCGTTATTAGTCAGAGATTAGTAGAAGAAGATACTCTAACTTCTATTCATATCAAAGAACATAAAGTTCAAGTTCGAGATACAAAAGTAGGACCCCAAGAAATCACCAGAGATATCCCCAATGTTCCCGAAGAGCAACTGCGCAATTTAGATGAAGAGGGCATTATCCGAGTAGGAACAGAAGTTGGTCCCAATGATATTCTAGTAGGAAAAATTACCCCTAAAGCAGAAAGTGAGTTTACTCCTGAAATGAAGCTTTGGAGGGCAATGTTTGACAAAAAGGGACAGGATGTAAAAGACTCTTCTCTTCGAGTACCACCTGGAGACAGAGGAACTGTTATCGATGTTCAAGTTTTATCCAGACAAGATGAAGAGAATCTTCCAATCGGAGTAAATAGAATTGTGAAAGTGTTTATTGGAGAGAAAAGAAAGATACAGATTGGCGACAAACTATCCGGAAGACACGGAAACAAGGGTGTTATTTCAAAGATTTTGCCCGTTGAAGATATGCCCTATCTTGAAGATGGAACTCCAATTGATATTGTCCTGAACCCTCTTGGTGTACCTTCTCGAATGAACGTTGGGCAGATACTGGAGTGTTTGCTAGGAATTATAGCCAATAATTCACACTCTTATTGTGTAACTACTCCTTTTGCTGGAATGAATCCTGCTGAATTAGTGGTAAAATTAGAAGAAGACGAATCTTCTAAGCATGGTAAACGAGTTTTATATGATGGTTATTCAGGTGAATCTTTTGAGAAACCTGTTACGGTAGGCTATTCCTACATTATGAAACTAAATCATATGGTAGAAGATAAAATTCATGCCCGTTCCATTGGACCCTATGCACTGATTACTCAGCAGCCACTGGGAGGAAAAGCTCAATTTGGTGGTCAAAGATTCGGAGAAATGGAAGTTTGGGCCTTGGAAGCATATGGTGCAGCCTATACACTAAATGAAATGCTTACTATCAAATCTGACGATACCGAAGGTAGAGTCAAAGCATATGAAGCAATATGTAACCGACACTTAATCCAACCAAGTAGCAATCCTGAATCTTTTAATGTCATCATCAATGAGCTTAAAGGACTTGGTATAAAAATGGAAGTTGTTGAGGACTCAACCTACGATAACGATTCCTCAAAATCATCTCTTGTAGATCCCCTAAGTCCTGATTCTACCGAAGCCCTCGATTCCGATTTTGAAAAATTTATCATCGAAGACGATAGCTTTAACGAAGAATTTGAAGATATGATGAGTGAGACTAATAGCGATGTTTCTGAAAATTTTAACGATAATACCAAGGAGGATCATGAATGAAGCTGTATGAAGCAAAAAACATCCGCAATGTTGTACTAGCCGGTCATGGAGGAGTTGGAAAAACTTCAATAACAGAAGCAATTGCCTTTAAAACTAAGATTACTGACCGATTAGGCAAAATTCAGGATGGTAATACTGTTTCAGATTTTGAACCAGAGGAAACAAAACGGCAAATTTCCGTCAGTTTATCTCTTATTCCCATAGAGTACAATGGTTTAAAAATCAATCTTCTTGATTCTCCCGGCTACTTTGATTTCGTAGGTGAAGTAAAATCAGCAATGATTGCTGCTGATGGCGCACTTATTGTCATTGATGTCATATCTGGTCTGCAAGCAGGGACTGAAAAGACGTTTTACTATGCAGAAGAACATAAGTTACCAACAGCTTTTGTTGTTAACAAGATTGACCGAGAAAATGTGAATATACCCGATATGCTGCAAGCAATTCAACAGCAGTATTCAGAAAAATGTCATCCCATTTTTTACCCGTATGTTAAAGGGAATGTTCTTCAGGGTTTAGCTGACATTATTGACAAAACCTATTACACGCTTGATGGAAAAAAAGAGGATATTCCTCAAGATCTTCAGTCTATTGTAGAAGACAATTACGATGCACTTTTAGAATCTGTTATCGAAGTGGATGATGCTCTTGTAGAGAAGTATTTAGGAGGAGAAGAAATATCCCATGACGAGTTTCTTCAATGCTTGAAAAAGGCTTTTTTACAACGAAAAGTTTTCCCTATCCTATTCACTGCAGCTACAGATTCAAAAGGAACAGATCATGTACTAGATTTTATGGCTACCTATATGCCTAGTCCTGAAGAAAGAGAAGGAATTGTAGCATTAAAAGAAGATGGTAGTGAAGTTCAACTTTCAGTCGATAAAAGTGGACCTTTAGCTGCACTCGTTTTCAAAACAATGACAGATCCATACGTTGGAAGAATTTCTCTAGTTAAAGTTTTTTCTGGAGACTTAAATTCAGATTCCAAGATTTATAATACTACAGAAGAAAAGAGTGATAAAATAGGTCAAATTGCAACATTTATTGGTAAAAAAGATGTTACGATTGATCACATTCCCGCTGGGGACATTGGTGCAATTACAAAACTTACATTAACCAAGACCGGTCATACTCTTTCTCAGCAAGATCAAGTGCTTACTGTACCTTGGATAAAACTTCCTATTCCAAATGCTCGTATGTCCATCAAGGCGGATAAAAAATCAGATGAAGACAAGCTTGGAGCAGTTCTTCCTAAAATTCAAGAAGATGACGTTAGCATTATTATTGAACGAGACCAGGATACTGGTGAAACAATTATACGTGGAATGGGAGATACCCATCTGCAAGTAACTATGGAAAAAGCCAAACGTAAATTTGGTGTTTCTCTCTTGCTTGAACAACCCAAGATTGCGTATAAAGAAACCATCCGAAAACCTGTCAAAGTAGAAGGAAAACACAAAAAACAATCGGGTGGTCATGGACAGTTTGGTCATTGCTGGCTAGAAGTACAACCAGCCAGCAGAGGAGAACACTTTGAGTTTGAAAATAAAATTTTCGGAGGTGCAATCCCGAAAACATATGTTCCTGCAGTCGAAAAAGGTGTTCTTGAAGCAATGCAGCACGGTATTTTAGCAGGATATCCTGTTGTTGACTTGAAAGTAACAGTATATGATGGATCTTACCATCCTGTTGATTCTTCTGAGCAAGCATTTAAGATGGCTGGCTCTATCGCCCTTAAAAAAGCCTTGGACCAAGGAGAGTCGATATTATTAGAACCCATCATGAATCTTAAAGTTCATGTACCCGAGGAATCAATGGGTTCAGTGATTGATGACTTGAATACGCGAAGAGGACGTATTATGAGTATGAAAGTTGGAGATCAAAAAGGGTGGCAAATCATCGAAGCTCAAGCACCACTTGGGGAATTAGGAACTTATATCACAACCATTAAATCTGTTTCGGGTGCTAGAGGTTTTTATGAAATGGAATTCTCACATTATGAGGAAGCACCACCAAAAACTGCACAAAAAGTGATTGAAGAAGCGAAAGAAGAAGAAGCTTCTTGAGCAAGAATTTAAGCATATGCAAAGGGGGTTCTCGTTTTGGATAAACAGCAAACACGAGACAAAACAATAAAAAAACCGTCCGTTACGGATTACGAAGCAATATCTATCCATCTAGCTAGTGCAGACGAAATCCTGAGCTGGAGTTTTGGTGAAGTAAGGAAATCTGAAACCATTAGTTACCGCAACTTTAAACCAGAACCAGATGGATTGTTTTGTGAAAAAATATTCGGTCCATTCAAAGATTACGAGTGCCGATGCGGTAAGTACAAAGGAAAAAGATATGAGGGCGTTATTTGTGATCGATGTGGTGTTGAAGTTACTCGATCAACCGTTCGCCGAGAAAGAATGGGGCACATTTCATTAGCTGCTCCTATCATCCACATTTGGTACCTAAAGACAGTTCCCTTTGTATCCTTGCTTTTAAATATGACTTCAAAATCATTACAAGAAGTCGTTTACTTTGTAAAATACATCATTGTTGATCCTGGCGATACAGATTTTAAAAAATACCAAGTCATCCGCGACGAAGAATATCATAAAGCAATTGAAGAGGGTCATCGATTTCAAGCTGGAAAAGGTGCCGAAGCAATTCAGATACTCTTGGATGAACTTGATCTAGAGGCTCTTAAGAAAGAGCTTCAAGAGCAGATGAATACTACTTCCCAGCAGAAAAAGACCAAGCTTGTCAAGAGATTGAATGCCGTTGGTGCTTTTTTGTCGACAGAACGAAAACCCAGTGATATGATTATGTCTGTTATCCCAGTGATTCCTCCCGACCTTAGACCCTTGCTTCAACTCGATGGAGGAAGATTCGCTACATCTGATTTAAACACTCTATATCAAAGAGTTATCAACCGTAATAGTCGGTTGTCAAAACTCCTTGATGTCAGTGCTCCCGACATCATGATCCAAAACGAAAAAAGAATGCTTCAAGAAGCTGTAGATGCACTTATGGATAACAGCAAACGCAGCAGACCTGTTTTAGGAACAGGAAATAGACCACTCCGATCACTATCTGATATTTTAAAAGGAAAAGAAGGTCGTTTCCGCCAAAATCTTTTAGGAAAACGAGTTGATTTCTCTGGACGATCAGTCATTGTTGTAAATCCAGAATTAAAACTGAATGAATGTGGTCTGCCCAAAGAAATGGTATTAGAGCTATTTAAACCATTTGTCATGGAACGTCTAACCAAAAAAGGATTAGCACAGAGCTTACGCTCTGCAAAACTGAAAATTGAGAAATTTGACCCTATTGTATGGGGTGTGTTAGGAGAAGTAATTAAAGGTCACCCGGTTCTTCTAAACCGTGCTCCTACACTTCATAGACTTGGTGTTGAGGGCTTTAAGGTTACAATTTGTGAAGGAAAAGCAATACAAATCCCACCTTTAGTTTGTCCACCCTTCAACGCTGACTTTGATGGAGACCAAATGGCTGTTCACGTTCCTCTTTCTATTCCAGCCATTGTTGAAACTGAAACCCTGATGATGTCCAGTAGAAATTTAATGTCTCCTGCAAGTGGATTACCCAACATGTCTCCTATTCACGACGTTGTTCTAGGTTCTTATTATTTAACTCTTGATTTGGAAGATTCACGTTACAAAAAGCACGATAAGGATTATGTATTCCACTCTCTAGAAGAAGTACAAATTGCGTTGGATTACAAGAAGGTGGAAATCCATGACCGTATTCGTGTGTATCTTGACGGTGAAATGATAAAAACCACTGTAGGTCGAGTTATTTTCAATATCCATCTACGCAAATTGCTGGTAGATTTGCAACGTGACCCATCTGAGTTAGTATTTATCAATGAAGCATTAACATCAAAGAAATTGAAACGAATCATTACAAACTTTTATCAACAATTTGGTGAGGAAATCACGGTCGAATTCTTGGAAAAAATCAAACAGCTTGGATTCACCTACTCTACCATAGCAGGGGTGACTGTTGGAATCGACGATATGGTTGAATCACCTAATTTACAAGATCGTATTCATGAAGCTGAAACAAAAGAAATTAAACTTAAACAAGCCTATGAAAATGGTTTGATCTCAGATTCCGAGAGACACAAAAAGATCATTGATAACTGGAACGAATGTACGTCGGACATCCGAAACGGTGCATTTAAAAACTTTTATACAACCAACCCCATTCACATGATGGCATCCTCAGGTGCTCGAGGAAATCCATCTCAAGTATCCCAAATGGTTGGTATAAGAGGCTTGATGCAGGATCCAACTGGTAAAACTATTGAGTATCCCATTAGAAATAATCTCCGATCAGGATTAACTGTTATCGAATACTTCATTTCTACACATGGAGCTCGAAAAGGACAAGCTGATACAGCACTTAAAACTTCTGATTCTGGTTATCTTACCCGACGTCTCGTTGATGTAGCCCACTCTGTTATCATTCGCGAGAACGACTGTGAACATACTACCAAAATCGCAAGAACTGCAGCAGGAAAAACAATTCGCAGGATTTCGAACCAAATCGTTGGACTCTATGCAGACCAAGATATCCGCAAACCCAAAACAGATGAAATTTTCTTGAAAAAAGGCTCCTATATTGATTATGATTCTGCTATGGCTATTGAAGAGATGGGCATAGTAGAGGTAAAAGTGATGCAAAAAGTTGAAGGTATCCAAGTCGAATCAATTATCAGTGACGACAATGTTATTGAACCTTTACGCGAAAGAATCATTGGTCGATATGCTGCCGAGGATGTTAAAAAAGGTAAGAAGATCATTGTGAATCGGAACGACCTGATAACTGAAGAACATGCAAATCAAATTGATCAACTTGAGATTACTTCTGTTAAACTACGATCTCCTTTAAACTGTCTTTCAGAGAACGGTGTTTGTGCAAAATGTTATGGTCTAGATTTGTCAACCGGAAGAGACGTTTTAGCAGGAGAAGCAGTGGGTGTCATAGCCGCCCAATCTATTGGAGAACCCGGAACTCAGCTTACTCTTCGAACATTCCACCAAGGTGGAGCTGCCGGAGATGACATTACCCAGGGTTTACCCCGTGTAGAAGAAATATTTGAAGCTCGTAAGCCCCGTGGTGAAGCGATTATTGCTGAAGAATCTGGTACAATCAGAATTAAGCACGAACCACGCCATTTAACCATATTAATTGAAAATGAGTCTTCTTCTCCTAAAATCTACGATATCCGTTACGAAAGTGGGATTTTAGTGAAAGATGGCGATAAAGTTGAAATTGGAGATCAATTGACCAGAGGTTCTCTAAATCCTCACATACTTTTGAAAACTCGCGGAAAAATGGCTACAGAACAATATTTGATTCAAGAAATCCAAAAAGTATACAAAAGCCAGGGTGTAGATATCAACGATAAACACGTTGAAGTTATCGTAAAACAACTCATGCGCAGAATGATTGTAAAAGATCCAGGAGGAAGCGATTTCTTACCCGGGGATCGTATCGATCGAAATCAAGTTGAAGAGACGAATCGATGGCTTAAAAGTCAGAATAAAAAAGAAGTTACTTCTGAATTACAACTTTTGCGATTGACTAAAGCTGCTTCGATTAGCGAAAGTTTCCTTTCTGCAGCTTCTTTCCAAGAGACTCCAAAAATATTAGCTGAAGCCGCAATCCGAGAAAAACGTGATTATTTAGAGGGTATGAAAGAAGCTGTTATTGTTGGTCATCCTATTCCTGCTGGAACAGGTCTTCGTTACTATCGAAGAAAATTAGGTATTCATAATGAAGATCTATATATTCCACGAGATTCCGGAATGATGAAAGATCAAGAAACTGACCATGAATTGAAAGGAATTGAAGCTTTTAAGAACAATGATAAAGTTTTTAACGGATTAAACGAATTATCGGAGGAGATGGAGTTAATAGTTGAACCAACAGACGAAGAATAAAATTGAGATAAAAAAAAACTCTCAGAACTTTTGTTGACTTAGTGTCAGTATTTGATAAAATCGTACTTTGGTTTGAAACTTTTTGATATATAGTGTATTGCTATGATTTTATTTATGTGCTAGAGGTGAGTTATGCCCACAATTAATCAACTGGTGAGAAAGCCCAGGAAAATTGTTAAGAAAAAATCGAAAACGAGAGCTCTGGATAGTTGTCCCCAGAGACGAGGTGTCTGTACTATTGTTAGGACGATGACACCAAAAAAACCTAATTCTGCTTTGCGTAAAGTCGCTAAAGTCAGATTAACCAATGGATATGAAGTTATTGCATATATCCCTGGTATTGGCCACAACTTACAAGAACACTCTGTAGTTCTTATTCGTGGCGGTCGTGTAAAAGATTTGCCTGGTGTTCGTTATCATATTGTGCGCGGTGTTTTGGATACAGAAGGTACTACTGATCGTAAAAGAAGCCGTTCCAAATATGGTACTCGAAGACCTAAAGGGTAGAAAGAGAGATATTGTATGCCAAGAGCGAAACTATTACCCAGAAAACCTCCTGCTCCCGATTCTAAGTATAACAGCATCTTGTTAAGTCGATATGTAGGAAAATTGATGCTTCATGGGAAGAAAGAAAGAGCTTTAAATATTCTTTACAAAGCTCTTGATGATGCTTCTTCTTCTTTAAAAATGAAACCTGTTGAAGTACTTGAGACTGCTACTGAGTCAGTACGTCCTTTGGTTGAAGTAACACCAAAACGAATTGGTGGAGCTACCTATCAGATTCCTACCGAAGTCGAATACGACAAAGGAATCACATTAGCAATCCGTTGGATTGTTATGACAAGCAGAAAAAAGAAAGGTGCTCCTATGGTTCGGAAGCTTTCTTCCGAATTTGTAGACGCTATCCGTAAAACCGGTGGTGCTTATAAAAAACGTGAAGATATGCATCGAATGGCAGAAGCGAACAAAGCTTTCTCACATTTTAAATAACCACGTGAAATTATATGAGTAATAATCCAACAAAAAACGATTCGATTAACATAGAGAATTTAAGAAACATCGGTATTGTTGCCCACATCGATGCGGGAAAAACTACTACAACCGAGAGAATTCTTTACTATACTGGTAAGATTCATCGTATTGGTAACGTAGATGATGGCAATACAACTACGGATTGGATGGTTCAAGAAAAAGAAAGAGGCATCACAATCACATCTGCTGTTATCTCCTGTAGTTGGAAGGACCATACAATCAATCTGATTGATACTCCTGGTCACGTAGATTTTACAGTAGAAGTGGAACGATCTTTACGTGTACTCGATGGAGCTGTCGTTGTTTTTTGCAGTGTCGGCGGTGTACAACCTCAATCAGAAACAGTCTGGTATCAAGCTGACAAATATCGAGTTCCTAGAGTTATCTATGTCAACAAAATGGATCGTGTTGGAGCAAATCTTCATCGAGTTGTTCAAGACATAAAAGAGAAATTAGGAGCAAACCCTGTTTTGGTTCAGCTCCCGATTGGTGCAGAAGATACTTTCAAAGGATCCATTGATCTCATCAGTATGAAGGCCTATATCTATAACGACGACGCTTCAGGAGATTTCACGGTTGAAGAAATTCCAGATGAATTGAAAGACGAAGCCCTTCTCTATCGAGGGTCTCTTATAGAGTCTGTTGCTGAAATAGATGATGTATTAATGGAGAAATACCTAGAAGGTCAAGATCTGACTGAAGAAGAGATTATTAACGCAATCGCAAAAGGTTGCATTGAAAATATTTTCTTTCCAGTGTTTTGTGGAACATCCTATCGAAATAAGTGTATTCAACCCTTATTAGATGGTATTGTTCGATATTTACCTTCACCTCTAGACATTGATCCAGTAAAAGGGATCAATCCAACCAATGAAGAACAAGAAGTTCGTTATCCCAAAAATGACGAACCATTGTCTGCATTAGTTTTTAAGTTAGCCTCTGATCCATATATTGGAGCTTTGGCATTTACACGTGTTTACTCGGGTGTTTTAGAAGCTGGTTCATATGTTTACAACACAAACAAACGACAAAAAGAAAGAGTTTCTAGAATCGTCCGATTGCATTCGAATCAAAGAGAGGATGTCGACCATATACAAGCGGGGGATATTGCTGGAATTGTTGGTTTCAAACAAAGTTATACTGGGGATACTATATGTGACGAAAAGCATCCCATTTCTTTGGAAGAGATCAAGTTTCCTGAGCCAGTTGTATCCGTATTAGTAGAACCTCAAACTAAGCAAGACCAAGATAAGCTTGTAAAAGGTCTAGGAAAATTCCAATTGGAAGATCCTACGTTTCGATATTCTTATGACAACGAAACAGAATCAACGGTCATTTCTGGAATGGGAGAGTTGCACCTTGAAGTGATTATTGATCGTTTGTTCCGTGAGTTTGGTGTGAAGGTCAACACAGGTAGCCCCCGTGTTGCATACAAAGAAACCATTGAATTTGAAGCCAGAGGAGAAGCAAAACACATTAAACAAACTGGCGGACATGGGCAATACGCACATGTTGTTTGTGAAGTTTTCCCAATTACAACAGGAGAACGATTCATTTTTGAGGACCATATTAAGCAAGGGGTAATCCCTAAAGATTATATCCCTGCAATCCAAACAGGTATAAAATATGCATTGGAGAATGGTCCTGTAGCAGGTTATGAAGTTGTCAATGTAGGAGTTCGGATTGTGGATGGTTCCTATCATCCCGTCGATTCTTCTGAAATGGCATTTCGAACTGCAGGAGCAAAAGCCTTTCATGATGCTCTCAAAAAGGCTTCTGCAAAACTTCTGGAACCAATCATGAAAGTTCAGATTGTTGTTCCAGAAAGTTACTTAGGCGACTCAATCTCTTTGATTAGTACTCGAAGAGGGAAAGTCGGCAAAATTGAGTCTGTAGGTCAAACTCAAATTGTTTCTGCAGAGGTTCCTCTGAAGAGCATGTTTGGATTTGTTACAGATCTTCGCTCGATTACTCAAGGTCGAGGCAGCTATACAATGGAATTCTTCAAGTATGAAGTTGTTCCAGAATCACAATTAGCCACAATCATAGGAGGAACAAATGGCTAAAGAAAAATTTGAACGAACAAAACCGCATGTCAA
>DAIMET010000031.1:0-2411 GCA_036725105.1 Calditrichota bacterium
TATAGAACACTTGAAGACAGAAGAGAGATCCATGGATCTCTCTTCTGTCTTTCTTTATTTACAGGAAGATTTCCATAAGGAGTACATATGAAGTCATTCACAATATCTTTGTCACACGAATACATCCAACAAGAAGTTACTATTCAGGGATGGATATACAATATTCGTAGCAGTGGGAAAATTCTCTTTGTTATTCTTCGAGATGGTTCGGGTTTTATTCAGTGCATAGTTATGAAAAATACTATTGGCGAAGAATTGTTCGAAAAAATCAAACATTTATCACAAGAATCTTCTGTCGTTTTTACCGGTATCATTAAAGAAGATCACCGGTCTCCGTGGGGGTATGAAATGGAAGTTTCATCTGCAGATATTATTCAATCTGTACAAGATGAATATCCTATCCAGCTAAAAGATCACGGCGTTGGCTTTTTATCAAATTACAGACATTTATGGGTTCGTACTCCTACACAAAGGTCAATCTTAAAGATACGAGCTGAAGTTATCCAAGGTATTCGAGATTTTTTAAACCAAAATGGTTTTGTTAACTTCGATTCTCCTATTATCACTGGGTCTGCACCCGAAGGAACTACATCATTATTTGCATTGGATTACTTTGGGGAAAATGCTTATTTATCTCAATCCGGGCAGTTGTACCAAGAAGCTGGGGCAATGGCTTTTCGTAGAGTTTATTGTTTTGGGCCTACTTTTCGAGCTGAGAAATCGAAAACTAGGCGCCATTTAACAGAGTTTTGGATGGTTGAACCCGAAATGGCGTTTTGTGATGTTTATGAGAGTATGCAAATTCAAGAAGGATTAACACTGTACATCATTCAACGAGTACTTGATCAATGCACAAAAGAACTCAACATTTTACAGCGTGATACAGAGAAACTTAAGAGTATTCAAGGACCTTTCCCCAGAGTGAAGTATGAGAGTATTTTAGAATTGTTAAATCAACACCAGCGAGATAAAAAATGGGGGGACGATATTACAGGACTTGATGAAACTATTATTTCCCAAGAATATGAGCAACCTGTTTTCATTACTAATTTCCCCAAAGACAGCAAGCCGTTTTACATGAAAGAAAGCGAAACAGATCCTGGAACCGTTTTAGGAGCCGATTTAATGGCTCCAGAAGGCTACGGTGAAATCATTGGTGGCAGCCAACGAGAAGATGATCTGGACAACCTTCTTATGAAAATTAAGAAAACAGGTTTAAATCCAGAAACCTATCAATGGTACATTGACCTTAGGAAATTTGGATCTGTTCCCCATAGCGGTTTTGGAATGGGAGTAGAACGTATGACTGCTTGGATGTGTGGTATTGACCACATTCGCGAAACAATACCTTTTCCTAGGACTATTGAACGCATTTATCCATGACGGATTTAGCAGAACACAACACGGCTAGTTATTTCCATTTCCTGGATGAACTTGCGAAAGGGACTTTGCAAAAGCAATGTCTGTACATGTTTGGGCCCCAACAAAGAATCAAACAAATTCTTACGAATACGGTTAAGAAGTACATTCAGAAAAAACACCATCAGTATGAAACAGAAATTCTATATGGGGACCATCTTTCGCTTCAAGATTTTCTACAAACGATGGATGACAATGGTTTTTTTAGTGTTAATAAGCTTGTGATCTTCCGAAATGCTACCTCTTTTTTAACGAAAAACGCACCATCACTTATAGCAAAAAAAGTATTTACTGATATCAGTAAAGAACACTATCTAGTATTTGAAGACGAGGGGAATAAAAACCCTATCCGGAAGGCATTTAAAAAAGAACTATCTGAATTTGCACTTTTGGATGATCCTACTCTACCCGAAAACATTATCATTAGATGGGTTCGTAAGAAATATCAAGACTATTCTCTTCACCCCCCATTGGAACTTATTAAAAAGTGTATTGCCGAGAACAAGCAAGATCTAGATCAGATTTTTGATATCACAGAACGAATTTGTCTAGAAAATGCAGGAATAGAAAAACCGATATGGGATAAAGCATTTGTTCTACATAGACCTTCCATAGAGGAAGTGATTTTTTCTTTATCAGACACAATTGTTAGTGGGCAGAAAGAAAAAGCATTTCATATCCTTGGTAACTTGATTCGCAATGGAAAAAGTTATGATGAGGTGTTTTTTTACTTGTTGAATCATTTTGCCTTTTTACTTGAGACCGGTTTTTATGTCTCTAAAGGGTTGCATACGTATGAAATTGAGAAAAAAATGCCACATATTCATTCCTATCGCATGAAAATGGCTGTAAAACAATTGTCTAGTGTTCCCTATGAAAATATCCGCAATGGCTACAGTAGGTTGCTGAAAATTGACCAGGATAGAAAAAAGGGCATCGGCTTGTCAATAAGCGATGCCCTTGTTCTTTTTATTGAGAAAAACTAAAGGTTG
>DAIMET010000031.1:2511-14737 GCA_036725105.1 Calditrichota bacterium
TTTGAAACTATGCTTTTGCCTTTTTGATGGCAAGAATCATTTTAGATTTTCGATTGGCTGCTTTGTTTTTGTGAATAATATTTTTTTGTGCGCATTTATCGATTACTTTGTATGCACGACGAATAGCAGCATCTTCATTCTCAGTTCCAGCTACTTCAATAGCTTTTTTAATTGCTGTGCGCATAGATGTTTTGAAATATCTATTGTGTTCACGACGCTTAATTGCTTTTCGTGATTCTTCAATACCTGACTTTTTTCTAAGAGCCATATAATCAATCCTCCATATAAAATTTAGCATACATATTCTACTCACATAACTTGAATATGCAAGCCAAAAAATCTGTTTTTCAAATCGTAAAAAAATATGTACATAGCAGTATAGCTAGTTTTAGTTAAAAAAGAAAGTGGAAAAACTGTGGAAAAACATTTCTAATGTGTTGATAAAACCACAAAAACATGATTTACAAAAGATTTCTATTGTGGAAAACCCATATACGGGATAAGTTTATTTTCTTGTTTTTGTAAAAGCATTCGCTACTTTTGCGATATGTTCACTTGTAGTAACATAAAAAACGGAATCCCCTTCTTCAGGATATGTATCACCTCTAGGTGCGACAAAAAGATCATCTCTTGTTCGATAAATACCCGCAATAACGCTTTCATTGGGAAAGGTTTTTTCAGCTGTTATCTGCTGGATAGATTTCCCAATACAATTTGCGTGTTCAGGAACTATTACTGAAAAAAGAGCAGCTTTACGTTTGCCAATGTGAACGATCCGTCGAACTTGAGGTTGTTCAATTTCCATCATAAATTGATTCAATAAGATTCCTGATACAGAAATAATGTGATTGATACCAGCTAGTTTGAAAGCATTTCTATATTCAGGCACCCGTAATCGACTGATAATATCTTGAATCCCTAAGCTTTTAGCTAACAATGAACAAGCGATATTGTCAGAATCTTGTCGCATGACAGCAACTAGTTTATCAGCTTTTGCGCATCCTGCTTTTTCTAAAATTCTGATATCTGTTGCATCTCCATGAATTGTAAGTGCACCCGTTTCTGAGTAGACTTGCTCACATTTTTCTTTGTTCAAATCAATCACTACTACATCATGATGATGATCACAAAGATTTTTTGTGATTTGCCTTCCAATAATACCAGCACCAGCGATGACAATATACATATGTTTCTCCTTATGCCCAGGCTTTTCTCTGGAATAGTAATAATAAAGGAAGAATCTCGATTCTACCTGCAATCATGCTGATCATTAATATTGTTTTAACGAACCAGTTGGAAGATGCCAAAGCAATTGGATCCATAAAAGATGGACCAATATTACTGACGGCACTCAATTGAGCACTAAAAGCAGTTTTTAAGGACATGGGAGAGGTTAGAATCAAGAGTAAAGCTCCTACAAGAATTGTTAACACCCAAATTGAGATGATAGTCAATGCTTGTTGAACTGCATTTTCTGGGACAATTCTCTGATCTATGACGATTGGTAGAATTGACTCCTCTGGAACCCACAATTTTTTTACTTCTCTAGATATGACTTTTCCTATGAGAAGTATTCTTTGTACTTTCACTCCTCCAGTAGTAGATCCATTGCAACCTCCGATAAACATGAGTAGGAAAAATAGAAAAGCCACTATTGGGGTCATAAATACTGATGAAAATGGATGTAATGTATAGCCAGTGGTTGATGAAAGTGATATGGTTTGGAAGATTGAATCCATGAAAGAGAAATGAGGAGCAAATAGGATAAGGAGTACTGAACAGGTTCCCATGATTAGTATCCAAGTTTTTATCTCTTTTGTATCGAAAATAGCTTTCCATTGTCCGGTGAAGAACCGAAAATGAAGAAGAAAGTTTGTGCTTCCAAAAATCATTCCAATCATGAAAGTAGATTGCACGAGCGTAAACTGAACCCCAGGAAGAGTTTGAAAAGCTTGAATACTGCTATTAAAAGTAGAAAAACCACCGGTGGAAATACAAGTCAAACTGTGATTAATGGCAATGAAAATCGGTACTCTCTGCACCCATAATAAAAAGATCATGAGCCCGGTTCCAACGAGGTATATTTTCCACAAAATTCGAAGAGTATTCACAAGTCCTGGTACGGGTCGCTGAATATCCAACTTTGAACTCTCTGCGCTATACAATTTGTGAGAACCAGGAATACCACTTTGAAAAGCAAGGAAGAATGCAATAATACCAATACCACCTAACCATTGCATTAAAGATCTCCACAAAAGAATGCTACGGGGTAGAACTTCCACATTATCAAGAATTGTGGTTCCTGTTGTAGTGAATCCAGCTGTTCCTTCAAACAAAGCATTAATAAAGGGAATATCCAAGCTAATGTACAGAGGAATACCCCCAATGATGGAGAAAAGAATCCATACAAAGGTACATATTAAAAATGGTGTACTGTTGGTGAATGAGAAGCGTTTACATGTTTTACATAAAAAAAACCCTATTAGAATTGAACCGAGAAGGGGCAATACAAAGGCTTTCATGGTGGATAAAGAGCTAGTGTATTCTTGGTCCAAAACAACTACAACAAGAGGCAATAAGAAAAAAAAACTTAGTTGTAGTAACAAGATTCCAGTATAGTGAAAAACATTGGATATCGTTTTAAACAAATAAATTTTCATCAAGATTGGGTGAAAGAAAGTTGCGGGGGGCGGATTTGAACCACCGACCTTCGGGTTATGGGCCCGACGAGCTACCGGACTGCTCCACCCCGCAGAGTAAAAGAGGCTAGTTACTATTGTACTTGAATTTCAGAATTTTCAACCCATAATGAAAAATAAATTTGATTTTACGAAGGGATACTTATGAGAATTCATACCTTTTACTTGATTACTTTTCTGTTCTTATTTGTGGTCGTGTCGTCTATGTCAGGTTGTAAAGATAACAATCAACAGTTAGAACAACATACTGAGTATTCCGAGAATATATCTTGTGTTTATCACTGTCTTGGACCCTATGGGGGCAGGATTGACTGCATTGCTGCAAGTAGTCATGATGCTAGATTTATTTTAGCCTCGTCTTCAAACCATGCTTTTATTACAAAGGATGGTGGAACTCAGTGGGAGCATATTCTTCTTCCAACTTCCAGAATTACTTCTATGTCTTTTCACCCTACAATGAAGTCCAATTGTTATATTCTTGACCAAGATAAACTTTATGCTTCCTTAAATTTTGGTGATGAGTGGAACGTTCTTCCTTTTTCGCAAAATATGGTTTCACCCTATTACCAGCTTGTAGTTCATCCCAGTGGATCTATTTTTGTTTCATGCGCAGCAGGTCTCTTTGTTCAAGAAAATATGCATGACCAATGGAAACAAATATATACATGCCTAGAAGGTGAAGCACCATTGGAAAAAATTACTATCTCCAATACTGATGAAAACTTTATTTTTGCTATATCCGCCGGTAAAAATGTATATTATACAAAAGATAAAGGTATCCAATGGAATAAAATTGATTCTTCGACTTTTCAAAATCGTCTTCTATCTGACATAGTAATTCATCCCTCTTTTTCATCTTTTATTGCCTTGCTTTATCCAGGAGGTGTGATTTGCTCTTTAAACGAAGGAGAAACATGGGAGTATGAAACAAAAACTCGATTGCCATCTCCTGCTTACAATGTTGCAATTACCAAAACGGGAATTTTATATGCAGGGACACAAAAGGGAGTATGGCAATCACTAGATCAAGGTTATTCTTGGGAGACGATTCCTCCCCTACAAGAGTCTGTCTATTCTTTAGTAAGTGGTTTTTCAGATCAATACCTTTTTGCAGGTACAAATCAAAACATATATCGATATTTCTTAACCGATCAAAAATGGAACCCTTTGTCAGAAGGAATAAGTGCGCAAACAATAGTTGATTTTGCTATTCAACCTGTTGAAGTAGAAGAAATGATATTGGTGGACAAAGATCAAAAAGCATATCATTTCTTTCGTCCCTATGAAGAATGGAAAGAACTTAATAATACTCCCCCCTTGGATGTGTTTTTTGGTTCTTCGCAAGATTTTTCATCTTGGTATGGAATTAGAGACAATGTTCTCATGAAAATGGATAAAAACACACTGCTTTGGGAGACCATCAGTACTATTCCTTCTCACTCACAAGTTTATAAAGTATGGATACATCCTCAGGATCCTTCGATATGGTTTGCTGGAACAAGGGGTAAAGAGTTGTCATCTGGAGATGGTTTATGGATGTCAGTTGACCATGGTGTTCAATGGCAACAACTAGAGCAAACCGGTAATGAAAATACGATTCGAAATGTTTGTTTTGATCCAGTAGAGAAAAGCGTCATTTATTGCCATGGTGAGACTCTATTTGGTGAGAATAAGCTATTTAAAAGTGAAGACCAAGGGTATAGCTGGAAAACTATTCATGGACAATGGGAAATAGAATCAATTGAAGTAGACTTAGCTCGGAGTGGAATAGTATGGGGAATGACAGCAAATGGAGAGTTTCTAGTTAGTAGTGACTTTGGAGAAACATGGTTTTCGAAAATTGATTTTTCCAAAGAGTTTGACGAAAAAATGTTTTCGTATCCAGCAGGGTATGATATTGTATCAATGCACGAAGATGGGTCTTGCATAGTTCATTTGTACAGAGGACTTTATCTTTATGTCCTTCATGATGGAGAAGCATGGATTCCAATTCATGGAATCCCGGACACTAGTTTTTACAAAATGCAGCTACATCCAAAAAAAACCAATACTTTGTATATTGCAACTGATTTAGGTTTGATCGAATGTATTTTAGATTTGTGAGTGTTTCTTTGCCATTTCAATCATCTTTAGAGCAGCACTGCCGATTGATTGAATATTAGAGGAAGCATCAAGATTAAGAAGATGAAAATCTGACCTTTGTCTAAGCCAAGTTAACTGACGCTTCGCATAATGACGGGTGTTTTTTTCCATTAACTCTACTGTTTCTTCCAATGTTCTTTTTTTCTCTAGATATTCAACACACTCGCGATATCCATGGGCTTTTATCTCATATAAAGATTCTTTGTAACCATTTGCAAGAAGCCATTTGACTTCTTCTAACATGCCTTCTTGAAACATAGTTTTTGTTCGATTGTGGATACGGGAATAAATGACTTCAGGACTTCGAAGTAAACCCAGTTTAACAAAGAAGAACGGAGCTTTTTTGGTAGATTCTTTTTGTAGTAGAGAGATTGGTTTGCCTGTAAGTTCATACACTTCCAATGCTCGTAAAATCCTTTTTTTGTCATTGGAATGGATTTTTTGAGCTGCTTGGGGGTCAATTTGAAGGAGTTTGTTATACATCTCGTAAAGACCAATTTCTTGACATTCTTGAAAAAGCCTGAGTCGGACTTCGCTAAAATTCTTTTCTTGTTCCATTTCAAACAAACCATCAATCAAAGATGATGCATATAGATAGCTTCCTCCAACAAGAATTGGGATGCGATTTCTCTTGAATACCTGTTGGATTTTTTGAATAGCTTCCTTTTGGTAATCTGCTACCGATATTCTATATTTTGGATCAAGATAACCAAATAAATGGTGAGGAATATCTGATGAACCTTCTTTGGGCCGTGCAGTTCCGATGGAAAGATGTTTGTAAACTTGCATTGAATCAAAGTTGATGATTTCACTTGGAATCTTTTTGGATAAAACCTCGGTAAACTCTGTTTTACCCACTGCGGTAGGGCCGTAGATTACAATGACAGCTTCTTTGGTTGTATGTTCTGACAAAATCTGTTGGAGTGATTCAACAGTTTCATCTAATACGTAGTAAGGAGAAGAAGTACCAGCAAGGATAGAAATACTCTTTGCACGAACTAGAGTTTCTTTGTCTTCAAAAACCATGGGAGAGTTACTGGGCACAAAAAATGAATGAGGATTAATGGATTGAGCAATCTCAAACAAACTGTATGTGTTAGAACTTCTTCGATCTCCTACAACAATTATAGCATCAGAGATACGAGCATATTTTTCTGCATTTTTTTGTCTTTTTATTACTGTTGGACACAGTGTATTTTCGATATGGACGGATATACTCTCTCTAGTGGTTAACCATTGCTGAATTGCGTCAAACTCACTACTGGAGGCGGTAGTTTGACTTATCAGTCCAACCTTACACTGAGGAATGTGTTGAAGAGTTTGATTCAGAATGCCTGATGATATCAGTTCTTGCAGGGATTCAATAACGAAAATTTTTTCTTTCTGAGAAAAACTAATGGCACCAACAATCTCAGTATGGTTTTTTCGACCAAGTAGAATGACCAAATCACACATATGGGATAAATGAATTAACTTATTCCTCATGTTTACAACCATCGGGCATGTCATATCGATTATATCCTGTGTTCTTTCATGGAGCAATGCTACCTTTTCTTTGGTTATCCCATGAGCAGGAATGATTATTCGTGAGTTTGGGAGAATCTGCTGTAAATCTTTAACAATTTGAACATCATTCAAGAAAAGCTCATGCAATACTCTATCGTTGTGGATTAAATCACCAAAGATAATAGTTTTTTTCTCTCTTTGGATACTTAAAACAGATTTCCATACCGCATTTCGAACACCACCGCAAAAACCTAATTCTTCACAAATATGTATACGGTTATGCACGTTTCACCATGGTATCAATTTTTCCATAGAGCATGATGTGGTAATCGTCATTTTCAGGGTAAAATTTCATAATATCGGTTTGTTCACCCACTTGGAAAGCATCAATTGGATGAACATCCTTTACTTTGCACTCAATAAGATACCGTGCTTCAACAATTGGTGCTGAAAAGTGCTCTAAATATGCTGTATCAATGTGAAGGGCACCACTACAGAATTTATCTTCATTGTACCCACTGATACTGCCAAAATAGTGAAGCTCTTTGTCGTATCCGGAATCAAAAAAGTTTACAGTAAAAGATCTTGCAAGACGAATGACTGAAAAAGTATGCCTTGAAGGCCTAACTGCAGCAGTAAAATAGAGTTGATTCCACATATTTCCGAAAAATCCCCAAGCGATTGTCATTCCAGCAAATCGATCCAAGATTTTAGAAGAAAGGATTACTTCTCCTGAAATCAGCTTTTTCATCAAAGTAGGTAATTCGCTAACAAAAGTGTTGTTATTCATTGTTACTATCCTTTACTAATTTGTAACCAATTCTAAAAATAGATTGTGTACAATAATTATGAAAGATCATTCTTTCATTGCCCTCCAAATCAGGAACCCTTGTCCGGGTTCCTACTGCCAAAATTTGATCCATACATATGGGCTAATGTATCGTATGAAACTGCATTCAGAGAGGCATGAAATGGAATCATGATCATCATTAAAATTTCAAAATACAAGTAGTTTGAAAGACGATAGGTTAAAAAAGAATACAATAAACCGAAACAGGCGTAAAAACCAAATATTGTAAAGAAGTTTCTCCAATACATCTGATACCCTCTTTCCCATATCACTAAACGAGGATCAGAATCGTGTAGTAAAAACATTCGAATAGAACTTTGATAAGGGATATAGAAGAAACAGAACCATAATGTTGCAAAAATACCATAAATGGAAATCGAAATGGTAGATATTGGTACTTCTTGAGAGAAACTAGCGGATTGAAGGAAGTTACTATAAGCAATGATTGGCACATAGACAAGAGAAGAAATTCCTAAAAAGAATAGTTCAGAGGATAAAACACGTCGATATGAGGATTTCACCTTTACAACAGCTTGAGATAAAGATGAATCTTTGTTTAACAAGAAGATCGTATAAATGAATGAGATATAGGAGTTAATGAAGTAAATAGCGATAAAGATAATGACCAATAAAAAGATTCCAACGATTGCATTATCTACAAGTCGGGGCAAAATGCTGGTTAACCCCACAAATATAACGACTTTCAGAAGATTCACTGGAATAGATAGAAAGAGAACATTTTCAATTCGAGCTAACAATTGCATAAATGCTTTCGAGAAACACTGGATTGGATTACCAATATTAGATGATTTGGGGTTTATCATTCAATCTACTCCTTCGTTCTTGTACAAATAATAAAAGCCATATAAAACCCAGAACACTTAGTACTAGGGCAACTACAAACATAGTTTTCCAACCATACACTTCTGAAATCCACCCACCAATAACAGGTGCAATAAATGCACTGATGACTTGCAATGCATTATACAAGGCAATGTACGTGGGATATCGCCCTTGAGGTGCCATATTGTGTAGAAGAGTTAATCCGCTACACCCTATACCACTATAATAGATTCCTAACATGACAAAAACAATGCATAAAGCAATCCAAGATTGGAAAAAAAGGAGAATTAAAGATGTGGAAATGAGTCCTAAAGATGCAATACTAAGAACAAGTTTGTGGCTTTTCCGATCACCAATATACCCCCATACAAAAAAGAAAAATGATTGTGATGAAGCAAGAAAAATGGATAAAAGACCAGCAGAGGAATCTGCAAAGTGTAAAGATCTAATCGCATATACCGTAAAAAAGGTTGTCGCCATTGATCCTAAGCATTGTAAATTCCGTACAATAATGAAATGTGTAAAGGAAGAGTCGTTTTTTAATACAACAGGTAAAGCTTTAAAAAAATCAATAGAGGAAGTTTTTGTTTCTTTTTCTTCTACGTCGGGTTCTCGACCTAAAAGTAACATCCACCAAGAAATAAAAACTGCCACAGAAGCACAAGAAAACAATAAAAAATAATTGAATGGAAATGAAAAAGCATCCAATAAGTAAGCAGCTAGAACAAATCCACCAATTCCAAGAAGTGCCCCTAAGCCATTGCCTGCTGCAAAATAACTACCTAACTTACGACTGGGAGTTACTTTTGCAATGAATCCTAACCATGCAGGCTGAATTATACCAGATGTACCATAGATGAAAACAACACATACTACCGAAATCCAAATTGTTAAAGTCGGATGCGGAATGGCAAGGAAGAGTGCGCTTAGGGCTAATATAACGAATGGAAAACGTTCCCACAATGTAATCTTCTTCACGAATGCCAGCTTATTTGGTTTGTTTTCCACGAAATTTGCACTTATAATGCCAGGTAACATTACGCAAATAAAAGCTAATCCTGGGATCATCCCAATAACAACATTGGAAGCTCCAAGCCTTTCGATGAAAACCGGTAGAAGTGTGATAATAGAAGCTAAATTGTTTGATAGAACCCAAAAAGCTTCATCGATTGCATTGACAACAAAGTTCCAACGATAATTTGCTCGAATATAGTTAAACGCCTCTGTATTCATGGATTATGGTATAAATTAATTTGTAGCGATTACAATACATTGGTTTTCATTTCAATGTGTTACAATGAAATAGAAGTCTCTTTTCTGGGAGTGTGAAAATGTATCTAGATGATTTAACTCAAATTTTCGGTGTTAGTGGATTTGAAAAACCTGTTTGTGACTTTATTCATTCTTTTTGTAAATCGTTTGCAGATGACATCTTTATCGATCATATTGGAAATCTGATCGTTTTAAAAAAGGGATCGGATCATCCCATGAAAAAGAGAATTATGGTATCAGCGCATATGGATGAGATTGGTTTTGCTGTTACCGATGTCACAGAACAAGGTTTTTTAAAAGTACGCTATATGGGAGGAATCAGCAATAGAGTTTCGGTTTATCAAAAAATCCAGTTTCGAAAAGGTGTGATTGGTATTGTTCTTCCTACTGAAAAAGAAAAAGATGACAAAGACTTTGATTCACTATATATAGACATTGGTGCATCATCTAAAGAAGAAGCAATGTCCTTAGTTGATATTGGGGAACCTGCTGCTTATGTAGGCCCCTTTACTCCTTTGACGGGTCGATTGGTATCTTCTAAGGCTATTGATGACCGTATTGGGTGTTATATCCTGATGAGAGTGTTGTCTGAAATGGAGTCTCCCCCAATGCATGATGTGTTTTTTGTTTTTTCTGTACAAGAAGAATTAGGTTTACGCGGTGCAAAAGTAGCTGTTAATACGTGTAAACCAGATATTGGTGTTGCTGTTGATATTACCGGTTCTTTTGATACTCCCGGAGCAGCAAACGGATATACAAAATTAGGAAAAGGTGCCGCAATCAAAGTTATGGATGGAAGTGTTGTATGTGATGACACATTGGTCAATTTTCTGTGTTCTTATGCAAGTTCACATCAGATATCCTATCAACGAGAAGTCTTAGCACGTGGAGGCACAGATGCTGGTGCTATACATCTTTTTGAAAAGGGAGTGCCTAGCTGTGGTATTTCTATTCCTACTCGATATGGGCATAGCCCAGTGAGCGTTGTCGACATGTCCGATGTCGGATCTTGTATCTACCTATTGGACGGAATGATCCATTCCACAACGTTTCAATAAGAAAAATGGATAAGACTCGGTTTATAAAAACCGAGTCTTATTTTGATGGTTAAGGTTAATGGGAGGGAAACCTTACACTACTACTACTGCCTGACTTTATAAAAGTTACACATTTTGTGAATACAAAAACCGGAGAGAAGTAGATTTTTTACGATACACGATGACAGAGATTAGAGTCGATATAGAATCCGACAATGGGAAGCATACCCAAATTCCAATTACGCCAAATCTGAAAACTACTGAAGATAGAATGAGAAAGGGTACAAACAAGATGATCTGTCGGAGTATAGAAAGAAAAAAGGCAGTTTTTGCAAATCCTAATGATTGGAAAAACACGGTGTATGTCATCTGGATTCCAATAAAAATGGTTGAAATCATGATAATTCTCAACGGAAGCACAGCATAGTGAATCAACTGTGGATCTGAAGAAAACACTCGAATAACCAGTGAAGGAAACAATTCACAAATCGCCATCACGATGAAACCAATAAGAAAAGTCCATTGAACTGTTATATTGACTGCTTGATGAACTCGTTCAATCTTTTTTGCACCGTAGTTAAAACCAATAAGAGGTTGAAGACCTTGAACAAGACCAATCAGGGCCATAACTTCTAACATGAGAATTCGATAAATAAGTCCATACGAAGCAATGGCAATATCTCCCCCAAAAGTGCCTAAGAAATAATTAGTTAAGGAAATCGTTATTGTTCCTGCAATATTCATCGCAAAACTAGAAGAACCAACAGAGAAAATTTCCTTCATAATGGACATTTTTAGCAGAAAATGTCTCCATTTAAGGCGAACCATCGTGTGACCACTCCATTGGAAATACCAAATCATGTAGATCACAGAAAACCCCTTTGCAATATTGGTAGCGATTGCTGCTCCTGCAAGCCCCATGTTAAGGTGAAAAACAAATAACCAATCTAAAGCGATATTTCCAATAGCTCCAATCAGCATTGCAGTCATTGCATTTTTCGCATTGCCTTCAGCTCGTAAAAGATTATTCATCGCGATAACAAAAGGGAAATAAGTGGTTCCAATGAACATTACTTTTGTGTACGGCAAAGCATAGGGTAGAATTGTCTCAGTAGCACCAAACAGGAGCAATATTGGTTCTGCATAGATGAAGCCAAGAGTTCCAAAAATAGCTCCAAAAAGAAGACTTAAAAGGATTGTATTACCGGTGATATGATTGGTGGTTTCAATATCCTTTTTTCCAAACGATCTTGAAAAGTATGATCCAGCTCCAATCCCCAGCATACTACACACGGCCATAATAAGGGTTAATATTGGGATGTAAACAGCTAGACCTGCAATTCCCATCGTACCGATTTTTTGTCCAACAAATATGGTGTCTACTAAGTTGTAAATACCATTGATCAACATTCCAATAATGGCTGGAATTGATAACGTTAACAGAGATTTTTTTATTTTTTCTTCACCAAGTAGATAAGCTTGATTTTGATTGGTGTTTTTATTTTGATTCACGGCATACTATCCTTAAAAAGAGGGTATTTGTTGCAATTTCAATGGGACTCGTTTCAGAATAACCGAACCAACTGCTTAAGTGCAGTGATGGTATGATCTGGTTGAATATCTTTGTGTTTCCACCAATACCACGGTTTGTAGCGATTAATCCAGACGCTATTCATGTTCAATCGCTTTGATCCAATCACATCAGAATAAGAATCACCTATGTGTAATATGTGAGTAGGATCGACTTTAAAATCATCAATTACTGCTTTAAACAATTTATTTTGAGGATCTTCTTTGTAGGCTTGATGATCATATGATAGAAATTTCTTCTTTATTGGGATAGAAGGCAAGATTGTTGTTACCATATCTGGATCAGT
>DAIMET010000032.1:0-14369 GCA_036725105.1 Calditrichota bacterium
GAAACAGAAGAAGAAATCCAGAAAAGGCTACAAATTGCGAAAGTTGAACTTTTATACAAAAATCAGTATGATTTTACAGTTAAGAATGATACACCAGTGAATGCTGCAAAAAAGATGAATCAATTTTTATTGGAGGAACTCCTGTGCAAGAAAAAGATGTGACCATTGAAGACCTGTTAAACAATATAGATCCTGATAAGTACAGTATGGCATTGCGAATCATTTTGCAAAGCATTAAAGTGTCGAAACATCAAGAAACTGCTTTTCCCATCGGGAATTTTTATACTAATATTATTAGTGACGCAAAAAAAACGATGTATCTTGGTGAACAGATTGATGATGAAAAACCGGATCCCTTTAAACCCATAGAGTAGATATGAACTATTCTGATATTCTTCACCACTTACCACATCGGTATCCTTTTTTACTTGTGGATCGAGTATTGTCTATATCAGATGATTCTATTCAAGGTCAAAAAAATGTAACGATGAATGAACCCCAATTTCAGGGGCATTTTCCAGAAAATCCCATTTTTCCAGGAGTTCTCATTGTCGAAGCTCTTGCACAATTGTCAGGCATTTTCGTTTCAGAGAAGCATTCTTCTCAAAAGGAGCAAGTCGGGCTTTTTGCTGGTATCGAAGATTTTTCTTTCAAAGGAATTGTCAGGCCTGGTGATGTGCTATTGTTGAACTCAACTCTTCATCGAAAAAAATTCACCGTGTTTGTTTTTAATGTTTCTGCAACCGTTGACGATACCATTGTTGCTAACGGAAGAATCAAAGTTATCCTTAGCGAAAAAGGAAGATCAATGTGAAAAAAGTTCTGATTCGTGGTGTTGGTCATTATACTCCTGAAAAGAGAATAACAAATGAGTTTCTAGCCACAATAGTGGATACCAATGATGAGTGGATTCAAACAAGAACTGGTATTCAATCAAGAAGGTTCCTGTCAGAGGATCAAACTACTTCCGATATGGCAGCAAAAGCTGCTCAAATGGCACTAGATGAAGCTGGTATTCAACCTGATGATATTGATTTAGTCATAGTGGGCACATCTTCTCCTGATATGTTGTATCCTTCTACCGCCTGTGTAGTTTGTGACAAAATCCATTTAAAGAATCCAGCCGCTTTTGACTTACAGGCGGGTTGTTCTGGTTTTGTATACGGACTTACTACTGCAACCCAATTTTTACGCACTGGTTTGAAAAAGAATGCACTTGTAATTGGAGCTGATGCCATATCTCGGTGCATTGATTTTTCTGATCGAGCTACATGCGTTTTGTTTGGAGATGCTGCAGGAGCAATGGTATTGTCATCCTCCGATGAAGGAACTGATCAAATCCTTTGCTCTATTGAAGGTACGGATGGCACAGGAGGCAAATACCTTACGATGCCTGCTGGTGCAGCTCAAAAACCTGCCTCCATTTACACTTTAAGAAATCATGAACACTCCGTGCATATGAACGGAAAAGAGATCTTCAAATTTGCTGTACGAATCAGCATATATATGATTGAAAACATGCTTGAACAAACAGATCTGTCTATTGATGATATTGATCATTTTGTTTTCCATCAAGCCAATGTCCGCATTATTGACGCAGCTGTTAACCGAATGGGTTTTCCTAAGGAAAAAGTGATCTATACTTTACAAGAATATGGGAACACCTCTTCCGCTTCCATTCCTTTAACCCTGTCTCTTTCTAAACAAGATGGCAGGATCAAGAAAAACGATATTGTTTTAACGGTTGTTTTTGGAGCTGGACTCACATATGCCGGGTCCATTGTTAGGTGGTAGCAATGATAAATAAAAAAAGCGTACTCATCACTGGAGCTAGCAGAGGAATTGGCAGAGAAATTGCTTTGCATTTTGCCAAGGAAGGGTATTATACCGCTATCAATTATCCTTTTAAGGCAGAAAAAGAAAATGCATTGCAAACCTTGAGTGAAGTTCAATCCTTGGGTGCCCAGGGAAACATCTACGAAGCAGATGTTTCTGATCTGACTGCAGTAGAAAATATGGTTAAAAACCTTAAAGATGATGTTGGTACTATTGATGTTTTAATTGCAAATGCTGGCATTACAAGCGATAAATTGATTATGAGAATGACCCCAGAAGACTGGGATCGTGTTATTCATATCAATCTTACAGGTGCATTTAACTGTACAAAAGCAGTTACGAAAGAAATGATGAGAGCAAAGCAAGGTCGCATTGTTTATATTTCTTCCGTGATCGGCATTATCGGCAATGCTGGACAAGCAAACTATGCTGCCTCCAAAGGAGGTATGATTGCTCTATGCAAAAGTGTTGCAAAAGAGTTTGGATCTCGTAACATTACAGCAAATTGCGTTGCACCTGGCTATATTATGACAGAAATGACACAAAATCTGCCCAAAGAGGCAACCGATCAGTTTATGTCAAGGGTATCTTTAAAACGTTTTGGAACCATGGAAGACATTGCAAATGCAGTTTTGTTCCTTTCATCCGATCAAGCTTCCTACATTACAGGGCAAGTTTTGGTTGTTGATGGAGGATTAACACTATAATTTAGGAGGGTCATATGACCAGAGAAGAAGTTTTACAAAAAGTAGTTCCCGTTATTTCTGATAAATTGGGCATTAATGAAGATCTTGTAGTAGAAGAAGCACATTTCATTAATGATCTTGGTGCTGATTCATTGGGTTTGGTTGATATTACAATGGCATTGGAAGAAGAATTTGGTCTTGAAATTCCAGATGAAGATGCCGGCAAGCTTGAAACTGTTGGCACTATGATTGATTACATCGTAAAAGCGGCATAAATGAATGCACGACGCGTAGCGATTACTGGCTTAGGCATGGTATCTCCCGCAGGACTTTCTGTAGAAGAGAATTTTCAGAATTTCCTAAAAGGTACGTCCTATGTAGACACCATTACTCATTTTGATCCAACAGATTTTAAAGTAAAAATTGCTGCTGAAATTCCAAATTTTGATCCCACATTGTATATGTCCAAACCAGAAACCAATCGAATGGATCGCTTTGCACAGTTAGCTATTGCAGCTGGAACGGAAGCTTTTCAAGATGCTAATATACAACTTACAGAGGAACAGAAGCAGCGTTTTGCTGTTATTGTGGGGACTGGTATTGGTGGAAATCAAACGTTCATTGATACCTGCGAAGTTTTAGACAAACAAGGTCCTTCGAGAATTAGTCCTTTCTTTATACCAAAATTGATTGGTAATATGGGCGCAGCACTCCTTTCCATTCGTTATGAAGCGAAGGGTTATTCCTCTGACGTAGTAACTGCATGTGCATCAGGTACAAATGCTATTGGAGATGCATACAATCGAATTCGATTTGGACTTGAAGATTTTGCTCTTGCTGGTGGTGCAGAAGCTCCCGTTACTCCCATTTCTATTGGCGGATTTGCTGTTATGCGTGCTTTAAGCAAACGAAATGATGATCCAAAAAGAGCATCCAGGCCATTTGACAAGGATCGTGATGGCTTTGTTGTTGGTGAAGGAGCAGGCATTTTATTCTTAGAAGAATGGAATCATGCAATTCAAAGAGGAGCTCGTATTTACGGTGAAGTTGTTGGATATGGAGCAACGTGCGACGCATTTCATATTACCAAACCTTCTCCCGATGCATATCAGCAGACTCGATGTATGCAATTAGCCATAGAAGAAGCAGGTGTATCTCCTCAAGAAGTGACCTATATCAATGCACATGGTACTTCTACGGAAGCGAATGACATAACGGAAACTCTTGCTATCAAAAATCTTCTAGGTGAACATGCATACAATGTACATATTCATTCTACAAAATCTATGATCGGACATACTCTAGGTGCTGCTGGTGGAGTTGAAGCAGTTGTCGCAGTAAAGACTATTTCTACTGGCAACATACATCCCACCATTAATCTTGAAAATCCTGATCCACTTTGTGATTTGGACTATACAGCCAACACTTCAGTTCATGCAAATATTCAGTATGGCCTATCAAATTCTTTTGGATTTGGTGGACACAATTTCTCACTTTTATTCAAGAAAGGACCTGCATGAATCCATTAGATTTTGGTTCTTTTTCGAAAAGAAATTCCCCAAAGAAGTCTACAAAACTAGACCAAACTTTGTCCGAAAAAAACTGGATCAAGTGTCCTAAATGTGGAATTCTGATTTACGAAAAACAATTAAAAGAACAATGGAATGTATGCCCAAAATGTGAATATCTCTTTCGTCTAGATTCTGAGGACCGCATTAGGCTCATTTTAGATGACGGGAGTTTTGATGAGTTTTATTCAAATCTGCGACCAACCGATATGCTTCAGTTTACTGATCATGTTTCTTATCCGGAAAGATGTAAGCAAGCTGAAACAAAGACTGGTTTATCGGAAGCCATCCGTGTGGGAATTGGAAGCATAGACAACCAGCTGATTGCCGTTGGAATTATGGATTTTCGCTTCATTGGGGGCAGTATGGGAATGGTCGTTGGGGAGAAAATTGTTCGAATTGCTGAATATGCTCTTCACAACCAACTACCTCTTCTCATTGTTTCCAGTTCTGGTGGTGCTCGTATGCAAGAGGGAATGTACTCTTTGTTGCAGATGGCAAGAACGTCTGCCGCGATAGGCAGATACCAAAAATCTGGAGGATTGTATGTTTCCCTTTTGACACATCCGACTACCGGAGGTGTTAGTGCCAGTTTTGCATTTCTTGGAGATATCATTATTGCAGAACCGGGTGCTCTTATTGGTTTTGCCGGACCTCGGGTAATTGAACAGACAACGAAACAAAAATTACCCAGTGGATTTCAAACTTCTGAATTTTTACTAGAACATGGCCAAATTGACAAAATTGTCAAAAGAAAGCATATCAAGCAGCATTTATCCACTCTTCTTCTTTTTTATTCAAGAGGCATCAAACCATGAAAAAAGCCGGTTCTATAACCTGTCCTTTTGAATTACCTATCGAAGAAATTGAGAAAAAGATTCAAACCATTAAAAACGAAGAGTCTTTATCGAATAAAGATGAAATCTTACGATCACTGTATGTTGAAAAAGAAGAGAAGATTCATGAAGTTTATAATTCTTTGAATCGATGGGATATTGTGCAGATCGCGCGTCATCCCGATAGGCCAAAAACTCCCGACATCATTGCTCAGTTGATTCCTGACCATATTGAATTTCATGGAGATAGACTCTTTCGTGATGATCCTTCCGTGATGGGAGCCATGGGAACATATCATGGAAAAACCATCATGATGATTGGTCACAATCGAGGATCATCCACAAAAGAAAAAATCCGGAATCAATTTGGAATGGCAAGCCCAGAAGGTTATCATAAAGCACTTCGATTAATGCAATTAGCCGAAAAATTTCATGCTCCCATTGTTACATTAATTGACACTCAAGGGGCATACCCCGGAATTCAAGCTGAAGAAATGGGACAGTCCGCAGCTATTGCGGGTAATCTGAAAGAAATGTTCCAAATTCGAGTTCCCATAGTAAGTATTGTTATTGGAGAGGGTGGCTCTGGTGGAGCTTTAGGTATTGGCATTGGGAATGCTGTACTTATGATGCAATACAGTATTTACTCTGTGATTTCACCAGAAGGATGTGCTTCTATTTTATGGAGAGATCCTTTGAAAGCTTCAAAGGCGGCTGAAAAACTACAGCTAACAGCCCAAGATCTTATGCAAAGAAACCTTATTGATCAAGTGATCCCAGAACCATTAGGAGGGGCCCATAGAAATCCAATAGAAGCAATTCGACAATTGGATCAATCTCTCCATCAACTTCTCTTGCAGCTGATAAAGTTTGATGGACAGGAGTTGCTAGACGACCGATACGAAAAATTTAGAGATATTGCCTCGATCTCCTTCTAATCCTATGTCTGTTCGACAAATTGCCACTACAGCTCTTTTTATTGCTTTATTATCCATTGGATCAATGATATATCTTCCAATTGGTCCTATCCCTTATACACTGCAAACTTTTTTTGTTTTTTTAGCAGGAATCCTTTTGGGAAAAAAATGGGGAACGATTGCAATAGCAGTTTGGATCCTTCTGGGACTTATTGGTATTCCTGTTTTTTCACAAGGAAGAGCTGGCGTTATGATCTTGCTGAGTCCAACAAGTGGTTTTTTGATTGGTTTTTTAGCAGCATCTTTTACCATGGGGTGGTATCTTGAAAAGAAAAAGAACGTTTTTTCAAACGTACTAGTCTCCATTTTTATAGGTCTTTTTTGGATTTATCTTTTCGGAGGGGTAGGGTTTTACCTTCACTCAATTTGGGTGATTCACAATCCATATTCGTGGCAAGAGATTTTTCAATATGCGATAGCTCCTTTCATACTAGTTGATTTAGCAAAAGGAGTATTGGCTGCTTTGGTTGGTGTAAAAATGCGATCAATATTTCATATAGCAGGGGTATATCCGATATGAGTACTCCATCTTTTCAATGTTTATTGCTACTAGCAATTGCTACACTATTAACCCTTCTGTTAGTTCCATATTTTCGAAAATTGGGTTTGCGATTCAACATTGTAGACAATCCACAAAAAAAGGAAAAAGACAAACACGGCAATTGTAGAGAGAAACTCCATAAAAAAATCACACCATTAACCGGTGGTTTGGCTCTTTTCGTATCATTTTGGTTGGCTGTTTTTCTAACTATACCTTTAAATCAACAAATTTTTGGTATTTTTTTGGGCTCACTTTTCATCGTTGCTGTGATGGCATTGGATGATAAAGTAGACCTGAAGCCAGGAGTTAAGCTTATTGCCCAGTGCATTGCAGCTGCTATCCCCATTTTTTTTGGAGTACAAATTAGATATATATCCAATCCTTCAACAGGGATGTATTTTGATATTGGTTTTTGGGGAGTTTTTTTTAGTATTATATGGAGTGTTGCCTTCATGAATGCAATGAACCTCATTGATGGACTAGATGGTCTTGCAACAGGTATTGCAGGTATTGCACTTTTATCGATGTTTGTGGTAGGAATGCTAAGTGGTTTTGTTATTCCATCCTTTTTTGCTATTGCTTTGGCTGGATGTTGCTTTGCATTTCTGCGATACAATTTTTATCCAGCTAGTATTTTTCTTGGGGATTGCGGTGCCCATTTTTTAGGATACATGATTGCAGCTATTTCAATATGGGCAGGATTGAAAACAACCTCTGGAATTGTCTTATTAATAGCTTTAGTTGGGTTTGGTATACCTATATTTGACGTCATTTTTTCTATCATCACTAGATCGCGAAAAGGAAAGAAAATATACGAAGCTGATTTGGAAAATATACATTACCAGTTACATCGAAAAAAGGGATGGGGGCAGCGCCGCATTGCTTTGGTGTTTTATGCTATAACTGCTTTGTTGTGTCTGATCCCAATTTTGTTGCTATACTTATAATCAATTCTAGATCATGAGGGATGTATGCATAAACCTACACTGCTAATAATATTTGGAACAAGACCCGAGGCAATCAAAATGGCTCCCTTGGTGCGAATATTCCAAGCTGACTCTTCGTTTCAAACAAAAGTCATTGTAACAGCACAACATCGAGAGATGTTAGATCAAGTGCTTCACCTGTTTTCTATTCAGGATGATTATGACTTCAACCTCATGAAAGAAAAACAATCTTTAGAATCCGTTACTACAGGGGTTTTGAATGAATTGTCGAAAGTGATACAGAAGGAAAATCCTCAACTTGTTTTTGTCCACGGTGATACAACTACTACCTTTGCAGCTTCTTTAGCAGCTTTCTATCATCATGTTCCCATTGCTCACATTGAGGCTGGATTGCGTTCATATGATATGCAGAATCCATTTCCTGAAGAAATGAACCGAACATTATGCGATCAGATTACCAATCTTCATTTCTGTCCAACCGTGCAAGCAAAAGAAAATATTCTTCAAAGCAAAACACAAAGTTCTTTGGTGTATGCCACAGGCAATACCGTTGTCGATAGTTTACTTTGGGTAGTATCTCATATTCAATCCAACCAACCCAAGCTGCTGGAAAATAATGAGCGGGGTGTAAAAAGAATTCTTGTTACTCTTCATCGAAGAGAATCTTGGGGTCAACCCATTGAAAATGTTTGCAAAGCATTGCATGATATTGCCAGTCAAAATTCGGATGTTCAAGTGATTTTTCCTGTACACAAAAATCCCATTGTTCGTTCATCCGTGTTTTCTTGTTTAGGCGATCTTGCGAATATTCAACTTGTTGAACCAATGGACTATATTCATTTTGTTGCAGAAATGAAAAAATCCTATCTCATTTTATCCGATTCCGGTGGAGTACAGGAAGAAGCTCCTACATTTGGGAAACCTGTATTATTGACCCGAAGTGTTACGGAACGCCCAGAAGGAATTCAGTGTGGAATCGTGAAATTGGTAGGGACAAGCTATGAAATTGTCTATAATGAGCTTCAATCACTTCTTACAGACAAACTTTACTACGAGTCAATGACCCAACCTAAAAATCCATTTGGAGATGGGAATGCTTCTAAGCGTATACACAATCAAGTTCGGCTCTATTTCGATATGGATATACAATATCCTGATATGGGTGAGTTTTTGCAATGAGTCAATTTGTCGTTCAGGGTAAAAAACCATTAAAAGGACGTGTTCAGATTTCGGGTTCGAAAAATGCTACACTTCCAATTCTCACTGCTACTATCTTGATCAAGGGACCAATTGAGATTTCCAACATTCCTGATCTTGGAGATGTGCGCATTCTGATCCAAGTACTCCGAGAAATCGGCGTTAAGGTGACACAACTCTCCGAGGACCGGTATATCTTTGATGCTTCTGGAGAGATACAATCTGATTTATCTACAATCAAGGGAGTGAGTTCAATTCGAGGGTCACAAACTCTTTTGGGAGCAGTGCTAGCTCGTAATAATGAGGTTATACTGCCTATATTAGGAGGCTGTAGAATCGGATCTAGACCCATGGATATTCACTTTCAGAATATTCAAAAAATGAGAACGAGCTTGGAAAATATTGGGAATCGTAAACACTTTAAGACTTCTCAACTCAAAGGCACCCATATTTATATGGACTATTCTTCTGTAGGAGCTACTGAAAATTTGATTCTTGCAGCTACAAGTGCTGATGGCATTACGATTATTGAAAATGCTGCCCAAGAACCAGAAATCGTGGATCTTGTATATTTTTTAAACAAAGCTGGAGCAAGAATTACAGGTTTGGGCTCAAAAACAATTCAGGTAATAGGCAACTCTACTCTCAAACCGATTGATTACCATATTATGCCCGACCGTATTGAAACGGGTACTTTCATGATCGCAGGGGCGATCACTAAAGGGCAGGTACAAATCGATAAATGTAGTGTACAAGACATGAGTGCGCTGCTTTTTAAATTGCGAGATATTGGTGTACAAATTGATATTGTAGGACAAACAAGTCTTACGGTTTCCATGAATCAAAGACCAGATGCTTTTTCAATTCGAACTATGCCATTTCCAGGATTTCCGACTGATTTACAGTCACTTATTCTTTCTATTGCCTGCTATGCCCAAGGAACGAGTATTATTAAAGAAACCATTTATGAAAACCGATTCAATGTTGTTCCGGAACTTCGAAAAATGGGTGCTATCATCATGACCGACAATAAATTAGCTACCGTAACCGGTGTTGAACAATTGTATGGTGCTGATGTTGAGTGTCCTGATTTACGGGGTGGTTGTGCCCTTATACTTGCAGCTCTTGCTGCAGAAGGTACATCGTATGTTCATACAGTTCACCATGTAGATCGCGGTTATGAGTGTTTTGAGAAAAAACTACAATCTCTAGGAGCCTCAATTGTTAGAGTGGAGGAAGAACATGACGATTATTGATGACAAAGGAAAACTTTTTGGATGGATCAATATCATTGATTTGTTTGTGATCATCTTGCTACTTGTCTTGATAGGAGTGAGTATTCGATTTTTTACACAAAAGAAGATTGCCAATGAAGCAAAAGATTTCTATGTGGTTCAGGTTCGCGGGACAGAGTTAGGGCCTGAAATTGCTGAAATGATCACAAAAGGAATGCAGATAAAACAACCCGATGGTACTAATTTCGGCGTTGTGACAACCGATCCAGAGGTGGGTCCAACGCAGGTGTATGTTACAACTCCCCAGGGAATGCTAGTACCAAGAGCTCAACCCAAGATGATGGACGCGACATTTTCCTTTTTATGTTCTGTTCCCAAGGGTAGCAGTGAAATTAAATATGGTAGCCAGTCTTTTAAAGCAGGAGCAAAAGGATTCATTGAGTCCAATTTCACTAAATTTACGGTGTATGTTTTGTCCATTCATCCTGTAACATTGCAAGAAGCTCAAGAGATTCAACAATCTCTTCAAGCCGATGAATCTACTTCAGCACAAGAATCTCAAAATACTTCTTCGCAAGAATCCCAGCAAACGGCTCCTTAATGAATATCAGGTTGTTATTTCGAAACGCAGGTATTGTCACCTTCGGTGCACTATGCAGTAGAATACTAGGTCTAGCACGTGAAACAGCTATTACAAACCGATTTGGTTTATCTGCACAAACCGATGCTTACGCAGTTGGTTCATATGTCCCAATTACACTTTCAAATATGCTTGTTTCGGGGATTGTATCAGCAGTATTCATTCCGCTGTTCTCTCAATTGGTTGCTAAGAAAAAGATTGCTGATTTAAGGATGATTATTACTGTAACGGTAAACCAGTTTGTTCTCCTTATGGTATTCTTTTTATTTGTATTATACATACTTGCCCCATTCATGGTGAAAATACAGGCTCCACGATTTGATCCAGAAAGATTGTATTACGGTATCAGTATTTTTCGTATTGCTTTACCGTCCATTCTTTTTTTAGGCTTAGCTGCTTTATCTTCTGGTATCTTGAATTCCATCAAAATTTTTGGAATCCCGACCCTGGGAGGGATTATATTCAACGCCACGATCGTGGGAATGACATTAGCTTTTGCACACCTTTGGGGCATCAATGCAGTTGCAATTGCTCTTGTAGTAGGAGCTATCGGACAATTCCTCATTCAATATATATGGGTTGAAAAGCACCAGCTTGGGTATCGATTTAAACCCATACTTTATCATCCTGCCATGCGAGATTTGTATATCTTAATTCTACCGGTTATTGTTGGGTCAGGGATAAATTATTTAGCACCATTGGTGAATAATATGATTGGTTCTCAACTAGCAAAAGGATACTTAGCATCTTTGCACACTGCTTTTAAAGTTTCTCAGTTTCCCATTGGAATATTTGCTCTTGCTGTGTCAAGCGTTGTGTTTCCAAACTTAGCAGAACATGTAGAAAAGAAAGAACATAACAATGTTCAGCAAAACGTTCAATGGGCCATTAAATTTGTTTTGCTAATCATGCTACCAGCTACACTAGGGTTAGTGGTAACAAGTGTGCCAGTGGTACGATTGCTGTTTGAATCAGGAGAATTTACTCCGCTGGACACACTGATTACAGCTCCAGCTCTTCAATTGTATTGTGTTGCTCTTATTCCCTGGTCACTTACTGCTATTTTAGTAAAGATACTCTATTCTTGTAAGGATACAATTACACCCGTATGGGTAGCAGTCGCCACGATAGTGGTACTAGTTGTGTTTGATCTAGCCCTTGTGGGTCCTATGGGACACCTAGGATTGGCTTTAGGATCAGCATTATCGGGTCTTTTTAATACCATTGTTTTGTGGATCATTATTGCGAAGAGATATCCAAGTTATCTTGTGGTATCACCACTACGAAAAACTGGAATCATTTGTACCATAGGATCCTTGCTCATGACGGGAAGTCTATATTTCGCAAATATGCAATTTTCGAGGTTTCTTCAATTCAGCTCAAAATGGGATCAAATGTTTCAGGTTATCTTGCTTGTGCTGGTAGGCTGTTTGGTCTATGGAATTTTTATCTATGTGTTTGACAAACGCGATATCAAGGAAGTGATGGGACGATCATGAAAAACAATGAAAGTAAGCCAAGAAAAAAAACGAAAATATTTCTATGGGTTTTGATCCTACTCATTGTAGCCATTGTTTCTACAGCAGGGTATTTTATCTATAGGATTGTGTTTAATTTCAACACCGATACTGAAGAGGGAAAACAAATACGAAAAGAGTATTCAATCGACTGGTCTGGGAGAATGAATGTACTCGTCATTGGATGCGATCAGAGAGAAGGATTGAATCTAGGAGTTAGAGCAGATACGCTCATCGTAGCAAATCTTGACTTAAAAAATAAAACTGTTCGTATCATGTCAATTCCTCGAGATTTGTGGGTTGAAATACCTGGACATGATTGCTACGACAAAGTAAATTCTACTTTAAATCCGAACTACTTCTCCGATGGAGGAATAGGTTTAACTTTGAAAACTGTGGAAAACTTGTTGAAAATCCCTGTGAAACTATATATTAAAGTGAACTTTGAAGCTTTCAAAGAAGTTGTAGATGCATTAGGGGGAGTTGTGTATACTGTGGAAAAAGATATGCACTATGTAGATCCCTCTGATCCCGAAACCGTGATTAATTTAAAAGAAGGAGAACAAAAACTAGACGGTGACAAGGCTCTTCAGTATTGTCGTTTTCGATGGGATGCACAAGGAGATTTTGTTTTAGATTACCAGGGGAAACAATACGGACGGACTTCAAGACAATTAAACTTCCTAAAAGAGGTAGCAAAAAAAATTGTAAATACTGGAAATCTAATCACTTTCAATAGCATCATTAACATTGTCATGAAATACACAGAAACCAATATTGATTCTTCTGAACTGCTTCGAATTGCCTTGCTGTTTTATAAGATGAATCCAGAAGAGGACCTTCATGTTGTAGCTTTTCCAGGATCATTGGATTGGGTATCAAGTACATCTGTGATTGTTCCAAAAGAAGAGGAACTGCATCAGCTTATCGAATCCGATTGGAAAGATGTGAAGGCTCTAGAAGAAGAAAAATCCGAGGAAGTATCATTGGATGAATAAATCCTGTATTTTTCAAGAAAGCTATATTGTTCGTTTTTTTCAAGAACTATCAAATTATTGGACTCATTCAAAAACACGACAATATGGGTATCATTTTTCTCAGTCTATACAGACGTATAGCCAAACCAGTCTTTTCATTCGATGGATGCAACATGACTATTGTATTTTTACAGGAGTGTTTCGGAAAAGCTATGTTATTCATCGTTTTCGATCTTGGTTTTTCCAAGCATTATCGACTTTTGTGAAATGCACATCGAAATGCTTTCATGCCTCGATGGTACAACATGCTCTTCAAACACTGAAGCGCGATGTAGTTGAAAACGGCGTTGCATCTTTGTTTTCTTTTTTATTTGCCTATACTGTCCTATGGACACTCTTAACCCTATTCTTTGGAGAAGGTTTATCGAGGCATTTGGTTCTGATTCTCTTTTCTTTCGTGATTTTGTCATTTTCCCTATCTTACATTCGCATTCAACCCAGAACCCTTCTGAAAGAAAGTAAAATTTGGCATTGGCTTACAGAGATTTGGCTATGAATACACCAGAAAACAAATCAACTCACAATACAATATCCTCCTACCAAGAACTTCCATATATTCTTGCTGGCATTATTGCTGGTGGAGTTGCTTTTTTTGCAGGTGGTTGGCAAATACTTCTGATCGTACTATTTGGATTATTTGTTTTCTTTTTGTACTTTCGACCAACCATAGGTCTGTTCATTCTTCCTTTTTTTGTACTTGTTGATTACTACGTAAAAAGCTTTGGTGCAGGTGGTTTGTTTGGACTATGGGATGAAGTGCTGTTTCTGCTCATATTCTTTTTCATACTTTTGGAACGACTTCGAAAAAACCAAACCTTTATTCGTTTCACTATTGTCGTCTACCCACTCATATTTTTTCTTTGTATTGGTCTCTTATCCGCTATTTTCAGTGATGCTGTAACTCTTTCTCAAGCTATCGAAGCAATGCGCTCTGTAGTACAGTGCTTTCTGTTTTATTTCCTTGTTATGAATGCTTCGCTTAATAAAAGCCAAATACGTGGTCTGCTTTTTGCTGTTGTGATTGGTGGAGTTATTTGTGCTGTATATGGTATTGTGCAATACTTTATTGGAGTTGCTTCTCCTCCAACTTGGGTGGACAAAGATTTAGAGTTTGGTTTAACCAGAGCATTTTCCTTTTTAGGGAGCCCCAACGCCTTTTCTGGCTACTGCATTATGATCGCTCCTATAGCTTTAGGATTTGTTTTTCGAACCAACATCAAGAAAACTCATCAAATGCTCTTTTGGCTTCTTTTTCTATTGTTAATCGGAGGTTTGATTAGCTCTCTTACAAGAGCTTCATGGCTAGCATTTATACCTGCTTTATGTGTATTTTTTATCATGATGAAAAAGGG
>DAIMET010000033.1:0-14163 GCA_036725105.1 Calditrichota bacterium
TCATTGACGATGGCGATCTTTGGTTAACCTCTTATTCTGTACGTACCGGTGACATTCGTTTAACCGAAGTTACAGAATCTGATGTAACCTACAGCTGCGGATCCAAAATTGGTGACAACCAAGATTTCTGGATTAACCAAAGCACCGTTCATGGTTTATCCATGGGCAAAAACTGTGATTTCCGTTACATCGATTGGGAAGTATATCCTTCTAATCAAATTGGTATGTCTGTCAAAATTGACAAACCATTCCAAGTAGAACAAACTTCTCAAATTGATATTTCGGTTGATCCTGCTCCTCGAGCTGCTTACTGGGAAGACGGCATGTATCATGAAGCTGAAAAAGTTTACATCATGCTTAGTAACACCGAAGGCCCAACAAGCGACAAGATTTATGAAGATTACAAAGTAATCACAGCTGACAATCCAGTTGCTACCTTCCAATTCACTCCTTATCGCGGAACTTGTCCTCCAAATGGACAATATGAAGGCTTTAAGAAAGTATGGGAAAATGGTAAATGGATCTTGTGTGACTATGATCTACGAGTTCGCATTGTGGCAATTAAGGACGACGGTGGCGTTACACCTGCTCCAGAAACCCACTATATTGATGAAGCTGGAAAGACAAAAGACTACACATTGGTAGATCCTTTCTGGAAACTTCATGACAACACTGGTAAATTTACATGGCCTCCTAAAGAAGGTCAAGAAGACCTTCGCTGGGGTCACATTGAAGGTACAAAAGCTTGGGGTCCTCCAAGATATCAAGTACCTCCATTCCCAGAAGATCTTATGAACAAGTATGATTGTTATGCTCAGGCCAAGTACAACGTAGCTCCAGAAGGCATTAAGTTCAGCGCTTCCAAAAAATGCGTTGGCGTTCTTGATCAAAGATTCCCCAACTTAACCATGAAATTGGAAGATGTTGACAATCCTAACGATGTAAACGATCCCAATGGCATTCGTATTTCTGTACCAGATGGCGAAGAAGTTGCTGTCTTCTACAATGCCCACAATGCTGGTATCGATTACCTCTTTACTGGATTTGCAATGTCCAATGGCGTTGTAACATCACAAAAAGTTATTGTTCAAGTTAACCTTGACGGCACTTATCTGTATTGGAACTGGGACGACATCGGAGATCATGAAGGAATGTTGGATGCTGGAGACGTATTATGGAATCCAAATCCAAAATATCCTAATGAAGGTCCTGAAAGAATTCCAAACTGCGTTAAAGTAGAAGAAAGACCCAACTTCATTGATGCTGATTGTTCACAAGACAAGAATCAATGTAAAGTTTGCGGCGATGGCTTCGAAAAACTCGGTTATGTCTCCTATGGCGACATTTTTGGAGATTTCTTTGTCAGCACCTTTGGTGTACCTTCCTACCTCATGAACTATGGCGAAAGAACCACCACCGACGAAGGTGGCGAAATCCAAGTCGCAGTATTGGCTCGCGATGCTGCAACAAAATTGGAAGTTCGAGTTTGGACCGAAAATATTATTTTCGATTACAACTCCACCATTACTCATCCTCCTTATTTTGTAGTTGATAAACCCGTAGCTCCAGTGGGTGAGTTTGACTTTGACGTCAACCGATATCCCAATGTACCTTACAGCGGTGCACAAAACTGGACCACCATGGGGATTGATTACTGTGGTGTTAAGTCCTTCAAAGTATTAGCTCCCGATCCATACGTGAACTTTGTAGAAATGTCTACTGTAGACCATGCTCTTCAAAATTCACAAGTGAATTACACTGCTGGACCTAGTGCTTTGTCCAAGATGAATGTACCTACTCCTCAAATTCAGTATCCTTACAACCCCTTAATTCTTGATGTTGGTAAAGACTGCCGTGCTTATCCTGGCGGACAAACCCACACCGGAAGAGTACAGGGTGTTGTTACTGCTGGTGGCGTAACCCGAACCGACCAAGATCATTGTGGTTGGAACGCTTACCCCGCAATTTGGTGGTGGTATTGGTATGATGATGTGGATTACAACAATTTCACAGACTTCAACCGATTAGGTACCGAATTCTTCCCATTAACCGATTACGGTCTATACTTCATCCTTAAAGACATTGATGGAAATCATTTGAGCTTTGAAGAAGATACTCCTATTGACTATAAGCTTCGCCGCGTAGTCATTAGCGGACCTTTTGCACAGCCAAAAGTCTTTGATGATAAGAAAAATACCGTAACCTCTGATTATGAGTACAATGGTCTGCGTCATGTACCCATTGCTTATGATTGGACAGGGGAAGTCGTTATTGATTCTGCTAACATGAATGATTTTGAACATGCTTGGGGACAAGATTGGACTAACGTGGATCGTGATGGCGGTACCTATCGCTATACCAATCCTCTCTTAGTTGACAACAAGCAGCTCAATTACACTGGTCTTGAAAACATTTTCCGTTTCGAAGAATGGATTCCAATTTCCTATGGTAAATTGAATGTTTCCGTTACTCTTTGGGATGGAACTGTCAAGATTTATCAAGATTGTTGCGCAGAACCTCCAACCGACGGAATTGATATTCATGCATTGGAAGTTTCTTCCGACAAAGACAAAGTAACTGCTGATGTGGACAACAAAGTTGAAATTACCGTTAAAGAATACGAAGTAATGCAATCTGTTCAACCCACTAACGATGCATTTGTCTATGCATGGCAAGACCGTGGTATTTTGAATCCAAGAACCAATCTTTATGATGGTGCTGGAGATGGTTGGGTAACCAATCCTCCTCATTCTTCAGACTTCTCTGACCGTGCTCCTCAGTACTTCAGCGAAGACGACCTAAATGAAGACGGAAAGATTTCCTTTGGCGACAAAGAAACAGAAATCATCGGTTCTTACGACTTAGCCACCAATACCTGGACAGGCGGTGTCATTGATGCCAGAACCTTCCAACGTAACAATGGTGTCTATGTATTCGATCTCTCTGAAGCCAATGGTTCTCGAATTGATACCGTTGGTGTTGATTTCGGTGGAGACAGAGGTGATCCTGATCATGTAATTTCAGAATTTGAAACTTTACCTGTTATGATTACCGCTTACAAGTATGGCGACGACAACAACGATCGTAGTTTCCGTCCGCTCTACTCCTTCCCTGGAACAACTCCTCAGTACTCTCACGAAGTTTATCTCTCTGGTCAAGCCTTCATCGAAGTTGCTCCTATTATGGATCTTTCTGTATCCGTACAGCCCAATCCATTAACCGCTGGTGTAACTCCCGAATTGGTTGACCCTGTTTCCCCATTATCCTTCTCTTTAACCAATGAAGAAGGGGAACCTGTTGATTTAACCCGTGGTGTACCTGACAGTGATGGAAAAACCTATGTAGAAGATGACGACATTTGGAATCATCTCTTCAAAGACATCCATCCTGATCCATTACCAGAATATTACTGGGTTCGTACTGATCTTCACAATGATGACAATACGAAGATTTCCAACCGTGAACTTTACAGCACTCCTGCAAAACCTTTCCAACCCATCAAGATTGACTTTAGTCTTGCCAAAGATGGAAAATATGCATTCAGAGGCTTCTGTGCCAACGATGAAGGTGAATTTGATGTCTACATCTATACACCTGATCGTAAACATGCTGCAAAAGCCAATGTTAAAGTTGTATTGCCAACCGTTGAGTATTCCATTGTCAACACCGAAGATCCATCTGGTACCGAATATCAAGTACCAGGAGAGCCAGACTTTGTATTGACTGCTGCTGATAATAGAATCTACAAGATTACTATTACTGCCAAGAACGCACAAGGTCTCCTCTTGAAGGGTGTTAGCAAAGGCGTAAGTACTTGTGGTGGAGGAATCAAGAATACCGCTCGATTCACTCCTTATTCCACTCGACCTGCTTCCTTTGATTTCACTGAAAAAGATCGTTATCTCTTTGCAGAACATTTCTTACAAGATCTGTATCCGTTTACACTGAATGTAGGATTTGACTTCAACGATAACGGTAAAGTAGATTGGCGTAATGCTGAATTGTTCAGCTTAGGTGCTTTCAACCACACTCAAAAAGCTTCCAATCAAATTACTCTTGGCAAAGTATATTACAATACTTGCCTTGTAATGTATGATGAAGAATCCATTAAGGGTGGTTGGGATGTAACCCCCAATCCTAACCTAACTCCTCCTCTCGTTGGATGGGGTCTTGGTGCTATTTATAATAGCGCTCACAAAGGCGGTTACCTATTCTCCGATATCGATGGTAACAACCGTTTAGATTATCATGATTCTCTTGGTTTGGACGTCAACGCTCAAACAACTTTCTACATCTTTGCTGAAGATCTTTGCTGGATTGGTGGATTGGTTGGAGACAACGTATACTGTAACAATCCTGACGAAGCCGATCTCGCTGGCTACCCACCACCCAACAAACAAGACCCAGCTTCTGTAGAAAAACGTTTCCACAGAGCTCAAACTTCCTCTGATTACAGCACCAATGATGGATCCTTCTTACTGGATTGGGAAGCATACCCCAACAAAGAAGTCCAAATTGGATCTCCATCCTTACGCGTACTCAGAGCTGAAACAAGCGAAGAATTAGGAAAAGATCTTGTGAATCCTTCCAATTACGACCTTGTTTATGCGATTGAAAACCATTTAATCGTCGAAGTTCGTCCTGCTGACAACCGTGATCGTGAAATGCATGAAGATGGCCGCGTCTATATGATCGGTAACCAACATCAAACTGCTATTTATGGTCATACCAAAAAATCAGCAACCGATCCAAAGGTTATGGTAACTACTCTTCACTTCACTCCTACCGGACTTGGTGAAGATATTGCTGGTATGGGTTATTTCAACAAGAATAAGTATTACTTAACAGCTCCTTATGATCTGAAGAATACTTCCACCTATACCGTTCGCAATATCATCGAGTTTGACTCTGTTGTCGGACTCCAAGTTCATGTCATTCCAGAAGGTCCATTGCATCCTAACAAGACCACTGGTGTGAATGTTAAAGTCACAGAAATTGGTACACAAGCTCCTGTCGAAGGCGCTAATGTCACTGCCAAAGGTCCTGGCGTAAATGCTTCCAAGAAAACCGATAAAGACGGTATGGCTGTCTTTGAAATTACACCAAATGACAAAGGCATGGTCGTATTTACTGCTACCAAAGAAGGACGTATCATCGGAGTAGCCGAACTTCCAGTTATTCCTGATACCTCTGCTCCTTGGCTGCAACTCGATCCTGTGAATCCTTTAACCAACAATCCTAACCAAAAAGTGACTGGCCGCACCAATCCTGGTAACAAAGTTACCTTGAATGGTACTCCAGCCCAAGTCAATGATGACGGTTCCTTCACTGGAACAGTTACATTGAAAGAAGGATTGAACACCATTGTTGGTGAAGCTGTGAATCCAGCTGGTTTGAAAGTTCGCAAACTTATCACTGTCACCCTTGATACAACTCCTCCAAACATCTTCTTAGATGATCCTGGAAAGATTATATACAGCAAAGACATTGATCCGTATCAATTCACTGGCCGTGTAGATATCTATTCCACCGTCACTATTAATGGTGTGAAGGCTGAAGTTGTCCATGACATCTGGAAGGCTAAAGTTGCCATTAAGCCTGGCACTAACACCCTTACCATGGTTGCTGTGGATCAAGCTGGCAATAGCGCTACTGTTACTGCTGAAGTAAAAGTTTGGGAACGAACCATCATCAAACTTACCGTTGGTAACGTCGAGTGGACCAAAAATGGTGAAGCTCTCAAAGATTTAGACGCTCCTGCTCAAATCATTGCTGGCCGAACCATGGTTCCTCTTCGTGCTATTGCTGAGGCATTTGGTGCTGTAGTCGAATATGATGCTATTTCCAAAGGCATTACCATCACCTTGGGTGACGAGATTTCCATCGTTATGACTATTGGTGATGTAGTTGCTTATGTGAATGGCGAAGAAGTAATTCTTGATGTGGCTCCTACTGTAACTCAAGAAGGTCGTACTTTAGTACCCATCCGTTTCATCTCTGAAGCATTTGGTGCTGAAGTATTGTGGGATGCTGCAACTCGTACAGTCACCATTATCCGAGATACTCTTCCCTAAATAAGATTCATCTTATTTAGCTGAGATCTAAAAAAGCCCTGGGGGAATTCCCCCAGGGCTTTTTTTTATGCTTTAGCATTTTTAGGTAAAACAGGGTTTACCTATCAAAAATGAATTGTGAAAATCTATTTTGTAGTTTTTGCTGGGTAGTAAATCGTTACTTTTTGTGTTTCTGCTTCCCATTCAACAGAAGCCCCTAGGTTTTCGCTAATAAAGCGAAGAGGCACGAGAGTCCGACCTTCTACAATGATAGGGGGAGCGTCAATAGAGATTTCTTTTCCATTTACAATCGCTATTTTCTTGCCAACGAAAAGTGTAACTACAAAATCCCCTTTTGTGAATGTAACCGAACGTTCTTCTGCGTTCCACTCTACTTGTGCTTCAAACACTTTTTCGCTAAGGAATCGAATAGCGACATAAGTGCGACCTTGAAAAATAGCAGGAATGCTTCCTTTGTCTAGTGGAATTTCAATGGTATCATTCAGTAGTGCAACCTGACTACCGATTTGAATAACAATTTTATTTCCCACTGCTTCAACAGAAACATCAACAATTCTTGAATCAGGCTGAAGATCTGGAAATGATATCGTAATGTTTGCTGTGTTCAGTTCCCAACACTCTAGTTTTGATCCATCAATTTCATACACCATTTTGTCTGTGGGGTATTTACCCTCTGGCTTGGGAAATGAAAGCCAGGGGACATCAGAGCTAAGTGTATAGGAGAATTCCCCGTCGGTTGGATCAACCGTACATGGGATTGTAAAGGTTTTTGTTTCAAAAACAGAGAATTTCTCATGAAAAAGCGATATGGTGGGAAATGTAGGGATTGGTTTCTTGTCTTGCGTTAGCATTACTTTATGGTACCGGAAATTCCCAAAATCGGACACATAAATTGGATCGTTTTTTGTAGTATGATTTTTTGCCATACGGACTTTCCATGCACCATAGAAAAGATCCGGGTGTAATTGGTAATATTCTTTACTGATAGCAGGTTGTATCGTTCCTCTACTGCCATGACTCTGCAAAGCGTTGCCATAAGCATCAAATTCATATATTTTATCTGCCATGACATCCGTAACAATAAAAGTATCTCCGCGAAGAACAAAGGATGAAAACACTCCCCATACTTCTGTCTCAAAATCCTTTGTTTTCAGGGGGATAACCTCCATTAAATCAGCATCGGAATCAAACACAAGAAAGGTTCGATTGTCTGCATCTAAGAAGTAAAATAGTTCTTCCTCGGTATCGTAACAGAAATCTAGCCAGAACGGATTCTTCTCTGGTTCATAATCCGAAGATTCGAACGTGAAATAGTATTCTTCCACGATATCTCCCCACGAGTCCATGGCGTAAACAACAGGATACTTTCCTTCATCCTCATCAGTGCTAAGAACATATACAATTTCATCAAACACTTCAATACTAGTTGAGAACAAAAGAGGAGAATCACTCATGATGTCAGAGACATATAGGAGTTCCCATTCTTCTGTTTCGAGTGAATAACGGCAAATGGAAAGAGAGGTTAAGAGAAAAGCATTGGATAGATACAAGTACTCCCCTTCAATCTCCATATCGAGCATTAAAGGCATGAAATTGATTATCCCCATTAAGCTACTAACAACATCAACGGCTATTGGAATTTGTTTTTCGAATTCACCCTTTTCGTTAAAAACATTGATCATATTTTGACCCAAGCTTGTTTCGTATAGCCAATGATTCTCATCTACTGCAAATGCAGATGAACCACAAATTTGTCCTTCTTGCGATGGATATGAACCAATTTGAATAGCGGACTCATTTTGAATGCAGAATGTTCGGTATTGAAATAGATCTTCCATCATGCCTAACGTGATCCAGGTAGCAGTTTCATTTTTCACATCTAAAAAAGCAGGGAAAAAGCCGCTTTTGTTTATTCTCAGGGGCTTTTGTTTTTCTAGAGATAGTTTTTCATCCTCTTCTATGATTTTCCAAGGAGTGATTTGGCATCCTTCCATATTCATTAATCCCTCAATATTTATGCCACTTGCATAGAGAGTGTCGTCGTTAAAAAAAGAAGCAAACTGAAGGGCTTCTTCCTTATCTTCGTAGTCGTATTCCAAAAGAATTTTCCCTTCTGCATCGACGATGTATAGTGTATCAGGGCTACAAAAAACAATTTTGGATTTGTCAGGACTTACAGAGAAGCTGATTAGGGTAGAGTAGAAAAACTCCGTTTCTTCAATTTGAATTTTACGTAAAACACTTCCATTATTATCAAGGATAAACAGTTCTAGTTGAGTTTCAGTTTGATCATCTTCTGCTACGTATTCCTCGAGTGAAAGAATGTACAGTTGATCATCGACTGTACAATACATAGATTGGACATAGCTGTCTTCATGTGGAGTAGATAACTCCGGGAGAGCGATGGATCGTACTTTTTTACCTTCCTCTGGAGAATATACACTCAGAGATTTAGCATCTTCTACAATGACACACTCATTGGTGGATAGGATTTGAAGAGAGTGTTTTACAGTGATTTTTTCTCGAAGTGTAAACTGTCCTGGGTTCATAAAGGGTCCGTTACTGAACAATGATGATATCATCCGTAAGCTATCGATCAGTTGTAAATCTTTATACATTGGAGATTCAACGGGAAAACTGCGAATAAAAGAACCTGTTTCGGCTTCAAAAAGTGATATTCCAAACATATCTGCAATATATACGATTCCATCCGCATAAGATCCGGCATAGGGCATTACTATATCGCCACCGACTGGGCCGTACCCAATAATGGTGGTCTCATCTTGTCCCTGAACTGATAACAAGGACGAGAAAGAACACAAGGAAAATAGGATAGCAACGGAAATAAAAACGGCTACAATTTTACGAAAATGATTCATTAGCTTCCTCCTAAGAAATCCAAATATAAACCAAAAAAGGAATGATTTATTCTACCACTGGGGGATATTTTTTAAAAGGTGTTTATCTGTTTTCCAATTTGGACATAGACTAGTGAGATATCTCTTAAATTCCTTGCCATGGTTCATGTGTTGCAGATGGCAAATTTCATGAATAATGACATAGTCAATTGCCTCGGGAGAAGCTTTCCAAAGTTCTGTGTTGAGTGTAATTACTCCTTTTGTAGAGCAACTTCCCCATCTTCTTTTCATTCTGCGAAAACGATACCCACTGGGCATAGGATGCGGTAAAAAAGGATGGATAGAAAGTAGATACTGTATTCGCTCTAACAAATAGTGCGTTGCTTCTTTTTTAAACCAATTTTGCATTGTAGCGCGAATCGTCTTTTCCTCAAGATCTTTGCATTTCACAATGATCTGGTTTTGATACCAATAGACTTCGTTTTTCTTTTTTTCATGCTGTTCAATTCGCAATAGAACATTTTCACCGAGTATTGGAATTGTTGCTCCATCCTTGTACTCAATGTACTGAATTGGATTCTTCATCCAATTACAATAGTGTTTCATGACCCATTTTTCACGTGATTGTAAAAACGAAAAGCATTCTTGTAGTTTGGTTCTCATGGGGACTCGAACAACTAGATGATTGGGTTTGCGCAGCGTAATAGATAGAGTTTTACGCCTTGAGTGGTGAATAGTAACGGGAAATACAATATGCTGAAAAGTAATGTCTGTTTCCAAAACTGGAGGTGTTTTCTTTCTTATGAAGGAGCACCTGCAGACGAATCTACTTCTGAACCTGAAACAGGATATTGCATGATGGGAGTTTGCTCGAGTTGAATTGTAAAACTACATCCCTGTCTATCATGGTTTTCAACATATAGAGAACCTTCCATAACCTCAATGAGTGTAGAAGAGATAGTAAGATCAAGATCGAACAATCTTGAGTCTGTAGAAAGACTACTAGATACTTTTTCTAAGGAGGAAAATGGAATGGCTTCTTTGATTTCTGGTATGCCAGAACTTGCATCTTCTATAGTTATGACAAAAGATCCTTTTATATCCTCGGTGACATTATCAGTGTGTAGGTCTGATTGTATAACGTTTTTCAGGTCAAGCTGGATGGAAACATTTCCGGAGGGATTTGAGTATTGATAGACGTTTTGGAGTAGATGTGACAAAATTTGATCCAGTTTTTCCCGATCAAGAATAAGGCAGTAGTTTTTTTGGATACCATGAACAGTAAGGTTGATCTTTTTCTCTTGAAACAGGGGAGAATATTTTTCTATCAAATTCTTTTTCAAATCATGGAGTTGAAGAGGTTCTTTGCGGAGAGTTTGTTTTGGGGAATCAAGAGAAGTCATTATTTCCAAATTGGTGGTAAGTGAGTGAAGTGATTGGTAGATTTGATCGAATTCAGACAATGCAGTAGAAGAAGTAGATGACTTCTGTTGAGACTTTTCTAGGTGTTGATGGAATTCTTGTAGTAGTGGGTTTAGCTCATGTTGGACGATTTGGAAGTTACGGTGTTTGGATAAGTTAGATTGTTGAACTTTTGTACGTAGTGTATTGAGCTCTTTTTCGTAGGTTTGTTGAGCAGAAACATCTCGCAGAAGAACCTGACAGAACAATTCATTTTTCAATACAAAAGGACTAATTGTGATTAAAACGGGCTTAAAGCTGTCGTTGGCAGTTTTACAATACAGCGATAGGGGAGAGCAGTTAAAGTTATGCATTGCAATTTGCTTTTGCATTTTCAGAAGCAGTTCTTTTGTGAGAGAACCATCTTGTTGGGATTCAGGGAAAAGGTCTAGAAAATGGAGAGAAAGAAGTTTATCCCTTGAAGTGTATCCAAAAAAGGAGAGTGCTTTGCGATTACACTTGTAAATACTCCAATCCTTTAACATTAAAATTGGATCGTTATTTGTGTCAAACAGCATCCGGTAGATTAACTCATTATGTTGTATTTTTTCTTGAATCTCAAGCAGTTCCTGGTTTTTGTATCGCAACGCCCGAATAGTTTTACGTACAACAAGTACTGCCAAAATGAATATTGCAATGACAACAATACGAGTTAAAAATGAAAAATAGGAGATGTTCAGGAATAGAGCGTCAGAAAAATAAAGCGGTTCATTAAAGAATAAAAACGAGACTTGTTGGTTCAGTGTTAAAAAATCGTAAACAGAATAAAGAATCCAAAAGCCTATAGAAGTAAGTACAACAAACACTACGAACAAAGTATTGCCTTTTCTGTCAAATGTATGTTCCATTTATTTTTTTCTTGCTTAGCTCCTTATAAATTTTATTCCATTATACTAAGGAAATTAAAATTATAAAATAGGAGAAGAAATAAAAAAGGAGGAACCTTTTGGATCCTCCTTTTTTATTAGTTCAAAATATTGGTTCTACATTTTTGGTCTTGCTTGATTTACACGAATATTCCGTCCTGAAAAATCTTTACCGTTAAGTGCAGCAATTGCTGTTTCGGCACTTTCTTCATCTGGCATTTCAACGAAACCAAAACCTTTTGAACGTCCAGTAGCGCGATCTTGAATAATACGAACAGAAGTGACTTCTCCGAAGTTCTCAAAAGAAGCGCGAAGATCGTCTTCGGTAGTCTGATACGGCAAATTCCCAACGTAAATGTTCATAAAAACTCCTCTGGCACCATGCTTTTTGTCTATCAAGACAGTCTTTGTTCATGGCTCAATTCATAATACTTGTACGTGCTCAAATAGCGTACAATTTGCTTTATATCAATTTTTCCCGCAAATACAAGAAAAATTTCGAAAATATGTAAAAAAGCATTACAATTTATACAAAAGCTCTTGATTTTAAACATTTTACTCGTTTTGGAGGACGTATGAATCGACATGAAGCATTGGATATTTGGAAACAATACAACAGTGAAGATCATCTTTTACGGCACGCACTAGCAGTAGAAGGTGCAATGCGTGCATATGCAAAAAAATATGATCAAGACGTGGAATTATGGGGATTGTGTGGTTTATTACACGATATTGATTTCGAAAAATATCCTGATGAGCACCCAAACAAAGGCGTTGAAATACTGCACAAACTTGGATTGGAGCCGGAGCTGATTCAAGCAGTAAAAGAGCATGCCATAGAAACAGAGAATCGGGATAGCCTCCTTTCCAAAGCTCTATACGCATGTGATGAAATGGCAAGCTTTGTTATTGCAGTTGGATTTGTACGCCCAGAAGGTTTGCAGGGAATGAAACCATCCTCTGTTAAGAAAAAAATGAAAAACAAACAATTTGCTGCAAAAGTAGATCGAGAACAACTCGAGAAGAGTGCTCAAGATTTACAGGTAGAACTATCCGATCATATACAAACCATCATTGATGGTCTTCAAGAACAACAAAAAAGGGTCCAGGAGTTAGATGGATTTGAACTCCTGTCGCACACCAATAAATAGTTGATTAACTCTTTGTCCAGCTTGCTTTTCCTTCTTCGATAGATAAGTCAGCCCAGATTTCTTGAAGAGCAGATAATAATTCTTTGGCAGGGATGGAACCAAAAATATAGGTATATTCCTTGGAAGAAGTAGCAATGCGAAGTTTACCAGGGCGCAGTCTTCGTGGAGGAACATCTTGCAACTCGTTGACATCGAACGTATATGTGATTTTTAAAATATCCTGCACTGGGATACGGAAATTGTTTTCGTGTTCATCAAGAATTTCTTGAGGGGAAAGGTCAAAGTACTTAGAATAGTAGTATAATGTGACTCCCATGCGAATATTCCCTGTTTTGGTTGGGGAACCAGTTTCATTCATATATTCTTCTTTTTTTCTTTGGATTTCTTGCTGAAGTAATTTTTTAGTGAATGCTGCATGAAGGATTTCCTTTTGAAACAAAACAATATTGCAATTGATAGATTGGAAAAAAGATTTTTGAAGACCAGCATAGGCAATTACAGCTAAAGCTTTTTGTTCTTCTCCGATTGGGGTGTTTGAGCTTTGCACACCACACTCCTTATTGATATTTGATTTATGCACATTATTATATACTCTTTTTCTTATCATGGAACTAGCAATCTTAAGCATTGTGTTGTTTTTTGGCTATTTAGTAGGACAAATACAGATTAAAGGAGTGTCTCTTGGCACTTCTGCGGTCTTGTTTGTTGCTTTGGTTTTTGGTTATTTTGAATACTCTCTATCCCCCATATTGACAGAATTTGGATTGGTTCTTTTTATGTATTCGGTCGGTCTTTTAGTAGGACCCCGATTCTTCCGTATGTTCCGTAAAACCGGCATCAATTCTATCATTACGGCAGCAGTTACTGCTTTAAGTGGAGCTATTGGGGTATGGTTGGTATTTCAATGGCTGCATATTCCTTTTGACATTGCTACTGGTTTGTATTGCGGTGGTCTTACCAATACTCCTGCTTTAGCAGCTGCTATGCAAACAGCAGAGAGTCAGTTTTCCCTGGATGTAGCCGCTAGTATCTCATCTGGATATGGTATTGCATATCCTTTTGCAATGGTTAGTGTTGTGATATTCAATCAATTTCTTCCCGTTCTTATTCGAAAAAAACCGCTAGAAGAAGAAGAAAAGTGGAAGAAATCAACTGAAAAAATGTATCCACCCCTTGTGTCATTTCAGTGCAAAGCAGAAAACCCGGGCATTATAGGGAAAACCATCCAACAGATCAATCCCGATCGAAGATTTCAAACCAATTTTTCCCGAATACTCCGCGACAACATTATCTATATAGCTTCTCCTTCTTTTGTCATCGAAAAAGGTGATATTATTCGTCTTGTAGGACCAGCATCTGAGCAGTCTATTTTAGAACCATTGATTGGCAAAGCCTCCATGGAATGGGTTGATAAAAAAGAACAAAAACGAGTACGCGATGCGCGTGTTATGGAAGCCCGAGTGATCGGAAAGCGATTGCGGGAACTTCCCTTTTTTGCCAAACATGGTGTGGTAGTAACGAGAATTATACGTAGCGGATTTGAATTTTCTCCAAGTGGAAACATGGTATTGGAAATGGGAGACATTGTACGCATGATAGGCGATACGATTTCGCTTGAAGAAGTTAAAAAAATCGTACAAGGTGATACAAAACAATTGGAATATACCGATTTTGTACCCTATCTTCTTGGGCTTGTCATGGGAGTAGGTATTGGTTTCATACCCATTCCCATCCCAAATAATCTAAGAATCAC
>DAIMET010000034.1:0-13328 GCA_036725105.1 Calditrichota bacterium
ATAGATTGCAGTTTACCTGTATGACTTCCAGAAGTGAAATATTGGATGGAATGGGAATCCGTGAATTGGTTTTGACCAGCAACAACTGTATGTTGATAATTGGTTCTTTGATCTAGTCCGTTGAATTGTGTATCGGTAACCATGAGTTCAATTTGACCAGTAGAATCCAAAACTTTGCTTTGGTCGTGAATTTTGTTGGAATATGTTTGTATGTATTGTGTATCATTAGGATTGGTAATGGAAGTGAGTTGGTATTGATCGTTGTATGTGTAAACAAAAGAACCTTGGAGAGTTTTTGATGTATTGTTCACAGAATGCATTCTGTGATTGTTATCATACTGATAGGAATAGCTACTTAGTTCACCACTTCCTGTTATGGAAGAAGGAAGATGAAGCTTGGAATATCCACCTTGGTAGTTATAGGTTACTCCATTGTTTCCTTCCTGCCACGAATATACATTTCCGGTAGAGGTATAGGTATATTGAATTCCACTGGATGTTTCTTTGTATCCATCGGGCGTGTACGACCATGTATCACTACCGCCTCCGATATAGTTAATGGCAGTCTTTCTACCAATTAGGTCATAGCTGTAGGTACCTGTTTCGTCGCTTAATACATCTCCTCGAATCGAGTATAAATATTGTATTGTACCCTTAATGGGATGGTTTTCTACTGTAACTCGTCCAATGTCATTGTATTGCCAGCTTGTTACACCTTTTTTGGAATTGGTAGAGGAAGTGGGGAGATTGTTGTTGTTGTAGGTTATCTGAGTTGTGGCTCCATCGGGGTAAATGATTGAGTTTTTGTTATAGAATGCATCATAGGAATATGTGGTGGTATTGCCAAGATGGTTAGTCTGGCTTTTTGAATACCCATTGTCATAGTAAGTATGAATGGTTTGATGACCATACGAGTTAGTAGTTGAGTAGGGATTGGGAGAATACTTAGGGACATAACTTTGTGGTGAAGACTGAAAACCCATATTCAGTATGCTGTGAGGGTTAGCATAGATCGACATTGGTATAGCTTTAATATCTCGGTTTGACATGAGAACAGAGTTTTCTCCAATTGTTTGAGTATAGGAGAAAGTTTCAGTACATCCTGTTTCACTTGTCCATGAAAGAATTTCACCGTTTGATCCATATTGGTGAGAGGTTTGATCATTGGTGATGGAATCAATGGTTTGCGTGATGCGATTGGTGGAATCGTAGGTGTAAGCTTTTGCTGCTATGGGGATGCCCATTTGAACAGAGCCTTCAAACTGATTGGCAGTTGTAACATATCCATTATGGTTGTACTGAAAGGATGATTCATTTCCATCGGAAAAGATGATTTGAGACAGGAAACCTGTTGTAGGGTTATACTGATAGGTTGTTGTAGCTGTTCCAGTTTTGGTGGGAATCGTAGACGAGATCATCTGACCGAGTGGATTGTAGTCGTAAGTGGTGGTTTCTCCAAGAGAGTTTGTTATACCGGAAGTAAGATTGGGGGCATCAACGTCATTGTATTGGTAAGTGGTTTCATTCCAAATGGATGGAGTGGCTTTTTCTTTAAAAGAAATGAGTTTTCCATCGATGCTATCTTGTGGAAAATAGGTATATACCATTTCAAAATAGTCATTCCCAGCAGAAGGGGGGGCATCTTTATGAGAGATAAGATGTCCAACATTGTCATAGGTAAAATCGGTGTTGATTCCGTTGGAATCTTGAACCCTACTCACCCATCCTTGCTGTGTGTAAGAAATAGTTTGTTTGGATTCAACCCCACCATTTGTTTGTGATATTTTCTCCAGATGACTGCTGCTAGCTCCGAAGAAATAATCCACGATCTTGTTTTCTGCATCTTTTACTTCGGTTTTTTTAGCATAAGGAGAAGAAGCTGTAGTAAATTGGAACGTAGTAGTATCTCCGGAAGGGATTGTCCAGCTGGCAATTGGGTAGGGAGCCACCAGAGAGTAATCGATATCATATTCAAAACCAGCAAAATCGAGATGTTGTACTAACAAAAAGTTCGTGTCGTAGGAAAAACCACAAGATTGTGTGGAACCAGGTTTTTGAATGGACGTGAGAGCGTCTTCATTGGTGTCATATGATAAATTCCATGTTTGGTTCATGCCATCTGTGATGGATTGCAACATACCGCCTGCATTCCAGGAAAGTGTATATTGAATGGAAGAATGAATGTCGTCCGTAATCTCAACAGGAAGGTTGTTGGTATAGGAGACAGAATACCCAAAACCCTGCGGAGACTTTACCTGAGAAAGCTTTCCTTGGGTGTCAAATTCGTAGTAGATATTGTTAAGTAGTTTTAAAGTAAAGGAATTATCTGGATTTTTCTGTAGTTTTCCTTTAAAACCAAACGGATTGGAATACGATTGTGTTACAGCATCATAAGTAAACGACAAAATGGCTCCTGAGGGATCAATATACCGGACATTTTGTGTTTGTGAATCTTCTTGTAAACAACTTAAATAGGATAAAATCCAACCATTTCCAAGCCCAATATTCTCGGTGGCATTAAAGGAATTGTAAGTCATTTCCAGTGGGATAGGCAGTGAAATACCATCTAGTTTGGGCAATTGTACATGAAAGAGTACATTGCCTGATTTTAAATCAGCAAGAATGGATGTCCATTGAGAAGTTGGATGAAAAATGTACTCTGAATTGGAACCATATCGACCAGCCTGAGTATGACCATACCCTGCAGTAATAGAAGCAGGATGAAGAATATGGGGAGAAGAGACGGCGTGGTCCATTGAATACGCAAAAGAAATTGAAAATGATTGGAAACACATACATAACGCAGTAAAAATAGTAATAAAAATGCATTTCTTCGGCAAAAAAATTCCTTTACTCATACAGATCTCCTTACATATTGAAAAGAGTTAAATACTTATCTCATTATAAATCCAAATGCTAAATATGAAAATACAAAAACAACGAAATTTTATCTTTTTGTCAAAAAAAGTTGTCAATTTTATATTTTTTACAAGATCTGAAAAAAGTTTTGCCTCAACCATTTTCTAATTTTCACTTTTCGTACATAATAGAAGTATATTTTTGTTGATTATCTTTTACAAGGAGGGAGAAATGATACGTAAAAGTTTTTGCTTTTTTTGTGTTGTTTGCATCTTTTTTATGTCGCCGTCATCAACTGTTACCGCTGTCAAAGAAACACCTCCTACGTTTCATGAATTGTATTGGTATATTCCTTCTACAATGAAAGTGGACCGTATCTATGAGGAGTTTACCTTTCAAGAATCTCAACAATTAGAGGTGGCTGCAAAACATTTTAATCCGAAAGAGGGTGAATATTCTCATTCTGTTATTTCGCCTTGCGGAGGAGCTATCCATCTGCACCCAACCACATCAATGGACAGGATGATTAAATTTTACCCTACTCTTCGTACTACGTCGTATTTCAAAAGTCCAAGCGGAGAAGAAGAAAAAACGCTCGTTTTTCTGACTTGTGCCAAAAACATGGAAGGAGAATGGTTGTTTTTTTACTTTGATCTGCACGGCACTGTTTCATTAAAAGCCCTTCTGGTGGATCAGGATGCTTCAGTGCGTTGGTCATTTGAAGATGATACACCCATAGAAAAAAATAAAGACGGGCTAATGATCATGTACAATGCAGTATGGGAAGCATTCGAAGAAAACGAATGGACCCGACCACAGGAATTGTTGTCTGTATGTTTTTCAGGAAAGCTTTGGGAGGATGTTCTATTCTCCTGTAACACCATTAAAGTAGAAGAAGACGTACTGGATCAACCATCAGAATCCTTTGAAAAAGCAGAATCATTCGATGATCTAATGCACTGGCATCAGCAGGATTTTGAGAAAACAAGAATTGCTGACTATTCGTTTAAAGATGAAGACCGAGAAGCATTGGCCAATTTTCTCAATCACACCAGGGAGCGGATGGAGCTGCCGTATACTCGTTTTAATGTAATAGCGTACGCAGAGCAGTGTTATTATCTTGAAGATGAATCACAGCACAGAATCATGTATGTAGGAGAGATCACTTATTGCCCTATCCCCGAGTGTTTCAAGTATTGTAGTTTGAAAGCACTGAAAGACGAAAATGGTACGTGGTCTTTTTCATATACAACAGACAATATGGTGAAGAGTCAGGTATTCTTGAAGACATTTGGGATTTCTCCCTTATTGGAATGCTCTAGCAAACAAGAATGCTTGTATCTGGAATACTTAAATGCTCTTGGACTCCTACTACTGAACTGTGAAGATGGCACCTGTAGTGAAGAAATTACGATGCTTTTCTCTTTGCGTGCTTATGATTCGTTTGCAGATGATCCGTATGGAGATAAAAACTAGGTTTTTTGCTTAATAATGGATGGGATTTCCTGAATATGAGATACTTCGATGATCTGATCGGGCGCATCATTTTGTTCGATGCTACCCGCAGGAATGATAATGGGATGAAAGTGCCGCCTGAGAGATTCTTTGATCCTTTTCTCGGTACCCATGACGGGTCGGATTTCTCCAGATAGTCCCAATTCTCCAAAGGAAATCAATTTTGCTGATATGGGAATATTCATGAGTGAGGATAAGAGAGCCATGGAAATGGGAAGATCCGATGCAGGATCCACAATGCGGGTTCCTCCGGTGATATTTACAAAATAATCCATGCCAATAAAGCTCTGCCCAATTCGCTTTTCCAAAATTGCAGCCAACATTAAAGTACGGTTTATGTCGGTTCCATTGACGACTCTTCGAGGAATGGGCGTATAGGTTTGTGTGCACAATGCCTGGATTTCTAAAAATATAGTTCGAATCCCTTCCAAAGAAGGGAAAATAATGGTTCCTGATTGGGAATTCTGGTGTTTGCCAAGAAATACTTCAGAGGGGTCTTGTACGGGGAAAAGACCCTTGTCCTTCATAGTGAAGATTCCTAATTCTCCGGTTTCGCCAAATCGATTTTTGTTTCCACGGAGCATTCGAATCATTCCATTTTTATCTCCTTCCAGGTATAACACAACATCCACCAAGTGTTCCAAAAACTTGGGACCCGCAATGTTTCCATCTTTAGTAACATGACCAACGATAAAAACTGTAACATTGTCCTTTTTGGCTAATTGTACAAGACGCTGAGTAGATTCTCTAATTTGTGAAATGCTTCCTGTCGTGCCATCAATATCTTGCGTATAGGTAGTTTGGATGGAATCTACAATCAAAATGCGCGGAGAGTATTCCTCCACCAGGTTTTGCAGGCTGGAGATTTCTGTTTCAAAAGAAACAAAAATAGTATCTTGGTGAATACCCAATCTACTTGCTCGTAGTTTTATTTGAGAGGGAGATTCTTCTCCAGAGGCGTACAACACTTTCCCATGATGGGATAAAGCATCTGCAATCTGCAGAAGGAGAGTTGATTTTCCAATCCCGGGCTCTCCACCTATTAAGATGACGCTTCCCTCAACAACGCCACCTCCAAGAACGCGATCCACTTCTTCTAGCTTCGTAGGGCAGCGATGACCTTCTTGATCGGCTAATTCAAACAAGGCAACAGGTTTTGCTTGCGGGGCTATTCGAGTTGTACTGTGAAGAGGATCATTCTGAACTGGTTCAAAGCTGTTCCATTCTCCGCACTCGGGACATTTTCCCAGCATCCCAGGAGATGTATACCCACATTGACTGCATTGGTACAGTATGGTTTTTTTCTTCATGTTAGTATAGAACGATTAAAAGGATACCAAGTGCAACACAGTAAAACCCAAACCAATGCAAGTTTTTTGTTTGCAAAAACCAACGCAAAATCCACAATGCTCCCAATCCAACAAGAATGGCTATCATAAACGAAATGAAAATGGGAAGAGTAAACATGCTTTGCATAGACCCTATCTCAAATATTTCAAGAACAAAGGCACCCAATATGGCTGGGATAGAAATCAAAAAAGAAAAACGAAATGCTTGGTCTTTTTTCATCCCTACTAGTAGAGCACCTACCAGGGTAAAGCCTGAACGTGAAAAGCCTGGAACTAATGCAAATGCCTGGAATACACCAATCAAAATACAATCCATCCAGGTGATGGATAACATATCTTTTGAACCTTCTTTTAAGAAGTAAGTCAAAAATAGCAAACCAGCAGTGCCAAAATATGCCCACCCAACCAATTGAGGGCTTTGAAACATATGGGCAATAGGCTGTTTAAAAAAAATACCAACGATGGCAGCTGGAACTACTGCTATGATAATTTTTAAAAATAGATTCCATGTCGTTTTATTGAATACCCACAATCCTTTTGCAATGGTTTGAATATCTTTCCATAAAAAAATGATGACAGCAACCAGTGTGGCTACATGAAGCATAATATCAAATGCCAGGGGTACTTGTTCAGGAAACTGAAACAAGAAGGGGATTACAGCTAAATGACCAGAACTGCTAACGGGAAGAAATTCTGTAATACCTTGTGCAAAAGCCATGATGATAGATTGGAAAAGTGTCATACACCACCTCTTTTGGTGAAATAAGTTTCAATATCGTGAATGTCAGATTGTTTATCGATATCTACTGCAAGCTGTGCATACTCGGTAAAAAATCCTTTTACTTGAATACCCGACGCTTTTAAAAAAGCTTTCTCCAGCTCTGGGATAGAGATGGATTTGGTAACGATGAGCTTCAGCAAATTTAGGATGCCAAAGTGGAAAGCAAGCTTAATTACACTTTTTCGATTTTCAATAAATTGATTCATGATAGCATCAATTTTTGGAAATCCGTCTTTTCGTATGAGAAAGCAATTTGCTACTTTTACAGAGCCCTCTTTGATTTTTCCGTAGGTTCGGTGTGAACCTGGAAACAATTGGTCAACAGCAGATTTTTCAATAATGGGAACAAATAGATCTGCATTGGGGTAGTCCTGGATGGGAGAAAGCAATGACCGAAGGTGTCCCATTTCAATGCAGGGAATATCTCCCGTAACAATCAAGATGTACTCACCCTTGGAGGCTTCCATACCAAGGCGAACATTGTCGGATAATCTGTTTGTTTCTGGGGAGGACACATATGCATCAAATTGATCAGTGATTCCCTGGTTCTGTAAAACATCAGTTCCTAAAAGGATAGAACGAATGGAAAATTGTTTTTTTATCTCTGGATTTTTCTGTGCTGCTATAATTGCATCAAGGACCCATTGGATGCAGGGTTTTCCATGAACAGATATTAATGCTTTATTTTCGACTGGAGGATGTGCCCATGATGGCGCGCTTCCTCCTGCCATTACAAGGATATCAATATTCATCATGGCGTATCTGTTTCGGGGAGCAAAGGAAGTAAGCCTTCAATACTGCCTTCGGAGGTATCAATTCCACACCCAAAAGTGTTGATGATTTTTTCATGAATAAAAGACCAGCTTTTTTCGTTTCCAGCTCGTTCATAAGGGACGGTAAAATTGCCCTCTTCATCCATTGTCATATAGGTATCTTCTCCGCCGCGATCAATAAACAAACCCATGGTCAGTTTGCCGTATCGCCAGGAAGTTTTAGGAAAGAGTTCACAACTAGCTTTCCCTAGATTGGTTGCATTTGTTCTACGAAGTTGATAGATGTCATCTCCTTGTGCATCCACAAAAAAACCAAGACCATTTGAATTTCCTCCACCCAGTGCCAGATTTGGGGAAGTGTATGTATCATTGCCTTCGCGGTCAATCAGGTACCCAAGCGAAACATCGTGGCCAGCACCTTGGGCCATGTTCAGTAGAGCATCATAGGTATCGTTGCCCTGGTCATCCATGAGCATGGCGATACCAAAGTGAGCTGCTCCTCCCTGCACATACCAAACTCCTTTATATGAATCATTACCGCTTTGATCGTAGAGAACACCAGTACCTGCCCAATAGCCTGTACCCTGGCCAAAAACACCGCAAGAATAGGTATCGTTGCCTTGCATGTCAATTAACATTCCAATACCACCAGACATTGAGTTGCCTTCTGCAAGATCTGCTCTTCTTCCAAAGCCTGCTCCCTGGCAAAAACTCGTATTGTGGTCAGAAGATTGAGGATTGGTTCCTGCTACGTCTTCATCATTTGCGATATAGGTGTCGTCGCCCTGGTCATCCATCAGTAGTCCAAAGCCTTTTACATATCCAAAGCCCTGGCTGAAAGAATAAGTATGGTATGTATCGCTTTGAGCTGAATCATGAAGGATTCCAATTCCAAAAATACCGGCGCCTTGGGCAAGGTTGTCACAGTCATATGTATCTTTACCATTCTGATCCCATAAAATTCCTACACCAAAGCAACCAAAACCTTGACTATACTGAATGCTTTTGTAATGATCATCACCTTGCATATCTACTAGTGCTCCGAATCCAAAAACCCCTGCACCCTGAGAGTATACAGATGGATCTTGTACTTCGTAAGTATCATCTCCTGTCATATTAATACAAATAGAGACTGGATTAAACCATGAATCATTTCCACCTGCACTATTCAGGTAAGTATCATTTCCACCAAGATCGAGTGAAAATAAAATATTTCGACCAGTGTGCAGGGTATCCTTGGCAGGATGGATTTGAATAGAACCCATGGGGGTTTCAGCAGAAAATGATGTAGAATCGGGTATTGCAAGAGAGGGGAGTATTTGCAGGAATGCATCCAGATGATGACTTAGAACAATGCTAGCAAAATACAATTGTCCGAAATTAGCATCAGAAGCTATCTGATATGTTATTTCATCCCATCCATCTTCCATTAAAATTGCAGCAGGGTTTCGGAATGCTTTGATTAGATCCAGCTCTGATGCAGTAGCAAACGCTTTATCTCGAGCAAGCTCAAATTCCATGGATGCATATAATACTTTGGCAATTTCCTTTTGAACATCAACGGGGATGTCCTTTGTTTTGGACTGTAACAGGGAAAACGAATAGGCAGAAAGTGGTTTTTGGTGAAGTGTATAGATATCGGAAATAGCATACAGCAGAGGAGCGCTTTCTACAATGCGATGGTCAAACGTAGGTTCGTATTGTGGATATGCTGCTACCATATAGCCTAGTCGGTAAGATGTATACCAATGAACATTCCGAATGGAATCACGATTGGCTATACAATAGTCAATATTGTTTTTCAATATGCTTGGTGTTTCTAGAGGATTGCGAAGTTGATCGTTGAAAAAAGGAAGTCGAAAAGGGTCGTCTCCATACGTTTTTTGAATGGCTTCTTCACTGACTACACACATTTCCTTCGTGAAGTCAATGGTTTGTAAAACATCTTTGATAATGTCAACTTCTGCTAGAGAAATATGGGTGGGAAGAAGAAAAAAAACGGTACACAGACACACTAAGTTCCGGAGAAATGTATCTTTCATAACAACCCCCAAGATATTGTTTTCATCTATTATACTCAGCGAAAGAAAAGAAAGAAAATAGAGGACATCATTTCCCGGATTCTCGACCAAGCAGCTTGCGCAGAAAAAGAATAGTGGATGCTTTGTGCAAGATTTGGTTATCATTTCCGCATTTTGGGGAGTGGATACAAGCAGGACATCCATCTTCTGCATCGCACGAACATCCTTCAACCAATTCCAGAGCAGATTGCAATAGAGTATGAATAAGGGAATAACCTTTTTCGCTGAGTCCAATTCCTCCCAAGAAGCCATCGTATATAAAGATTCTTGTGGAGCCCGTTTCGGGGTCGTATAGTGTCGACATTCCCCCTAAATCCCTTCGATCACAAAGAACATACAATGGCATGATTGCTATGATAGCATGTTCCGCCCCATGGATTCCTCCTTGAAGCTTGCGGGTATCAACTGTTTGAAGCAGTTCTTTTTGTGTTCCTAGGTCAAGATCTATCCAAAAAGATGTAGTATCAAAGCGGTTTTGTGGTAAATCTAGAGGCACTTCTTTGATGACCATAGAACCTTTTTTTATCTGATACGAGTAATATTCTTCGGTGACATGCACCTTACCAAACGAAAGCTGAAAAGAAGGAAACTTCTGCTGATTCCATCTTTGTAGAATTTTGACATCAGTATGAATCAAAGGTTCGGTAGAAAAAGGAGTATGAGCAGGAGTGGCATGAATGGTGTGTTGCTCCAGGTTCAATGAGTTGATCAGATAAGTTTCTCCTTGGTGCAGGTAAACGGCACCTTCGTATGCCTCTCGAAATGCCTGTTCTTTATCAAGCGTTTCCAGTAGTTTACCCTCTGCGTACAGTAAGAATATCTCCGAGCCAATGTTGTTGATGGACACTTTCTTAAAAGGTTCTTCTGAAAGGTTATATAGCCACTTATTGTTTGATTCTCGAAGAAACTCTTCCTGGGTCAAAACATTCAGTTCTTCTTGAAGTGAATCACCAAAATACAATGTGTCGTCAAGAGTAATGGGAATTTCTTTTGCAGCACACACTAAATGTCCCCATAAAATGTAGGGATTGTGATTGTCTATGATGGCATACTCTGGTTTGCGATCAAAAAACTGCGATGGATGTTTCATAAAGTACTGATCCAAAGGATTTTGTCTGGCAACAAGAATTGCTAAAGATTCATCAGTACCTCTTCCAGAACGGCCTGCTTGCTGCCAGGTAGAAATCATTGTACCTGGGTATCCGTTCATCAAAACAGCATCAAGAGACCCAATGTCGATACCAGCTTCCAGAGCATTGGTACTCACAATGCCCTTGAGGGTTCCTTTTTTTAGTTGATTCTCAATCGTTCTTCTTTCCTCGGGCAAGTATCCTCCTCGATAGGAAGATACCATTGGACCTTTACGCAAAGGGAATCTGGACTGAAAATGTTTCTGTACTTGTCGAGTAATCCATTCTGTATTTCTTCGGGAGAGAGAAAAACAAAGCGTTTGAATATCTGATTTTACCAGTTCTTCCAAAAGCCATTCTGTTTCAATATTTGATGTAGAACCCTCTTCCTCTTGTTTGTAGGGGTTGTATAAAAGGAAGTGTTTTTTTCCGGTTGGAGCTCCATTTTCGTGAATATGAAAACACTCATCCCCGATTAATTGTTCAGAAAAGGAGTCAGGATTTTCAATGGTTGCTGTAGAAAGAAAAAAAAGAGGATTGGAGTCGTAAAAAGAGCAGATACGCTTTAATCGACGAATGAGCATTGCCATATTGGAACCAAATACACCTCTATAGTAGTGTGCTTCATCCAATACAACATACTCAAGAGAAGAAAAAAAATGTCCCCATAAATGATGCCATGGAAGAATCATATGGAGCATATATGGATTGGTCAGAATAATTCTAGAATGCTTGCGTATCCTGGATCTTTTTTGACGAAGGGTGTCTCCATCGTACACCGCAGGATGTAGGGATTTATCTAGCTCTGCATCCATTTTCTTTAATGTTTTCCATTGATCATTGGTGAGTGCTTTTGTGGGAAATATGTACAGTGCCCTTGCCTGGGGGTTTAGAAGTAACCCTTCAATGACAGGAAGATTATACGATAATGTTTTTCCAGAAGCGGTTGGAGTGGTGAGTATGACATGCGAACCTGAACGCATAGCCTGGACGGATTGGGCTTGATGAGAATACAATTGAATATGGTTGGATTCAATCCATTGTTCAAGCGGGGGAGGAAAAGGTATGGGATTAGATTGAAAACTAGCCTTTTTTTCTTCAAGAATGCGATGCGCCTCGAGGTGGCGCAAAACACGTTTTGAAGAAAGCAGCTTAGAAATTTTTTTTTGAATCTTCATGACATTTCAAATGGCCCTATCGCCATATTTGCTGAAGTCGAAAGAATATTCTTGCTAGAGAAACAATGTCTTGCTGATTGTGCTGAATAATGGGTACAATGGTACCTATTTGACGGGTTTGTAAATAGTGTTGGTAAAACACAGGACAATATGCTCCTGGAACATCGTCAATCCGATGGATATTTAAGATTTCTTTTTCAATGGTTTGTAGTTTGCAATTGGGTAAGTCTTTTTTCCAAACTTTGCGTGCAAAGAAAAGAGCATCAAAGTTTGCTGGATATGTGGAGTGATCTAGATTGTGATACCGCGAACGATTCTTGATAAAAGGGATGTCGAAATATTCTCCATTAAATGTAACGAAGAAATCCCCGCGTTGGAGGTGATGATAAAAATTCGACAGTATAGAAGCTTCTTCTGTAATATCTCGGGCAAAATACTGCACTAACCGTAGTGAGTTTCCTTGTATTCTCCCAAAACCAATTAAGGTAATGGGTTGAGAACTTAATCCCATGGTTTCAATATCTACAAACACAAGGTTTTCTATGGGAATCAACCGTGACAACTGCAGTAAATCGGGGTGATCTTTGCCATAGATTTGGTGAAATTTCCAAAACAAATCGTCGTAGGGGCCATTCTCAATTTGATGAATACATGCTTGTGCGTTTGCATAAAACCTAGAATTAGCGGGGATCTGAGAGAATGTGAAAACCCTCTGGTGGTGAAGGAGGTGTTCTGTTTGAAGACCAATTCCTGGAATGAGTTGAAGAGAAGATTGTAGTCTTTTTTTTGTTATCTCAATTTCTCTAGCAGGTTCGGAAAAAGGAATTTCGTTGTCGATACAATAACACAAGCCTTCGCTTGTGGTTATTTCTCTCCCTCTAAAAACATCTTGCAGAGAAATATTGAAATACTGATGTGAGAGCTTTTTATAGATTTGTTGAATTTCTGGTGGAAAAACTTGTTGAGAGGTTTGGTAAGGAGTTTTTGATTCAGAAACGATAGAGGATTGAAATGACTTTTGTTGTTTCCATCGCTGAGAAAAGGGTTCCAGAGACTTCATAAAAATGTGTGTTATACAATCTGTTTTGCAGCATATAATTGTGACGTAGCCAGGATCATGCACATGAAAACAGGAAACACAAAGCTTCGAATGACATACGTAATCATGAGAATCCATAGACAAGCAATTGTTTGCCAAAAGAAATGCCTTGAAGAATGTCCTTCAATGAAAATGAATTCCAGCGGATACAGAAAGGATGCCACTACAAGAGTCAAAATATTATGAAATGGAGAAAAGTGGAGCATTACAGCAGGAAGAAAGACAAGGCAAAAGAATGAGGTAACGGGTGCAGAGACAAAGATTTTATAGAGTGAAATCCATATTGGTTTTCTTGCTCTGTGGTTTGCGGTTTTGTAGTGGTGATGAGAGAGTTTGTCTTGGAAGTTATTCTTCCGATATCGGTATGAATACAAACCCCATGCAAGAATGAGAAGAGACAATATGATGGTAAGGGTCCATGCATAGGAGTTCATGTTGATGATATAGAGAGATGGAACAATGTCTGGAAGAAAATAGATCCCAAGGACAATCAGAATGAATAAAGAAAGAATACGTATAAAAAAATCAAACAACACCCATTGCAGTCTGGTTTTTGCTTTCTT